>NZ_JAQYWZ010000768.1:0-27989 GCF_036290945.1 Streptomyces sp. BE303
CGCCCACTACTCGAACATCAACGCCAACGGCTTCCGTGAGCTGCTCGAGGGCCAGAAGGTCGAGTTCGACGTCACGCAGGGCCAGAAGGGCCCGCAGGCCGAGAACATTCGTCCGCTGTAGTTTCTGCCACGGCACCCGCCCGGCGGCGAGGGGCCCGCACCGCATGCATGTGCGGTGCGGGACTCCACATGACGCCATGACACACCCCTGGCCGTTGAGTCCCCCTGCCGCCGGCCTGACGCACAGCGCGCGTCACAGCGATCTGGATCGTGCCGCGGTTCGCACACCTCCGCCCACATGAGGCGTCGTGCGACACCGATCACCTGCGCCGCACACGACCGGCGTCCTGCCGTCGCCTCCGCTTGATCCTCCCGGCCCGCCCCCTGAACCCTGCGCCGTCTGTGGCGTGGAACGTTCCGAGGACGTGCCACCCGAGAAGGGTTCTTCGCATTCCCGTTCCTGCCCGCTTCTCCTCGCTCCGCCGCGCCGCCTCAGGGCTGGTCCTCGCTGGCGTCCCGCGCCGATTTCGCGGCGATCGCGCCAACTTCTCCTGGCCTCCGACGACCACTCAAGCACCTGCTGCGCGAAGCCTGTTGGCGCGGCGATCGGCTGAGGTACTCACCCATCACGCCTACGCGTTCCGGGTTCGGCTCGTCCGGGTGGTGATCGGCATGTCGACCGGCCACCGGGTCCACGCGCTGAGCCGGGAGAACACCACGCCGCTGGTGTCGGCGCCGGCAATTGCTCTGTCGGCGCTCTGACCTCCGATCCGGCGCTTCCCTTCCCCGCCCCGGAGACGCCTGCCGATCGCCCACGACCGACAGATGCCGACCCACCGGTGCCTCACCTGCCGAGCCCCCGGCGCGGCACGCCTGACAACCGCAGCCGCTCATGCCCGCGCCCCGTACGACCGACCCAAGCAGGGAACTTCCTGATGCCGTTCGAGATCACGCACGCGACCGTCCCGGCGCCGGGCAGGGTCACCGAGGCCGTCATCGTCACGGGGCCGACGTTCGTTCTGGTCCTGGACGGCGCCACCGCCACGGGAGCCGCGACGGGCTGCGCCCACGACGTAGCCTGGTACGTGCGGCAATTGGCCGGCCTGCTACGCGCGCGGCTGCTCTCACCTGGCTCGCCCTGCCTGCGGGAGATCCTGCGTACCGCCCTGACCTCATTGGTCGAGGAGCACGGCCAAAGCTGTGACATGGCGAACGCGGACAGCCCGTCCTCGACCGTCGCGGTGGTCCGCGAGCGGGACGGCGTCCTGGACGTCCTGGTGCTCGGCCACTCGCCCGTTGCGCTGCAGCGGAGCAACGGAGCGATCGAGGTGATCGTCGACGACCGGGCGGCCTACCTCGACTCGTATACGGAGAAGGCCGTAAGCGGCTTCCGCAACAACGCCGCCGGAGGCTTCTGGGTCGCCGGTGCGAAACCCGAGGCCGCAGACCACGCACTGACAGCGAGCATCCCACTGTCGCGGATTCAGCAGGTCGCCGTGCTGTCCGAGGGTGCTGCCCACCTTCCCGAGCGCTACGGCTGGAGCTGGCCGCGTTTCATGGCCGAGCTGTCCGAGTCCGGGCCCGGCCGGATCATCGCCGCGACACGGGAGGCCGAGGCCGGCACGGCGCCCGGTGCCTTTCGGGGCAGGGCGAACGACACTGCCGCCGCCGTTCTCTGTCGCCCGTCCCCGCCGGCGCGCACAGCGGAAGCGGACCCCGTTCCCGGCTGAAGCACCGCCCAGCATCATGATCAAGTGCCGCTCCACGGCGCGGCCCGACAGCACCACCGCCAGTAGCCCGGCGGACATCACCGGCAGCCCGTGCCGGGGAACGTGGCGCCTCTGGTCACCCGGCGGCCGGGTCGTCCCGCGAACGGCGACGTCATGTGACGTCAGGTCCCGGGTAGGTGCCGGTTCGGGGGCCGTACCAGTCCAGGCACAGGACGGTGGCGTCGTCCCTCACGTCGCCCGCACAGGCGATGGTGACGGCGGCGACCAGGGCGCCGACGACCTCGCGGGGGTGGTCGGTGGAGGTGTCGAGGAGGAGTTGGGACAGGTCTACCTGTTCCGCTTGGCGCTCCTGCATGCCGTCGGTGTGCAGGAGGAGGCGGTCGCCGGGGCGCAGGTCGAGTTCCCGGACGTGGTAGGCGCCCTGGCCGTGAACGCCGAAGGGCAGGTTCGCCGGCAGGCGCAGTTCCTCGACCACGCCGGCGCGCAGGCGCAGTGGCAGGGGGTGGCCGGGCCCTCGCCCCGGCCGCGGCTGGGGCCGGAGCGGTGCCCCCGCGTTCGGGGGCGTCAGGGCTGACGGGACGGGACCTCAGGCCAGGACGTAACCCAGGGTGCCGCCGATGATCTGGCCCTCGCAGTTGGTCTGGTGGGACTCGAAGATCTGACGGTCCTCGTTCCTCAGGCAACGCAGCAGCGGCAGCGAGCCCACGCCGGCCGGCGGGGAGCTGTAGAGCCAGCCGAGGCGGGTCACGTAGGTCTGCCCCTCACAGTTGACGTCCGTGGTGGAGAAGTGGTCGCCGCGGACCTGGCACAGGTACAACGGCTGGGTTCCGGGGGCCTCGGAGGTGTGGAGTGTGCCGAGCGGCCCTTGCAGCTGGTAGGAGACCGGGGCGTTCCAGGTGGTGCTCAGGGTGTCGGACTTCTTGTGGTACCGGTAGAGGACGAAGGTCGGGGAGGTGACGATCGGCTCCCCGGTGCACAGGTATTCGACCGCGACCTGCACGTAGCCGTTGGGCAGCGAGGTGACGACGGCGGGGCCGGCCGTGAGCCGGCACTGTCCGGCGGTGAAGCCCTTGGCGGCAGCCTGGTCCAGCGCGGTCCGGTGGGCGGCCGCCTCCGCGATGTTGTAGGGGCCTCCCCCGACTCCGCCAAAGTAGAGCTGCACCGGGCCCACCGCGCCGACGGATCGCTCGGCGAAGGCGGAGGGAGCGGGGGCGGGAGCGTTCGCGGGGGCGGCGTTGGCGGGCGTGACCAGCGCCAGCGCCAGGGCACCGGCCAGGGCGGCGGAGCCGGCGATACGGCGGAGCATTCGCACGATGGGGCCTCTCTCGTGACCAGCTGGAGCCGACCGGCATGACCGGTCCCGACTGGAGTTCGGCGTAACGAATTGCCCCCCGACGGAAGTTGGGGATTCCGTGTGAAAGAAGAGCAGTCCCGCCGAGGGCCCGACAGCTCTGTCTACCAGTGCCGCCCGGAGCCGTCCACCGCCACCACGACCACGGTCTGCGACCTGGTCCGCCGCCATCAGAAGAACATCGGCTCACGCCGGCGCAGGCCGCGCCCGGGAAGATCGCCCTGATCGTCCTCGCGGTCCTGCGCCACGACCAGCGGCTCTGCGACATGGCGGGCGGCAACGACATCTCCGCCTCCACCGTCCGCCGATGACTGCCGGAGATGATCGAACTGCTCACCGCGCCTGGATTTCGCCCCGAAGAACATGACTCAAAAGGGTGGTGTTGTCGTCCTACTGGACGGAACCCTGCTGCGCACCCGCAGCCGCACCAGGGCATCCTCGTTTAGACGACCTTGTTGCCGTCGTCACTGAGCTGGACGAGCTCGGCCGCCCGGCCGGGACCCTCGATCGGACCGGCGGCGGTGTTGCCGGCCCAGTCCCACAGGAAGACGTCGTGCTCACCGCCGCCCTGGTAGGCGAGACGGGTCCCGTCGCCGCTGATGGACGGCCGGACCGCCGCGGTGTTGTGGATGATGTCGACGGTCTGCAGGGCCCCGGTGTCCGCCACTCGGCCATCTCCCGTCCCGATAAAGACAATCGGCCCCGGCGAGAATTTGGGTGGCGGTCACGGGTGGTCTCCTCACCAATCGAGCACCGCCGGGACCGAGAGCGGGCGGCCGCGCGCTTCTTCGGTCGGCCGCCATGAGCTGGCTTCCCGGTGACTTCGTCCACCCCGTCCTGGTACCGCTGCCGGGCGGTGGCCGTCACCTGCGACCGATCCGGGAGGCGGACACCCCGCTCGACTATCCGGCTGTGATGCGTTCGCGCGAGCGGCTGTGGACCGTCTTCGGCCCGGCCTGGGGCTGGCCCGCGGCCACCATGACCTACGAGGCCGACCAGGCCGACCTGTTGCGGCACGAGAAGGAGATCGCCGCACACCAGTCCTTCAACTACGCGCTGTTCGACGCGACCGAGACAGCTCTGCTCGGCTGTGTCTACATCGACCCACCGGAGAGGGCCGGCGCGGACGGCGACATCTCCTGGTGGGTGGTGGACGAGCTGGTGGGCAGCAAGGTCGAACAGGCCCTCGACACGCTCGTGCCGCAGTGGATCGCCGAAGACCGGCCGTTCGAACAGCCGCGCTCCCTCGGCCGCGAGATCTCCTGGTCGGACCGGCTCGCCCTGCCGGAGCATCCCGGCATGTAAGTGGTTGACGCCCGTACCGACCTCGAAGGCGGTCGATCGAACGGGAGTCTCGATCGGGTGACTGCGGCGGTTTCCGCGCGCGAGAGCAGGGCCTCCAGACAGCTCGGGGGTGCGATCCCGTTCCCGGTGGTTCACGGAGGCCCTGTTGTCGTTGTGGTCGAGACAGGGCTTCTGGAGCTGGCGAACCGTCAGCGAGCGCGTTCCGGCCCGCGCCGAGTTGGCGTGATCCGGTGGGGCAGAGCCCGATTGGCGGCTTTTCGACACGACCGGCGAAGGCGACACTGATACGTGGGCGATCGGCCCTTCAGGGTCCCCGGACGTCGCCCACGATCTTGAAGGGGGAGCACATGCGGTCCAGCTCGATGACGAGGTCCCTCGTCAGCCTCGCCACCGCCATCGCCATCGGCGGGTCCGCGGGCGCAGCCTTCGCGACGCCCGCGCCGGCCGCCCCACATGCGGCCGGCGCCCCGGCCGGCGCACGGCTCACAACCGTCGAGAACCTCGGCCTGAACACCTCCGAGGCCGAGTACCTCCAGGACTGGCTGGCGCTCTACTGGGGCTACCCCGGCGAGATCAACGGCCTGCTGGACACCGAGAGCTGGAAGGCCCTCCAGCGCTTCCTCCAAGCGAAGTGGGGCTACCTCGGCGCGATCGACGGCATCGTCGACACCGAGACCGTCCAGGCCCTGCAGCGCCGGCTGAAGGAGCACGAGAGCTACCACGGTCCGATCGACGGCATCGCCGGACCGAGCACCCGGGAGGCCTTCAAACGCTTCGCCGCACCCAAGTCCTGAAACCCCGCGACGGACCGCCGACACCGCCGGGGCCGTCACCACCCGAGAACCCGGCAGCGCACCCAGGCCGCGTGCGTCGCACCGAACTCCGCACAGCTGGGCACAGGTCGGCGCAGCACCCGGGCCCAGCGGAGCCAACCGGTTGAAGGACACGGCAAGACGCATGCGGTGACATGGGACGCCTCCGGCACGCCCAGGCGCCTCCAGGAGCCCGACGGCTACCCGGAGAGTCGCGTCGAGGACATCAACAACCAGCACGTGGCGACCGGGACGGCTGCCGACCGCGCCGGCGACAGCTGGGCCGTCCGCCGGGACCGCGACGGCAGGCCGACCTTCCTGGAGCGCCCGCCCGGGTCCATCCGCAGCTTCGCGACCGGCATCAACGACTCCGGGGAGGTCATCGGCGACAGTGAACACCGGCCCCGCTACCGCAGCAGGGCCATCTGGCGTTAGAACACCCGGCCGCTTTCATGCCGACCAGCCCGCTTCCAAGGCCAGCCCCCAAGACCGGCTCGGCACGGGACCTCGAAGCCGGATCGCACCGCGCACCAACGCCGAGTCGAGGACACCCGGCCCAGGTCCCGGTGCGCGGGCAGCAACCGGCTGCGGTTGGCGGACAGTTGCAGCGGGATGGGCGCGGCGGCGAGGTCAGGGCGGGTGCTGTCGGTCATCACGGGTGCTGCCTTCCTGGTCGGCGAGGAGAGGAGTCGGGGGGACCGCCTTGTGGCGGGTCAGCTGCGGTGTGGCCAGGCCGTGGCCATGTCGTCCAGGAGGCCGTCGGTGATCGTCGCAGAGCCTTTCCCCGATCCGGCCGGCAGCGGAGCGTGCAACGATCAGGACTTCCGCCTGCTCGGCCCTGTGCGTGCCCTCGTCCCAGCCCTCGACCACCGGTGGAGGACACGGCTCAGCCGGGTGCGACCTCCGGCCTTGACCAAGCCGACGGGAGAACGTGGGCGATCGGCTGAGAGCGGCCCCACCTCCGCAACAGCCGCCCCGCGCTGCACACCAGTCCCCTCCAGGCAATGCGATCAGTTGATATGGCAAGATCGGCGCACCATTTCAATCCCGGGGAGCTCTCGTCACCATGCGCCGCACCATCGCGCTCGCCGCCGCAGCGACGGCACTCGCTCTCACCGCTCTGACCGGCTGCAACGACGACGGCGCCGCCACGGCCGCGCCGACCGCCTCCCCGAGCCCGGTGGCCGCCTCCACCACCGCGGCGCCCACCGGCGCTTCCACGAGCACCGCTTCCACGAGTCCTGTGCCGGGCGCCTTCGACCCCGAGCAGGCCCTGGCCGCCAAGCGGGCGCCGTACTCCGCCGTCATGTCCTTGACCAGCGAGGTCGCCGGCACACCGTCGTTCACGTCGAAGGGGCGGGTCAACCCCCACGCGCCCTTCACCGGCCGGATGGAGCTGCGCTCCGTGGACGCGCCCGGCGAGGAGGGCGTTCACACTGAGGTTGTCCTCGCAGAGGACTTCGCCTATAGCCGTGACCTGACGAAGCCGGGCAGCGGCTGGGCCAAGATCCCGCGCTCCGCCGACGAGGACCAGGCGGACTACGCGAAGTACGCCGCGCTGCTGCTGACCACCGGCCCCTCGGCCCGCAAGGGCATGGAGGACGTCGCGGGCACCCCCGCCTACCACCTGTCCGGCCGCCTGGAGGTGGAGCAGATCGCCGCTATCGACCCGAAGACCTACCGCTCGATGAAGGGCAAGATCACCACCTTCGACTGCGACCAGTGGATCGACAGTCAGGGCCGCACGCTCCGCTTCGAACAGCGGACGACCCTCCGGGGCCAGGCTAACGTGAACAAGATCACCTTCACCGAGTTCGGCGACCCCGTGACCGTCACCGCGCCCACCAACGACTGAGCCCGCGACCGGCTCCTGAGCCTGAACCCCGCCGGAACGTGCCGGCGCGACCCCGCTCACATCCAGCAACCTGCACCAGGGGCTTGACACAGCCTCTCCGTCCGACCGGTGCCGGTCACCCGCTTCGGGTGGCCGGCACCGCAGACGATGTCGCCGGGCCGATCCAGGGCACCGGTCAGACAGACCACCGGGTCCGGCACGAACTGGCCTCCGTGCGCCCGCATCACCTCGCCCTCGGCCCTCGCCCGGTGAAGGTTGTGCTCAGAGCACCAGCAGACGGCTACGTACGCCACCATGCCTCCAGCACGCGTCCGCGCCACCATGCCTCGGCGGCCAACGGGCTCAGGAGACGAGCTCTTCTTCCGTCGGCATGACCGGATCATCCACCCCGACCAGGCAGACCGTCCACGAGATTCCTGGCAGGCCATCCATCGTCAATCGCGGTTCGGCGTAAGCGGCCGCTATGACCGCAGGCCCCCCGTCGCGCCGTGGGATGTCTCTCCACCATCCCCCGCCAGGTCTTCTCGACAACCGTCTCCTCAGCCATCCCGCGATCATGACGTCCGCACCCGGCCAGGACAACCATTGTCCCAGCCCTGCGACCGCTCAACGCCCGCAGGCGATGGCCCGGATTGTGCGATGGATCCGGGGGGCACCGGCAGCAGCTCAGCGGACGGAGCACCGGCGACCCGGGTTCTACCACGCGGCGCGGGGGCACACGGCGCAGCAGTTGCTCGGCGGGTTCGGCGTCCAGGCGATCGGCGTCGCCGGGGTAGCCGTAGCCGGAGGACAGTGCGGCGCGCAGCTCGGGGAGGGTCTCCACCGGCGGCCGGCCGATGCGGCCGTGGCCCCCGTTCCGCCCGGCGGGCCGGGGGCTCACCCCCACAGCCTCACCTCTGATCGTCACTCCCCGGCGCCGGGCCGGGCCTGTGGTGTCGACGCTAGCCGTCCAGGTCCCGGCCGTGGGGCTGTACCGGCGAACCTGCGGACCAGTTGGAGGCCGGCGGGGCCCGCCTTCGCCTATTCCTGGCCGGGGACGGCCTGGACGGTGCGGCGGCGGGGGGCGACGCAGCAGCCACCGTCGGCCGGGGCCTGCTCGGGCGGGGTACCGATGCTGACGGCGACCGGGGCGGGCACGGCGACCGGGGCCGCGCAGCAGCCACCGTCGGCGCCCTGTTCGGCGGCAGGCTCGTCGAACAGGCCTGCGCCGCCACACACCCCGGTCTCCGGGAGGGTGAGCTCGACCCGCCGAGCGGCCTCGTGGTCGCCGGCGAGGTGGGCGGCGACGGAACGGACCTGCTCGTAGCCGGTCATGGCGAGGAACGTCGGAGCCCTGCCGTAGGACTTCATACCGACCAGGTGAACGCCCTTCTCGGGGTGGGAGAGCTCGTTCACGCCGTGCGGGTAGACGGTGCCGCAGGAGTGCTGGTTGGGGTCGATCAGCGGGGCGAGCGCCGCGGGGGCCTGGAGGCGGTCGTCCAGGTGGAGCCGCAGCTCGCCCAGAAAGGACAGGTCCGGGCGCAGGCCCGTCAGGACGATGACCTCGTCCAGATCCTCGGCGCGGTGGCCGTCCTCGGAGACGAGGGCGAGTCTGTCGCCGGCCTGTTCGACGCCGGCGGCCCGAAAGCCTGTGAGTGCACTGGCGTGCCCGTTCTGGACGGCGGCATTGGCTGCCTGTCCCAGTGCACCGCGCGCCGGGAGCTGGTCGGCGCTGCCGCCGCCGAAGGTCGAGCCGGTGATGCCGCGACGCAGGATCCACACCGCGTGAGTGCCGGTCTCCTCCTCGGCGAGGTCGGCGAGCACGGCGAGGGCCGTGAAGGCGGAGGCGCCGGAGCCGACGACGGCGGTCCGCCTGCCCGCGTACCGGGTGCGCACGGCGGGGTCCCCCAGGTCGGGGACGCGATAGGAGATGCGGGCGGCGTGCGTCTTCTCGCCGATCGCCGGGAGGCCGTCGGCGCCGAGGGGGCTGGGGGTGGACCAGGTGCCGGAGGCGTCGATGACCGCGGCAGCGGTGATCCGCTCCTCACGGCCGTCGGCGGTGGTGACGTGGACGGTGAAGGGCTGGTCCTCACGGCCGGAGTCGACCACGCGGTCGCGGCCGCTGCGGGCGACGCCGGTCACCTGGCTGTCGTAGCGGACCTTGTCAGCGAGGGCGTCGGCGAGCGGCTGCAGGTACAGCTCGGCCCAGTCGGCGCCGGTCGGGTAGGTCGCACCGTCCGGGCGGGTCCAGCCGGTGGGGGCGAGGATCTTCTCAGCAGCGGGGTCAACGAGCTCGGCCCAGGTGGAGAACAGCCGCACGTGGCCCCACTCGCGCACCGCGGCGCCGGCCAACGGTCCCGCTTCGAGCACCAGCGGGGTCAGACCGCGTGCGGTGATGTGGGCGGCGGCGGCCAGGCCGATCGGGCCGGCGCCGATGACGAGGACTGGCAGGTCGTGGCCTTCGGGCATGGCGATGGTCTCCTTCGAGGTGAGCGGTCGGTGGAGATGAACCGCCCCTCTGATTCGATGAATATCGATATTCTGGCGATCTCGACCTTGCCACTCGGGTTCGACAGATGTCAACATAGACATATGTCGAATTTGGAGTTGGCGGTCCTGGAGCCCAAGGCCGTGCCGTGCTGCCCGCCGATCACCTCGGCGGAGCTGTCGGCCGAGGACGCGGTACTGATGGCCGCGATGTTCAAGGCGCTGTCCGACCCGGTGAGGCTGCGGCTGTTCTCGAAGATCGCCTCGCACCCGGGCGGGGAGGCGTGCGTGTGCGACATCCAGGACGTCGGGGTGTCCCAGCCGACCGTCTCCCACCACCTGAAGAAGCTGCGCGAGGCCGGACTGCTGACCAGCGAGCGCAGGGGCACTTGGGTGTACTACCGGGTCGCGCCGTCCGTGGTGGCGGGTATGGCCACCCTGCTCGACCTCAACCGCTGACCCGCCACCCGAAGGAGCCCCGTTGCCGCACGCCGTCGCCACCCTCGGGCCGATGGGGCCCGAGCACGCCGAGCAGGTCCTGGCGATCTACCGGGCGGGCATCGAGGAGGGCAACGCCACCTTCGAGACCGTTGTCCCCGCTTGGGACGCCTTCGACGCCTCCCGCCTGACGGAGCACCGCCACGTCGCCCTCGGCCCGTCCGACGAGGTGCTGGGCTGGGCCGTGGTCAGCGCGGTCTCCGCCAGGCCTGCCTACGCCGGGGTCGTCGAGCACTCCGTCTACGTACACCCCGGCTGCCGCGGCCTCGGCATTGCCGGCGCCCTCCTGGAGGCGCTGATCGCCTCCACCGAGGCGGCCGGGATCTGGACCATCCAGTCCGGGGTGTTCCCGGAGAACACCGCCAGCCTCGCCCTCCACTCCAGAGCAGGGTTCCGCGTGATCGGCACCCGCGAGCGCGTCGCCCGCCACCACGGCGTCTGGCGCGACGTCCTGCTCATCGAGCGCCGCAGCCCGGCCATCGACTGACACCCCGCGCCCGCCGGTGACTGCCACGTCAAGAGGGTGGCGCACCGAGGTGCAGGCCGGCAGCGCCGGGCGTCGGCGACAGCACCGGGCGACAGCACCGGGCGGCGGTCCGGCGCGCGGAGACGTGTACTGCGACGGGACGCGGGAGGCGAGGGAGAAGCTCGGCGGCGACACCTACCGCAGTGGCCACCGCAGTGCCGCGGCCTTCGCGAAGGGTTGCTTCGCCGCCATCCGCAACCCCGACAGCCACGAGGCCAACCTGCCCGAGCTGCCCGAGCGCGAAGCCTTGGAGCAACGGCTCTCTCAGCGTGCCGGCCCGGTGAGTGGCCCAGCGACGTCGGAGGCCTGATTCGCCGCTCGGCCCGGCAAGCCCGCGAGATTCACCGGCGGGCACGCCGGGTCACGGCGTCGTGGTCGCAGCGGTCAGGCGGCGGCCGTGTACTTCTTGCGCCAGGCGAGGGAGACGTAGACCAGGGCGATCAGGACGGGGACCTCGATGAGGGGGCCGACGACGCCGGAGAGCGCTTGGCCGGAGGTGACGCCGAAGGTGGCGATGGCGACGGCGATGGCGAGCTCGAAGTTGTTGCCGGCGGCGGTGAAGGCCAGGGTGGCGGTGCGATCGTAGGCGAGACCGATGGCCTTGCCGAGGGCGAACGTGCCGAACCACATGATCGCGAAGTAGACGAGCAGCGGCAGTGCGATGCGGGCGACGTCCAGCGGCTGGGAGGTGATGGTCTTCCCCTGCAGAGCGAACAGGACGACGATCGTGAACAGCAGCCCGTACAACGCCCAGGGGCCGACCCGGGGCAGGACGTTCGCCTCGTAGCGTGCGCGACCGAGCTTCTTCTCGCCGAGGCGGCGCGTCAGGAAGCCTGCGAGGAGGGGGACGCCGAGGAAGACGACGACGTTGAGAGCGATCTTCCACATGGAGATGTCCAGGCGCTGCCCCTCCCCCAGGCCCAGCCAGCCGGGCAGCAGGTCGAGGTAGAACCAGCCGAGCACCCCGAACGCGATCACCTGGAACATCGAGTTGAGGGCGACCAGGACGGCCGCGGCCTCCCGGTCGCCACAGGCGAGGTCGTTCCAGATGATCACCATGGCGATGCAACGCGCCAGGCCCACGATGATCAGGCCGGTGCGGTACTCCGGCAGGTCCGGCAGGAACACCCAGGCGAGAGCGAACATCACCGCCGGGCCGACGATCCAGTTGATCACCAGCGACGAGGTCATCAGCCTGCGGTCACCGGTCACGGCGTCGAGCCGGTCGTAGCGCACCTTCGCCAGCACCGGGTACATCATGACCAGCAGACCGGCCGCGATCGGCAGGGAGATCCCGCCGATCTCGACCTTCGCCAGCGCGCCGTTCAGTCCGGGGACCAGCCGGCCGAGCCCGATGCCGGCCGCCATCGCGGCCAGGATCCACACCGCGAGGTAGCGGTCGAGGAAGGACAGCTCGGCCGCGACCGACAGGCGGTCGGTCGACCCGGGCGCCGGGGCAGGCCCGGTGCGGGCCATCAGCAGGACCTCTTGGTGTCGGCGTTGGCGCGAGCAGTGGCCGCGAGGTCGGCGAACTGCCCCGACAAGGCCTCCAGCACCTCCGGCCGCAGCCGGTAGTACGTGAACCTGCCGCAGGGCTCGGTGTCCACCACGCCCGCCTCACGCAACACCTTGAGGTGGTTGGAGAGGTTGGTCTGGCGGGCGCCGGTCTCCTCCACCAGATGGGTGGTGCACAGGGTCTCGCGAGCCAACAGGGTCACGATCCGGAGCCTGAGCGGGTCGGACAGCACCCGGATCAGATCAGCGTCGACTGACATCATCATGGACTGATATTGTCACATCATCCGCGACTGATACCAGCCCGTGCTGGCCGGCGCTTCGCGTCCGCCCCCGCCGGCCGCAGCGCCCGACCATGAAGGACACACCTCCGATGACCGCTACCGCGCCCGCCGCGTCCGTGCTGTTCGTCTGCGTCCACAACGCCGGCCGCTCCCAGATGGCAGCCGGATTCCTCGCCCACCTCGCCGGGGACCGCATCGAGGTCCGCTCCGCCGGCTCCGCGCCCGGCAACGAGATCAACCCGGCCGCTGTCGCCGCCATGGCCGAGGTCGGCATCGACCTCTCCGACCGGGCCCCGAAGGTCCTCACCGCCGAGGCCCTCCAGGCTTCCGACTACGTCATCACCATGGGCTGCGGCGACGCCTGCCCCTACCTCCCCGGAAAGACCTACCTCGACTGGAAGCTCGACGACCCGGCCGGACAGGGTGTCGACGCCGTCCGCCCCGTCCGTGACGCCATCCGCACCCTCATCGAGAACCTGATCGCCGAGATCGACGCCAAGTCCACCGCAGGCCACGAGAGATGACCCATGACCGACACCGCCGCCTGTACAGACGCCCATAGCGTGATCATCATCGGCTCCGGCCCGGCCGGACACACCGCCGTGTTCTGCACGGCCCGGGCCCAGGAGGAGAACAACGCCGAACACCGGCGTGTGCACGCCGGCGCAACCGCCTGGCATCCGTCCGCCCGGTGACATGAGAGCAAGTCGCGGGGGCGGTATGACTTCGGCGGTGCTCGGCAAGCCGGAGCGCGAGCCGCCTGGCCTGGCCGCCACGATGGATGCCGCCGTCGAGGCCCGGCGCACCACCCACCCGGCCGTCCGGGGGTTCGGCGCCCGGCGCCCCGAAAGGCCGTGGGCCTCGACCGCGGGCGGGCTACGGGAGGGTGGGGAGGTAGTTCGGGGCGTGGCGGGCGTGAGAGGCCTGCTCGAAGGCGTAGGCGTAGCCGAGCAGACGGGCGTCGCTGAAGCGCGTCCCGAGGAAGGAGACCCCGAGCGGCAGCCCCTGGTCGGTGTAGCCGGCCGGCACGGTGATCTGGGGGTAGCCGGCCACCACCGAGTTGTCGGTCGTGCTGGCGAACGGGCTGGGTGCGTCGGGCTGGAAGTCCACCGGCGTGGCGGGGAGCGTGGTGGGGGTGACGATCGCGTCGAGCTTGTGGACTGCGAGGGTGTCGTCGATGGCGCGCCGGGCCAGGTCGACCGCGGCGGCGCGGTGGGCCCGGTACTGCGGATCGTCCACATTGCCGTCGGTCTGCTCCGCCAGTTCGAAGTACTCCTGTCCGAACCTCGCCATGTCCTCGATGTCGGCGTGCTCCTCGTTGTACGCGATGAGGCCCGCCAGGTCGGCCGGATGGGAACCCGGCGTGGCCGCGAGGTAGGCGTTGACGTCGTGCTTGAACTCGGTCATCAGGGCCGGGAGCAGGTGCTCGTGGAGCTTCTCGGGCTGCGGCACGTCCGCACCCTCGACCACGGTGGCGCCCAGCTGCTTCAGCCGCCGGACGGTGGCGTCGAAGACCCGGTCCGCGTCGGGGCTAATGCCCGTGTGCCCCTCGCGCCAGACGCCGATCCGCTTGCCGCGCAGCGCCCCCCGGTCCAACACCGCGCGGTAGTCGGCCGGGAGCGTGCCCGCGGCGGGTGCGGTGTCCGGGTCCGCGGGATCCGGCCCCTGGATCGCCCACAGGGTCAGCGCGGCGTCGGTGACGTTGCGGGCGATGGGACCGGCGGTGTCCTGGCGGCTGGTGATCGGCACAATGCCGCTGCGGCTCACCAGCCCCAGCGTGGGGCGCACGCCCACCGTCGACGTGGTGGCCGCCGGGTCCACGATCGAGCCGCCCGTGTCGGTGCCGATCGTCACCGCCGCCAGACTCGCCGCCGCGGCCGCCGCCGACCCGCTGGACGAACCGCTCGCACTGCGGTCGAGCACGTACGGGTTGTGGGTCTGCCCGCCGACCGCGCTCCAGCCCGCGACGGCCATCGGGGAGCGGAAGTTGGCCCACTCCGTCATGTTCGCCTTACCCAGGACGACGGCCCCGGCCTCGCGCAGCCGCCGGACCAGTTCCGCGTCCTTGGCGGGCTTCGCCCCCGACAGCGCCGTCGAACCGGCCGTGGTCGGCTGCCGGTCAGCGGTGTCCATGTTCTCCTTGAGAAGGACCGGGATGCCCTCCAGCGGTCCGCGCGCACCGTGGACGCGCCGCGCGCGGTCGCTCGCACGCGCGATGGCCGCCGCGTCGGGGTTGACGGCCACCACCGCCCCCAGACGCGGGTTCAGCCGACGGATCCGGTCGAGGTAGAGCCCGGTCAGCTGCTCGGAGGTCAGCCGGTGGCGCTCCATCGCCTGCTGCAGACCCACAATCGTCACCCGGTCCAGATCCACCCCCGCGATCCGGTCCGCGGCCCCGGCAGGCCCGGCGTCGGCCTGCGCCGCCACCGGCGCCAGCAGAGCCATCGACACAGCCGCGACCGCCGCGCAGCGCAGCGGAGTCCTGACGAACGAACGCATGGTTGTCTCCCACCCTGTTGCCGAGGCACCCGGCACGGAGCACCCTTGCGGCTCCGCCCCGACGGCGCCACCCAGCCAAAGTACGGAGGGTGCGGCGCGCGGCCTCGATCTCGTACCCACCACGCTAGGCACGCCGCCCGCCCACCGACACGAGGCACACCCCCCAAACGATCAAGGGCCATCCCCCGGACCGGGGGTGGGGACTACCCCACCCCGTCACAGGCCCGACCAGTGCCGACAGGCCGACAGGCCGGAAAACTGAGGAGCCGACGTACGGCGGGGTCCTCCGGCTGCAGGCGGGCGACGAGGCCGGCGTAGTCGGCCCGGGCCGCGTGGCCGGCCAGCTGGACGCCTCCGGGCCGCCCGCCGGGGGAGAGACTCGCGGGAGCGTCCCTCGGGTGTTCGCGGGCGATCACGCGAAACACGTCGGGGCTCGGGGCGCTGTGGAGAACCAGCTGAGGCGTGATGGCGAGTGGGAGCGGGAGCGTGGCACGGGAGGTGAGGGGGACGCGTCCCGGCTGGATGCGGCGGACGACGACCGGCAGTTGCTGAAGCTGCTCCGGGCGCGGGTCGGCGAAGGCCCACCGTCCGAAGCGGATACCGACGCGGACGCGGAGTCGGCGAAAGATCCAGTCCCGCCCTCACCCGATCGACGGCTGCCTCCGCGAGACCGGGCTGATCATGGACGGCTGACCACGACCAGGCCCGAAACCACGCTTTCAAGTTCAGCAGCGGAGTGAGGACACCGGCCGGCCCGGTGGTCCCCACACCATCGGGACCACGACAGTCACGCAGTACACGGCTGATACAAACCCGCGCGTCAACGGAAGCCCCGCTACGCGCAGGCTGAAGTGCCGGTCACGGAGCCTGTAGGCACACCTGGTGACCACTGCCACCGGGTTCTTCGTCCCTTTGGCTCTGGGAGGCCGCTGTCGTGTCTGTGCCCACGCAACCTGAAGTCCGAGACCCGCACACCACCGCCGGTCGGCTCCCTCTGAGGCGCCGTGGGGCGATGTGGGCCTTGGCCGTCGTCATACTCGTCGGTGTCGGCGCCGGGGGTGGCACGCTGGTCCCTCGGCAAGGCGGCGGTGCCGGGCAGGTCGACGACAGCCGGACGGGCCGGGCGCTGGTGCTACCAGTGTCGGACGCGATCGCCGCTCTCGGGCTCCCGTGGCCGCAGGAGGGGCAGTCGGCCGTCGCGGCGGCGAAGGTCGGCGTACTCGCCGTCAGAGGGGGGCAGCAGCCGGTGCCGATAGCGAGCGTGACCAAGGTGATGACGGCGTACGTCGTTCTCCGGGACCATCCGCTCAAGGACGGCGAGGACGGGCCGACGATCACGGTCGACGCGCAGGCCGCCGCCGAGGCGGGTTCGGCGGACGAGTCGACCGCTCCCGTCACTGCTGGGCAGCGCCTGACCCAGCGCAAGCTGCTGGAGGTGATGCTGCTGCCCTCCGCCAACAACGTGGCGCGGCTGCTGGCCCGGTGGGACGCGGGCAGCGAGGAGGCGTTCGTGTCCCGGATGAACGCGGAGGCCGCCCGGCTGGGGATGACAGGCACCACCTACACCGGGGCCAGCGGCCTGGAGGCCACGACCGTGTCCACCGCCGCCGACCAGCTGAAACTGGCCCGTGAGGCGATGAAGGAGCCGGCGCTGCGGGCCACGGTGGCCCTGCGCAACACCACGCTGCCGGGCCGGGCCGAGCCGCTGCACAACACCAACAGGCTGCTCGACCTGCCCGGGGTGGTGGGTCTGAAGACCGGTTCGACCACCTCGGCGGGCGGGAACCTGATG
Organism: Streptomyces sp. BE303; assembly: GCF_036290945.1. Classification (NCBI taxonomy): domain Bacteria; kingdom Bacillati; phylum Actinomycetota; class Actinomycetes; order Kitasatosporales; family Streptomycetaceae; genus Streptomyces; species Streptomyces sp. BE303. The sequence continues at coordinate 16,634 of NZ_JAQYWZ010000768.1, forward strand.
TGGGCGCTGGAGGTCGCCGACGCCGAGAGCGGCTCGGGGCGCCGGCTCGTCTACGGTGTGGTGCTCGGCCAGCGGGCCGGCGCCGCTCCCGCGGACGGCATGCGGGCGGCTCTGGAGAGCAGTGGCCGGCTCGTGGACGCCCTGCGGCGGAAACTGCCCGGCGTCCTGCCGACGCTCGACGGCGGCCAGCGGGAGTGGGCGTGAGCACGCGCACCGGCACGGTTCCGGCGACGACGCCTCCGGCAACGGTTGTCACGGTCCCGGCCCACGGGTCGGGCGACGGCGACGGGCCGCGCCGCCGGACGGTTCGTAGCCGTCTTCCTCACCGCCCAACCCGTCGGGCCGTGGGGCGGCGCGGGCGGCTGATCGCGGGGGCCGCCGCTGTGCTCGCCGCCCTGACGGGGCTGAACCCCTGGCTGCCGAACGGCCCGGTCAACCTCGCCAGCCTCTGGCAGACCGTGCTGCCCTGGTCGGGCCTGGGCATCATGGTGCTACTCCTCCTGGCGGCACTGCGACGCTCCGCCGCGGCCGCGGTGGCCACGCTGCTGCCCGCCCTCGTCTGGAGCGTCCTGTTCGCACCGGCTCTTCTCGACAAGCGCACGGGCGGCGGGGACTTCACGATCGTCAGCCACAACGTCAACGAGGACAATCCGGACCCCGCCCGGACGGCGCGTGCCCTGGCCGTGTCGGGAGCCGACGTCGTGGCGGTGGAGGAACTGGCGAGCCGCGCGCAGGAGGCATACCGGCGCGAGCTGGCCACCGCCTACCCCTACTCCCAGGTGCGCGGGGGCATCGGGCTGTGGAGCAAGTACCCGCTGCAGGGCGTGGAGCCGGTGGAGATCATGCCGTGGACCCGGGCCCTGCGCGCGACCGTCCAAACGCCCAAGGGCCCCATCGCCCTCTACACCGCCCATCTCGCCTCGGTCCGGGTGCGCTTGGACGCGGGATTCACCACCGCCGGCCGCAACGACGCGGCCGCCAAACTCGCTGCGGCCGTCCGGAGCGAGCCGCTCGCGAGGGTCGTCGTCCTGGGCGACTTCAACGGCTCCTTCGGCGACTCCGCGCTGCGCACGCTCACCGGACAGCTGCGCTCGGCCCAGCAGGAGGCCGGGGACGGTTTCGGCTTCACCTGGCCCGCGCCGTTCCCGGTGGTGCGCATCGACCAGATCCTGGTGAAGGGCATCACCGCGCGGTCCGCGTGGACTCTGCCCGACACCGGCAGCGACCACCTCCCGGTCGCGGCGTCCCTGCAGCTGTGACCGCTTCCGCCCGCCCGCACCCGCCGGGGCAGCGACCCGCGCACCGCTGCCCCGGCGGCCGCGAACGGTCCCCGACGTGTTGGAATGGGCACCCCACCCCCAGGCGACGACATCGGAGAGCTCTTGTCCGCCACCCGAGTACCTCACGCGGTCAACGTGCTGCTCGTCGAGGACGACGCGATCATCCGCCGCTCGGTCCAAATGGCCCTGGAACGCTACGGGTACCAGGTCGACGTCACCGGCGACGGGCTCGACGGCCTGGACGCCGTTCGGGCCGGCGAGCACGACGTCCTGATCTTGGACGTGATGCTGCCCGGCCTCGACGGCATCAGCCTGTGCCGACGCGTCCGTGAGCAGACCCTCACCCCCATCCTGATGATGTCCGCCCGCGGCGACGCCCTCGACGTCGTGGCCGGCTTGGAGGCCGGCGCCGACGACTACGTCGTCAAGCCCGTCGACATCCCCGTGCTCGTAGCCCGCATCCGCTCCCTGCTGCGCCGCGCCACCTTCCACGACCGAGCCGCCGCGCAGCCCGCACGGGAGGAGCAGCCCGCGCCGGGCGAGCCGCACAGCCGGCCCCCGCGCTCCCCCGCCGGGCCGGTGCCGGACCTGCTCACCTTCGGTGCCCTCACCATCGACCTCCGCGGCCTGGACGTGTGTGTGGACGGCCGGGCCGTCCCCCTCACTCCCACCGAGCTCCGCCTGCTACTGGTCTTCGCGGAGAACCCCGGCACGGTCCTGGACCGCCGCCGCCTGCTGCGCGAGGTGTGGGACTACGGCTGGGAGGGCGACACCCGAGTCGTCGACCTGTGCGTGGTGCGGCTGCGGAAGAAGATCGGCGCCGAGCGCATCGAAACCGTCCGGGGCTTCGGCTACAAGCTCGTACGGAGCTGACGCGATGACCGCACGAGGCGTCGGCCCGCGCCTGCTGGACCCGCGCTCCCTCCGCTGGAAGATCACCGCCCTGGTCGCGCTCGCCTGCGGTGCGATCGCCGTGGTGATCGGCGTGCTCGTCCACCGAGCGACCGCGGAGCGGGGCGACCGGACGGGGCGCGACCTGGCGATCGCCCGGCTGGGCTCCGCGGAGCAGGAGTTCTCCCGTACCGGCCGCCGCCCCGACTACGCCTCCCTCCAGCCCAGGGACAGCCTGCCCGGGCCGCTGGCCCAGGCGGTCCAGGACGCGCAGGTCCCCGGTGAGTACGCGCTGTGGTACGACGTCAAAGCACCGAACTGGTACTGGATGTGGGCGGCCGTCCCGGTCGGCGACGACCAGGTGCTCACCGTCCGTACCGACTTGAGCGCCACCGTGCGCAGCCTCCAACTGCTGGACCGCAGCATCGTCAAGGCCGCCCTCGCGGCCCTCGCCGTCGTCGTACCCGTCACCGCGCTGGCGGCAGAGCGGATGAACCGGCGCCTGCGCCACACCTCCCGGACCGCCCGCCGGATCGCGGACGGCGATCTCGACGCCCGCATCGGCCGCCGGGGCCGCGCCCGCGACGAGATCACCGAGATGTCCACTGCCGTGGACGAGATGGCCGCGACGCTGCAAGGGCGGCTCGCCGCGGAGAAGCGCTTCACTGCCGACGTCGCGCACGAACTTCGTACCCCGCTGATGGGCCTGGTCACCGCCGCCGGCTTGCTGCCCGAGGACGATGAGGCCACTGACCTGGTGCGTACCCAGGTCCGCGCCCTGCGCGGCCTGGTGGAGGACCTGTTGGAGGTCTCCCGTCTCGACGCCGGTGCCGAGAGCGCCCGCCTCGACGAGGTACCTCTGGGAGATCTCATCGACGAGGTGAGCAGGAAGGGCGACGGCCCTGTCCGGCTCCGGCTGACGACACCCGCCACCGTCCGCACCGACCCGCGCCGCGTGGAGCGGATCATCACCAACCTCATCGCCAACGCCCATCGGCACGGCGCCGCCCCCGTCGAGGTCATCGTCGCCGGCAGCCGGATCACCGTGCGCGACCACGGACCCGGTTTCCCGGACACCCTCCTCGCCGATGGGCCGCAGCGCTTCCGCACCGGGGCCGCGGAACGCGGCCACGGCCACGGCCTCGGCCTCACCATCGCCACCGGCCAGGCCGCAGTCCTCAACGCCCGTCTGACCTTCGCGAACGCCCCAGAGGGCGGAGCCGTCGCCACCCTCGATCTCCCCGCCTGACCGTCCGTCGCGGTGGGCCACTGGTTCGAGGAAACGGAGGATCTGGCTGCCGAGGAACACGCCACGAGCTTCCGGTGTCACGTACATGCGCCTGATCTCAGCGGTTCCGGGCGTCGTCATGTGCCAGCCCCCGCAGCCGAGTGCTTGAGGGTGGTCCTTGAGATGTGCGACGACGAAGCGGCCGTGCGGCGCGTTGAAGTGTTCGGGCGGTGTGTCGAGCGGGTCGTCGGCGAAGCCGTAGGTTGCGAGCTGTTCGGGGCGTTCCAGGCGGTCGCTGTCGCCAGGATGCCGGCCAGGGGTGGCGGCCAGGGGTGGCGGCCGACGAGTCCGTCGGTGGCGGTCTTCGCGCCGGGCGTGACGACCTCGGGACTACCCCACAGGGCGGTCCGGGTGAGGGCGGTACCGGTCTTCTCGGAGAGGACAACCGCGGCAAGTCTCCGTACGACCTCGGAACGGGGCAGAGATCCGCGAAGCCAGGCGTAGGCCGCGGTGAGGTCGATTCGGGGTCGACACTCGTCTTGGCGGGCCCCAGACGGTCACGACGTCCTTCCGCGCCTCGGCCGCCCTTCCTTAGGTGCCCTGCTTCGGACCTCGGGCATCGAGCTCCGGCGGTGTCCCGCCTCGGGCCTCAGGAATCGGAACGCAGGCCTCGGGGCGACGCGTTGTAGGAGGCGGCGATCGCGGCGGCGCGGTCGCGCAGGCGGTCGCGCAGCCATGGCGGGGCCAGGGCCTCCGCGTCGGTGGCGAGCTGCCAGAGCGCCCATTCGGCGTGCCGGGGATCCTGGAAGGTCGCTTCGAGCCGCAGCCAGCCGTCCGGGCCCTCGACTTCTCCGGCGTGGACGGTCAACGCGGTGCCCCCCAGCTCGTCCCGCCGCGCCCGGTCCACCCGGAGCAGCACGGTGACCTGGTCCCCGCCGGTGCGGAACCGGATGCTGCGCTCCTCCCACGCTCGGCCCAGGTCGATCCGGTCCGGCCGCTGGGCCGGTTCGGCGAGCTCCTCGGCGGCCACGATCCGGGACAGCCGGTAGGTGCGGTCCTCGCCTGACCTCGCGGCCAGCAGGTAGCCCTGGTCGCGGACGGTGACCAGCCCGATCGGGTCCACCGTGCGCCATTTCGGGGCCTGGTCCACCGCCGCGTAGTGGATGCGCAGCTTCTGTCCGGCGAGCACCGCGCGCCGGACCTCGGCCATGACGGCGTCGGGCACCTCCTCGGCCTTCCGTCGACGCGCGAGGAGGTCGGTGTCGGGATCGACGAGCAGTCTCCGCACGGAGCCTGCCGCGGTCGCCCGGGAGTTCTCGGGCAGGGCGTCGACCACCTTGCGCATGGCTGAGGCGAGCGCCGCGCCGAGGCCGAACGCCTGGGTGCCGCGCCGCGATCCGGCAACCAGCAGGGCCAGTGCCTCGTCATGGCTGAGTCCGGTGAGCTCGGTCTGGAATCCGGGCAGCAGGGCGAACCCGCCGTGGCGGCCGCGTTCGGCGTAGACCGGGACGCCGGCGGCGGACAGCGCCTCGATGTCGCGCAGGACGGTGCGGGTGGACACCTCCAGCTCGGCGGCCAGAGTGGCGGCCGACATCCGGCCGTGCTGCCGGAGCAGCAGGACCAGTGATACCAGGCGGTCGGCGCGCATGGGAAAACCCTACGGGAATACACGACAGAGGACGTCGTGATTTGTTGGGAGGCTTGCCGGCAGGACGAACAAGCCCTGCCGCATTCGAGAGGTGATCCCCTTGGCGCACGCCATCGTCAATCCGGACGGTCTGCACGACCCGGTTCCGTTCGGCTACAGCCACACCGCCGCCGTCCCCGCGGGCACGGAACTGGTGTTTGTCGCCGGCCAGTACGGATCGGGGCCGGACGGCGCGGTCGTGTCGGCCGACTTCGCCGAGCAGGTGGAGCGGGCGTTCCACAACATCGGCGTCGCCCTCGCTGCCCATGGGCTCGACCTCGGCCACGTCGTCCAGCTCAGGACGTACGTGGTGGACCACGACCTCGGCAAGCTCGGGCCGATCGCCGCTGCCGTGCGGGAGGGCTGGGGTTCGAAGCCGCCCACCCAGACCCTCATCGGCGTCGCGAGCCTGGCCGCGCCCGACGTGCTGTTCGAGGTCGAGGCGCTCGCCGCCCGGCCCTGAACCGCTGAGAGGGCGGAGCCGGGGCCGGATTGCCGGTGCCCGGCCGGATACAGCCCGAGGCCGCGGTGTTGCCATCCGGTGTTGCCGGCCCGGCAACGGAGGCGCAACACCAGGCGCCTCCTTCATCCTGTGATGCACCGTCAGGCCGATCCGGCTGGCGGGCAGGTCGTGGCGGCGAGTGCTACCACGGATCGAGGAGGTTGATGGTGCGGCATGCGCTGCTGTCGCCGAGGGCGGCCCTGGTGCTGCTGGTCGGCGTGCTCACGGGTATCGGCGCTGGGGTTCTGAGCGCCGCTGGGGGCACGCACCTGGCCCAGTGTGTCCTTTACGGCGTCGGCGCGTTCGGTGCGAGCGTGTCGTTCGTGAACCGGCTCGTCGCCGAGCCCCGAGAGGACCCTGCGGACAAGGAGACGGCCTGACGTGAAGGCTGCGGCCCGGGTGCCTTGGATTTCCGGGCCGCAGCCGACCCGACACTGCAAGGATGGTGGCGCCGTGGAGGCCTACGAGACACCGGGGGGTGGGCGGGTGGGAGACCTGCGAGCGCTGAGCCCCGACCTGAACAGCGAATGCCGGGCATTCGCCGAGGCCCTGCGCAGCCTGTTCACGGGCCTGCGGCCCACGGCGTCGGTGCGCCGCTACGGCGCGCGCCGGCACCTGAGTGCGGGAGCCGTCTCCCGCTACCTGTCCGGACAGCGGATCCCGCCCTGGCAGTTCGTCCAGGACCTGCTCGCCGACGTCGGCGCCGACCGCGGCAGCGTCGCGACTTCCGAGACGATCGACCTGCTGCGTTCGCTGCACGCGGCGGCCCAGCGCACCAGCGCCTCGGTCAGCCACGCCCTCCAGCAGCTCCAGTTCCAGCTGGCCGAGGCCGACCGGCTCTCCCGGCGCTCGACCGCCCACAGCGACATCCTCGGCGAGGCCCTGCTCGACAGGAACCAGCGCATCGCCGATCTGGCGCTGCGCCTCAACCAGCTGGAGAGCGACTGGGCCCGCGAACGGGCCCGGGGCGACGAACTGGTCCTGCACGCCGGGGACCGCGAGGAACTGCTGCGCGAGCGCCGGCGCCTGGAGGCGGAAGTCGCGCGGCTGACGGCCGAGCTGGAGGAGTCCCGTCGGCGCCGGCTCGCCGCGGAAGCACGCTGCGAGCTCCTGGAGCGCCAACTGGTCGTGGCCGAGCAGCAGGCCGGCGAGGAACCGCAGCACTCCAGGATGACCCGCCCCGCCCCTGCGGGCGCGGACAGCCCACGGGTCCTCATCGTCGACGACCAGCCCGCGAACCTGATCGCCCTGGAGGCGGTCCTGACCGCCGCCGACTGCCAGGTGCTGGCGGTGGCCTCCGGCACGGACGCACTGAGGGCGCTGCTCCAGCACGACGACGTCGCCGTGATCATCCTGGACGTGCAGATGCCCGGCATGGACGGCTACGAGACCGCAGCCCGCATCAAGCGCCGCGCCCAGACCCGCAACATCCCGATCATCTTCGTCACCGCGATCGGAGCGGACCCCGAGAGCCTGCTGCGCGGCTACGACGCCGGGGCGATCGACTTCATCGCCAAGCCGTTCGAGCCGTGGATGCTCTGCGCGAAGGTCAGTGTCCTGGCCGAGATGTACATGAACTACCGCGGCACCCCTCGCCGCGAACCGCCCTCCCGGCCCACGGACGACAGCACCAGTTGGCTCCTGCCCACGTTCCCCCAGCACAGCCCGCTCCAGGCCGCCGATCAGGACGAGGCCCCTCATGGCTGACCCCTGCGGGCGGCGGGGTGCGCTGACGCGTGTCCCAGCGGTGGTCGCACGCACCGGTGGACCGGGGTATTCGCCGACCCGGAACCGCACGGACCGGCACAGCGCCGGCAGGAGCGGTCAGGAGAACCGCACATTCCGCGAGGCCGGGCAGGGAGTCGAGGTGTTCCTCGACGGGCTGCGGTCTCAGCTGAGAGAACGCAGCTTCCGGCCGGCCCCGGTGCGTGAGCGGATGATCCCGAAGGCGAACGGCAAGTTCCGCCGCCTGGGCATTCCGACCGTGGCGAACCGGGTGGTCCGGCGTCCTTGAAGTTGGTGCTGGAGCCGGTGTTCGAAGCGGATCGGTGGCTGCGGCCGACAGTCCGGCGTGGGCCGCCGGGGCGCCCTGAGGTGGGCGGGTCTGCTCTCCGGCCCGCCGTGGAGCGTGGAGCGGGTGACGGAGCTTGACAGGTACGACACAGGCTTGCGGTATCCGGCCCGCAGCCGGCGGGGTGCGGCGGCCGGGCCGCACCCCGCCGGTCACGGCACGCCTCCTACCACGGGCGGATCCAACGGGTGCCTCCTGACAGCGTCGGGACCGGGACGGCCCTGCTCGATCGCGTCCTGGAGGCACTCGACGAATGCGGCGAGCTCACCGCCCGGCAGAACTGCGCGCAGCAGCACAGCCGTGCCAGACCCCAAAACGCACCGGCGCAGACACCAGATCGCCCGCCGGCCTCGAGCGGCCGAAGCACAGGTCGGTGTCCGCGGCGCCGAACACGTCCGGCCCGGGGTACGGGTCACGAGCCGGACCGCCTGCGTCCGCAGGGTTCCCGCCGCCGGCCGCCGCCCGCGCCGGGCCCTGGAGCGCCAGGGAGGCCGCACGCCAACGGGCCTCCCACTCCGTCTGCCCTCCGCCGCGCGCCCGCCCGTACGCATGCGCGACGGCCGGCGACGGGAGCGGCTCCCCTTTCGCGGCCTCCGTCAGTGTGCTGGCGGCGTAGCGCGACGCCTTCGCCGACGCTCGGTAGCTCGGGGCGCCGGCCCGGTCACGCAACTGCCGCAGCCCCCAGGCGAACCGTTCCACCGGGCCGGCCTGTGCGTCGGCCAACCGCTCCGGCCTGCCCCGACGGGCCCTGCACCCCGTCGCCTCCGGCCTCTCGTCCATGCCGCCACCCCTGGGCGGGCCCGTCCCGCCGCACACGCATCATTGTCCGGATTGAATGTCCTGCCCAGAGGGCCCTTTCGGACAATGCGCCGCCGCCACAGGGTTGTTGATGCACGGGGCGCCGCAGCGCGCTCCGCACACCGGGAGACGGACGAGCCGGGGACCTCACCGCGCAGCGGCAGGTCCGTACAACGGCTCTGAAACATCGGCTCGCCCGTCGGGCGCCGGTTTGCCGGCTTCGACACGAGGCCGGTTCTCCATTTGACATGTGCGCACAGTGCGTACGCTCGAACGAGGAAAGGGAATCTGATGCGTAAGCGAATCGCTCTCGCGGCGGCTGGGACTGCCATGATGTTCGCATCCACGGTGGGGGCGGCTTCGGCCGAAACCCTCGCCAACGGCAGCTCCGGAACCCCTGCGGTGATCCGGCCGATCACGGTGGACAGCCCGTCCGCGATCACCGCGTGGGACAACTGCCTGCACGGCCAGGCATGCGTGTTCCAGAACTCCAACGGCGGCGGCCTGCTGTGGGTGGTGCCCTGGGCCGGCTCCTTCAAGCTCGCCAACTACGACATGAACAACCGGATCAGCGCCCTCTGGAACCGAAGCGGCGGAACCCTGAGCCTGTATGACGGGGACAACTACAGCAACCTGCTGGGCCAGTACGGCGCCTACGGCCCGCCCATCAACGTCCCGACCGGGATCAACGACAGGGCGAGTTCCCTGACGGTCTACTAGAAGGACCGCTACCGGCTGCCCTCCTCAGCACAGGGCCGGCGATCTTCACTGTCACCACTGCGGCCCGGCCCGCGACGGGCCGGGCCGCGGCGGCCCGTTCTTTCACCGGGGCGCTCGTATGCAGCACCGACACCGGAACTGTCCGCGCCGACCTCTGCCATGCCTTCCTCCCGAAGGTGCCGCCGCCCATGTCCTACCAGACTCACGACAACCTGGATCTCCCGTTCCCCTCGTCCGATACCCATAGTGGTGAAGTCGGCTACTGGAACTGCCCGAATACCCCCTTCAAGCGGTTGTGGCGCCGATCGTGGCAGCGTCAGTCGTCAGCTGCGACCAGGAGAGTGAGCGTCGCTGCCGAGCGGTCGATGAGGACGAGTTCGTGGAAGTCGATGTGGATGGGGCCGTAGTCGTGGAACGCGTCCTCGGGAAGCTGCCCCAGTAGGTATCTGCTGGTCGCCTCACGGATTGGGACGTAGACCTACTGACGCAGGCGTGATGCGAGTGAATCTGGGACGTCTCCATGGTGGTTGGCCCAGGAGCGGATGACGTCGACGGCCGTCGCGGCGTCGATGGTCTCGTAGGAGTCGGGGGTGATTCGGTCAAGCCACCACTGACCGTGCCGTGGCCAGTCCTGGACGCCTGCGCCGTCGTACGTATTCCGAAACTGCGGGTGTGCGATCAAGGCGGCCAGCACGTCTCGGTTGTCCAGTGCCTCGGACGACAACTGGAAACGCGTGGCGTCGACCCAGCGGTAGCCGTGGGATCCCTCGCCGAAGTCGAAGTCTCGGAAATTGATGAAGGGGCTGTCCGAGTGGACGAGGGCGGGCACTGGTTCCATGGTGGTCATCGTAGGTCTCGCGGTTACTCAATCCATCAGGGATCCTCGGCCTGACCAGCGACTATTCCCGACGTCTCCCATATCCGGCACCCGGGTCTCCCTCGGGTGCACGGCTCACGAGGTCGTGCGTCGGCTGACTTCAGCTGCGTAGGCGGCCCACTCTCCGGCGGCGGCTCGCTGCCATTTGACGGCGACGGTGATGTCGATACCGAGGGTCCGGGCGAGGACCGCGGCGGGTATGCCGTCGTGGACCGCCTCCCTCGCAAGGACGTGGGCGAATCCGTAGGTGTCCGGGCCGAGCCGGCGCAACACCACGCGCCGAGCGCCTCCAGGAGCGCGGCGTCCGCCCGGGCCTCGTCCAGTCCGGCGGCCTCGGCGAGCAGCGACTGCGTGGCCGGGACCGCCGGCACGGCCGCGGCGTTCACCAGCGCCGCCGCGTCGGGACCCAACCGTGCGACCCGCGCGGCCAGCAACTCAGCCAGGCTGCGGGGCAAGCTCCCATCGGGCTCGTCGTGCCCACGCCCCCAACATCCACCGTTACCTGCCCGGAAACAAGCCATCGACCCCCACCGGTCCGCAGAGTGGCCTCGTTCACTTCTGACAGATTGCCTGACCCGGGCCGGGAGGTCAGGGGGTGTCGCCCGCCCAGTCCCAGCGGCGCGGGTCTTCGGAGCGCGGTTCGTAGCGGGCGCGGCCGCCGGGACCGTGCGAGCCGATCTCGGTAGGCAGCGCGGCGCCGTCGGCGAGCTGCTCGGCGTCCCAGCCGGTGACGTCCAGGAGCAGGCCGTCGAGGGGGCCCGCGACGAGTTCCCGGTAGTCGTGGCCCGGCCGGGGGCCGGGGTCGGGGTCGTCGTGGTCGGCCCCGTAGACCCTGCCCCGCATCAGCGCCTCGTCGTCCATCGCGTCAGCATCTCAGCAGGGTCTGACAGGACGGAGGCGCTCTTCGTCCGGCTTCGTGGGCTGGCCGGACGGCCTGCCTCACCGGCGAGGCAGTGTTAGAGGCAGCTGACCGGCATTCCCGTAGCGGCGCGGGGATCGGGCCTACGGCGATATCCGGCCGTCGCTTCAGGCGGCCGTGGTCCCACGGGGAGCGCGGCAAACGGGGGCACCGTGGCCGGCTCGCCGCTTCCGCTCGGGTTCGGAAGCCGCGGGCCGGTCCTCTCCAGGTGCCGGACTGCGGCCGGTCCCGCGCTTGGAGTTAGAAGACGTCTCATTTGGGCTTGTAGGCTGGTCCGGTGACGATCGTGGAGCGTCTGGTGCCGGACGAGTTGTGGGAGTTGTTCCAGTTGGTGGTGCCGGCGGCGCCGACCCGCCCGCAGGGCGGTGGTCGGCGCCGCTACG
>NZ_JAQYWZ010000769.1:0-277 GCF_036290945.1 Streptomyces sp. BE303
AGAAGGCCCTCAAGTCCGGCAGCCCCGAGGCGGTGCGCAAGTTCCTCACCGAGGACTAACATCGGGTGTGCCGGGGGGTGCTTGAAGCGGGGGGCGGCGAGGTCTGCTGTCCGCCGGGGGGGGAGTGGCTGTGGTGAGTGGTGCCGGTGGCGGCGCGGGCGCGCACGCGGGAGGCCGACCTCCAGGAACTGACGCAGCTCGGCCGCCGTGCCGGCGCCGACCAACCCGGCGAACTCCTGGACGCAGAAGCCGGCGTCCATGTCGGCCAGGAGCCCCC
>NZ_JAQYWZ010000770.1:0-302 GCF_036290945.1 Streptomyces sp. BE303
CAGTGACGGTGTGCACTACAACCGCGCTGTGCACGAGAGGTTCGCAGACCGGCAGAGCAAGGCCGTCTACAACCAGACCAACGTGGCATAGGGACGGCCGGCCACCCAGACCTCCACCTGGGCCGGCGCTTCCGCGGCCCTAGCCGTGGACGGCACCACCACCGGCCGGTTCTTCTCCGGCTCCGTCACCCACACCAACTCGGACGCCAACGCCTGGTGGCAGACCGACCTCGGTGGTGTCACCCCGATCAACAACATCAAGATCAACTCGCGCACCGATGGCTACCGCGACCGCAGCAACA
>NZ_JAQYWZ010000771.1:0-467 GCF_036290945.1 Streptomyces sp. BE303
CCCCCCCCCGCCCCCGCGCACCCCTCCCCCGCGATGTTAGTGCTTCCGGTAGCAGCGGGCTCGACCCCGACCACTCCGGAGGTAGCGGCCGCGGCGAACTTCCGCGCTACGACCGCCCCTCGGGTGGTAGCGGTGGCGGCTTCCGTGGCCGTGACGACCGCCCGTCCGGTGGTAGCGGTGGCGTAGACCAAGGCCGTGACGTCCGGCCCGCCGGTGGCATCGGTGCTGACGTCCTCCCCGATGACCGCCCGTCCGGCGGCAGTGGTGGCGGTTACCGTGGCCGTGACGACCGCCCCTCGGGTGGTAGCGGTGGCGGTTTCCGTGGCCGTGACGATCGCCCGTCCGGTGGTAGCGGCGGTGGGTTCCGTCGCGATGACCGTCCGTCCGGTGGTTAACGTATGTGCACACTAGACAGATCCAGACGCGACATATCCCGTGTCTACCGCCCCTCGGGTGGTAGCGGTGGC
>NZ_JAQYWZ010000772.1:0-302 GCF_036290945.1 Streptomyces sp. BE303
CAGCGGGTGATCCGGGCGGCGCTGGCCGGCGCGGGCCTGGAGCCGGCCGACGTCGACGCCGTCGAGGCGCACGGCACCTGAACCACGCTGGGAGACCCGATCGAGGAGCACGCGCTGCAGGCCACCTACGGGACGGGCCGTCCGGAGGACAGGCCGCTCAGGCTGGGGTCGGTGAAGTCCAACAACGGGCACACCCAGGCGGCGGCCGGCGTGGCCGGGGTGATCAAGTCGGAGCTGGCGATCCGGCACGGTGTGCTGCCGCGCACCCTGCACGTCGACGCGCCGACCCCGCACCACGACTG
>NZ_JAQYWZ010000773.1:0-130298 GCF_036290945.1 Streptomyces sp. BE303
CCGCCCGCTGACGGCGGGCGTGCGGGCGCCGGGCCTGCGGGTGCCGTGGTCGGGCGCTGGTAGACGGGCGCGGCGACGGCGGCCCGGAGGTCAGGACAGCGGGCCGTCCAGGGTGTTGGGGGCCGGCTGAGGGCGGGGGGGGGTGGGTGGGTGGGCGCGGGGTTGTGGGGGGGGGGGGGGTGGGGGGGGGGGCGACCGGGGTGGCCGCGGGGGTGGGCGGGGCGCCGGTCGCGGACCCGTTCGGGGCTCCGGACGTGCCCCCGCCGGTGGTCGCGCCGGTGGCGGTCGGGGCCGGGGCGGACGCGGTGGCGGTCGGGGTGTCGCCGGTGGACGTGGCGGGGGTGCCGGATGCGGAGGCGCCGGCCGCGGTGGTGCCGGACTCCGAGCCGGAGCAGGCGGCGAGGCTCACCGCGGTGAATGCCGTGAGGGTGGCGGCGAGGAGACGAGTGCGCATGTCGTCACACTGTCATGTCCGCGCCGCTCAGGGGAAGATCTGCCGAACCGGAGATCCAGGTCACCGGCCCGGTCGGGCGGTGGTCACCCGGCGGCTCCGGGTGGAGCTCCGGACGGCTCCGGGCGGTCCTCCGATCGGCGCTCGACGGCGAGGGACGGCAGGGGGCGACTGGGGACGGCTGGGGGTGGCAGGGCGGCAGGCGCGGTCCGGCCGCGAGAGGTCCGCGCCGGGGTGTCCGCGCCGGGGTGTTCGCGCCGGGTGTTCGCCCCGGAGGTGTCCGCGCAAGGGTGATCCGCCCGCGCGCGGGGCCGTCCTCCCGACCGGCCCCGCGCGACGCGGTGTCAGCCGAGCCCGTTGCTCTTCAGCCAGTCCTTGGCCACCGCCGACGGGTCCTCCTTGTCGATCGCGACCTTCTTCATCAGCGCCAGCAGGCCGGCCGTGTCCAGCTTGGCCGACACCGCGTTGAGCGCGGCCGACGACGTCGCGTCCACCTTCGCCTTGTTGACCAGCGGGGTGACGTTCTGCGCACCGAACAGGTTCTTCGGGTCGGTGAGCGCGACGAGCTTCAGCTGGGCGATCTTCGGGTCGGTGGAGAAGACGTTGCCGACCTGGATCGACCCGTCCTTCACGGCGTTGGCGGTGGTCTCGCCGGTGGGCTTCCACTCCTTGAAGGTCAGCCCGTAGACGTCCTTGAGCGGCTGCTCCTGGCGCGACTTGAACTCCGGCGGGCCGCCGATGGTGAACTCGCCCGCCTTTCCGGCCAGGTCGGCGATGCTCTTGAGGCCGTACTTGTCGGCGCTCTCCTGGCTGACGCTCAGGGTGTCCTTGTCCTCGGCGGGGGAGGAGTCGAGGATCGCCAGCGAGGCCGGCAGCGTCTTCGCCAGCTCGGCGTTGACCGCGTCCTTGGTGGGCTCGGCCGTCTTGCCGCCGAGGTAGGCGAGCAGGGCGCCGTTGTACTCGGGCAGGACGGTCAGGCTGCCGTTCTGCAGCTGCCCGTAGAGCACCTCGCGGCTGCCGATGTTGAACTTCTCCTCGACCTTGACGCCCTTGGCCTTGAGCGCCTGCGAGTAGATCGAGCCGAGCAGCACGTTCTCGGGGAAGTTGGCCGAGCCGACCACCACCGTGCCGCCGGACCCCGCGCCCGTCGCGGCGGAGCCGCCGGCCGTCGAGGGTGCGGCGGCCAGCGGGTCGCCGCCGGAGGAGCCGCAGGCGGTGGCGGTGAGGGCGAGTGCGGCCAGGGCGGCGAGGGCGGCGGCCCGGTGGCCGGTTGCTCTGCGCGGCACGGATGTCGACATGGTGATACGGGTCCTTTCGGGATGTACGTGTCGGGTGTCAGGTGCGTCGGGAGTCTGAGGACGTGGGGGTTCCGGCCGCCCCGGGAGGCCCGGGGCGGCCGGAACGCGGAGCTGTCGCGGCGCGCCCCGGGCGGCACGGAACGCCCGGAGGGCCCGGTCCTCCCGGGCGCTCCGGTGGCCGTCCGGCGTCACGACGGCTGCCGCGACGCGGCCCGCTGCTGTGCGCGCAGGCCGGGAGGCAGCGCGTACCGGGCGAGCAGGGCGAAGAACAACTGGGCGGCGACGGCGAGCAGCACGACCAGCAGCGCGCCGCCGATCGTCATCGCGAAGTCCCGGGTGGCCAGGCCGTCGATGACGTACCGGCCGAGCCCGCCGAGCCCGACGTAGGCGGCCACCGTCGCGGTCGCGATGACCTGGACGGTCGCCGTCCGGAAGCCGGCCAGCAGGGTGGGGAGGGAGGACGGCAGGCAGACCTGCCACAGCACCTGCGGGTGCGTCAGCCCGACGCCCCGCGCCGCGTCCCGGACGTCCGGGTCGGTGCCGCGCACCCCCTCGACCGCCGCGACCAGCAGGGGCGGCGCGGCCAGCGCGACGAGCGGGAACAGGACGGCGGTGTCGCCGACCCCCGCCAGCAGCACCGCCAGCGTCACCAGCCCGAGCGTCGGCAGGGCGCGGGCGGCGCCGGCCATCGCGGTGACCACGGTGACGCCCCGTCCGGTGTAGCCGATCAGCAGTCCGAGCGGGACGGCCAGCACCGCGGCGTACAGCAGCGCCTCGCCGGAGAGCAGCAGGTGTTCGGCGATCCGGTGGACGATCGCGTTCGGACCGCTCCGGCGGTCCGGGGCGGAGAAGAAGTCCCCCAGCCAGCTGAGCCAGTTCACCGGCCCGCCCCCTTCTCCCGGACGGCCCAGGGCGCGAGCACGCGGCGGGCGCCGACGAGCACGAGGTCCACGGCCAGGGCGAGTGCGGCGATCAGTACGATGCCGGCCACGATCGGCGTCGGGAAGGTGCGCTGGAACCCGTCGATGAAGAGGTATCCGAGCCCGCCGCGGCCGACCAGGGCGCCGACCGAGGCGAGCGAGATGCTGGAGACCGCGGCGACCCGCAGGCCGGCCACCAGGTACGGCACGGAGGCGGGCAGCTCGACGGCGGCCAGCCGGTGCCACGGCCCGTAGCCCATGGCGGTGGCCGCCTGCCGGACCGCGTCCGGGACGGCGCGCAGGCCGTCCACGGTGGTCGGCAGCAGGACGGCGACCGCGTAGAAGGTGAGCGGGATCATCACGGTGGCCTGGGTGGCCAGCCCGGTGTAGGGGATGAGCACCACGAAGACGGCCAGCGAGGGCAGGGCGTAGACGATGTTGAAGACGGCGGCGAGCGGCTGGTACAGGCGGGGGAAGCGGGTGCAGGCGAGGCCGAGCGGGATCGCCAGCAGCAGGCCGATCAGCACCGGGAGCAGCGCGATGACGGCGTGGTCGGCCAGCAGGTCGCCGAGGTAGCCGAGATGGTCGCCGATCCAGTACCAGCGGATGATCGGTTCATCGTCCACCGCCGGCTCCGTCCGCGTCGCTTCCGGTTCCGGTTCCGGCGCCGGCCTCGCCCGCTCGTGCCTCGCCTGCTCCGGTGCCGCCGGCGCGCGTGGCCACGTCCGGCCCGCCGGGCCCGGCGGATCGTCCGACCGTCACCGTCGGCGCCCCGGCGAGCGCGGCCAGGACGGCCTCCCGGTCCGCCGTGCCGGTGGCCCGGCCGTCGGCGTCCAGTGCGACCGCGACCCCGGAGGGGGACAGCACGGCGGCGTCCAGTGCGCCGCGCAGGGTGTCGGCCTCGGGGTGGAACCCGGGCGCCGGGTGCAGGACGGCGGAGGCCGCGTCCCGGTCGATCCAGCCGATCGGCCGGCGCTCGTCGTCCAGCGCCAGCTCCCAGCCGCCGTACCTCGGCCCGTCGTGGACCGGGTGCACGGCGACGGTGCGTGCGGAGCGCAGGCCGAGCCCGCGCAGGCCCCGGTCACGGCCGAGGAACGCGGCGACGTCCTCGTCGGCGGGCGCGGTGAGCAGCGTGTGCGGGTCGGCGAGCTGGGCGATCCGGCCCTGCTCGCGCAGCACCACGACCTGGTCGCCGAGCCGGACGGCCTCCTCGATGTCGTGGGTGACGAACAGGACGGTCTTGTGGAGCTCGGACTGGAGCCGCAGCAGTTCCTCCTGGAGCCCGGCCCGCACCACCGGGTCGACGGCGCTGAACGGTTCGTCCATCAGCAGGACCGGCGGGTCGGCGGCCAGCGCCCGGGCGACGCCGACCCGCTGCTGCTGGCCGCCGGAGAGCTGGAACGGGTACCGCTTGGCGGTCTCGGGCGCGAGCCCGACCAGGTCGAGCAGCTCGGCCGCCCTGGCGCGGGCCTTCTTCCGGTCCCAGCCGAGCAGGTAGGGGACCGTCGCGATGTTGTCGATCACCCGCCGGTGCGGGAACAGCCCGGCCTGCTGGATCACGTACCCGATGCCGCGCCGCAGTTTGGCCGGGTCCAGGCGGGCGACGTCGTCCCCGTCCAGCAGGACCCGCCCCGAGGTCGGCTCGACCATGCGGTTGACCATGCGCAGCAGGGTCGTCTTGCCGCAGCCGGACGGGCCGACCAGTACGGTCGTGCGCCCGGTGGGGACGTCGAGGTCGAGGCCCTCGACGGCGATGGTGCCGTCGGGGTGGCGCTTGCCCGCGCCGTCGAATCTGATCACGGGGAGTTTCCTCGTCTCGGCGGCCCCCGGTGGCGGCGCCGATGGTGGTGTAGGTCGGTCGATAGGCGGTGGGAGAGTGACGGACGGTCGGGTCGGTGGCGTTTTGTCGACAAACTGCGGCGTGTGACGTCGTCGTCTGCCCGGGCGTTCCTCCGCCCGCGCGGCTGCCCAGTATCGAACCGGCTGAAACTCCGATCAGCCTATGACCTCATGAACCTCCTGTCCCTGATTTCCCGGCCGCCGCAGGACGGCGGACGATCCAGCGGCGTCGAGGCCGGCGGATCGGCGGCGTCCTGCGGCGCCGGTTTCACGGTCCTGGCGCGGGATCAGCCGCCCTGACGCGTCGGCAGTCCGGCGGCGGCCCACCCGACGAAACCGCCGTCGAGGTCGGTCGCCCGGTGCAGACCCAGCTCGCGCAGCGAGGCGGCCGCCAGGCTCGACGCGTACCCCTCCGAGCAGACCACGACCACCGCCACGTCGTGTCCCGCGGCCTCCGGGATCCGGTGACTGCCCGTCGGGTCGAGCCGCCACTCCAGCACGTTCCGCTCGATGATCAGCGAGCCCGGGATCTCCCCCTCGGCCGCCCGCTGCGCCGCCGGCCGGATGTCCACCAGCAGGGCGCCGTCCAGCTGGGCCCGGTAGGCCTCCTCGGCCCCCGGCCGGTGGACCCCCTCACGGGAGCGCGCCACCAGGTCGTCGATCGTGGTCACCACTGTTCGGGTCCTTCCTCGGAGGTGCGGACCAGGCCGCCGGCCCGCAGTTCGTAGTGCGCCATGGAGCTGAGCGGCGGCGAGTACGCGTGCAGCGTGACCGCCGGTCCGGACGCGGTGTTGCGGACGTCGTGCACGTACTCGGGCCCGAACGCGCGGGTGGTTCCGGACTGGATCCGGCGGATCAGCAGGCCCTGCTCCGGGCCGCCGAGCGACAGCTCCTCCAGCTCGCCCAGCGCCACGGTGAACGCGCCGCGCGAGCCGCCGTGGTCGTGGAACCCGGTCGACTGGCCGGGCAGCCAGCTGATCAGCCAGACCTCGTGGTCGTCGTCGGCGACCAGCCGCCGGTACCAGCGCTCCTCGGTGGAGAGCCGGACGTGGTGGATCCACTGGTCGGGCTGCTCGGCCAGCTCGCGGACGACGGCCCGCAGCGCGCTCGGGGTGAGCGGTACCCGGCCCTCCTCGGTGACGACGGTGCCGGACCCGGTCGGGGCCGCCGTGCCGGTCGCTCTCCCGGTCGCGCTGGCGCCGGGAGCGTCGGCGCCGGCGGTGGAGGTGCCGGTGACGGGGGCGCCGGTGACGGGGGCGCCGGGGGCGGACGCGGCCGGGGAGGCGGTGGCAGGGGACGCCGCAGCCGAGGTGGCGGCGGCGGATGCGACGGGTACGGCGGAGGCGAGCGTGTCGGTGGCGAGGTCCAGGCTCATGTGGGTGTCCTCGGGGAAGGCGGGCGCTGGGTGGTGCCGTGCGGCGGCGGTACGGCCGTGCCCGGGTGCGGTGCGCCGGGCCGACGGGGCGGCCGGAGGCGGGTCACACGGGGAGGCGTGTCAGGAGAGCGGGTGCGCGGCGCGGGTCCTGGGGAGTGTCACAGGGAGGGGCCGGCGGGGAAGGACAGGGTCAACAGGCACAGATGGAACTCGCCTGGCGTCGGAGATCGACGTGCAGGCGGCAGACCAGAGTGGTGCCGGAGTCCATGCGCCGGATCCTTCCCGACGGAACGGGCACGAGTCAAGCGAGCACCCTCATGGTCGCGGGCCGCGCGCCCGATCGGGCGGGGCGGGAGGACCGGTCGGCGGACCGCCCGCCACCTCGGCGTCCGGCGCCGGAGCGGGCCCGGGCAGAGGAACCGACGCGGCCCCCGGCGGGGGCGCCGGTCCGGTGCCGGGGGCGGCCCCGGAAGCGGTATCGGCGGCGGTCCCGGCCGGGGTCCCGGTCCCGGTTCCGGAGCCCGAACCGGCCCGGGTCCCGGACGTGGCTCTCGGCCCGGCGCCGGACAGGGCCGCCTTCACCGCGGGTTCGGCCTGCTCGCCGAGGTACCGGCCGAGGGTCTGGTAGGCGTCGAACTGCCGGTGGTCGAACCACTGGTCGCTGGTGCTGTCGTTCGGGAAGGACGCGTCGGTCATCGCGTACGCGTGCAACTCGTACGGCATGCCGGCGGTGAGGGCGGCCTGGGCGACGATCAGCGTGCCCCGCCGGGCGGCCGACGGATCGGCGCCGTCCGCGGAGCAGCCGCCGTCCAGGTCGAGCGGCCACGGGTACTCGATGTCACCGACGACCACCGCCCGGGCGGAGAGCCGGTCGGCCAGCCGCGCCGCCAGGCCGCGCAGTGGCGGGTGCCCGGCCCCGTCGGAGGAGGGGCTCCCGTGCGGGCCGTCCCCGGCGGCGCCCGCGGTCCCGGCGCTGCCCGGGATCAGCAGGTCCGGTTCGCGGAGGGTGATGGTGATGCCCAGCTCCTCGCGGGCCAGGGTGATCGCCGCCGCCAGGGTGGCGGCGAGGGTCGAGTCGCCGCTGGCGTCGATGCAGACCGCCGTCCGCACGCCGTGCCGCAGGAGTTCGACGAGTCCGAGGTTCTCGTAGTGGCCGCCGTCGGTGGTGAGCAGGAACCGCGCGTCCATCGGGTACCGGCCGCAGACCTCGCGCAGCTGGTAGGGGAGCCGGCGGACGGCGGGCTGCGGCGCGTACCGCCAGTCCCGGTCGGCGGCCCAGAGCGGGGCGAGCGCCGCCGGGTTGGGCAGCCAGGTCCCGAGCCGCGCGTTGGTGATCGCGAACAGCCCCTGGTAGCCGCGCGACTGACGGCCCATCGCGGACGAGAACGCCGCGCCGGAGACGGCCATCGCGGACTGCACCGTGAGGTCCCGGCCGATGTGCCGCCGGGTGCGTCGCTCCAGCAGGTCGGTGCGGGCGTACCCGACGTCCGGTCCGCCCACGTAGTCGGAGGAGAAGGTGAACGAGACCGCCCGGCGGCCGGGCGGCGTGCGCGCGTTGCCGGAGAGGTTGGCCGCCGCGGCGAAGATCACCTGCGGGAAGTCGGGGTGCCGGGCGCCGTAGTGGCTGAGGCGGGTCTGCTCGCGGAAGAAGTGGTACGGCCGGGCGAGCACCTCCCCGCCGTCACGGTCACCGGCACTGGCACTGGCACTGGCACCGTCCTGGCCGCCGTCACCGCGCTCGACCGAGCGGCGGACGGCGAACGCGGCGGCGAGGCGCCGACGGTAGAAGGGGTGCAGGCCCATCCAGGTCTGGTCGAGGTTGAGGCCGACGGTGCCGAGGACCAGGGGCAGCAGGAGCTGCGCGGCCGGCGGCCAGGCGTGCCCGGTGGCCACCGCCCAGCCGAGCGCCAGCAGCGCGCCCGCGGTGAGCGCGGCCAGCGCCGACCAGAGCACCAGGTACTCGGCGATCCGCCCGGTGAGGCTGCCGCCGATCCGCCGGGTGCCGCGGACCAGCCCGCCGAGCACCGCCGCCCCTTGTCCGATGGCGTGCCGGCCGTGCCAGAGGATCCCGAGCAGCAGGGCCAGGTAGCTGAGCAGCACGGTGGCGCTTATGCCGGCGCCGGTCTGCCGTGCGCCGACGGCGAGCGCCTGTTGCAGCCGGACCGCGCCCCAGGCCAGCCCGGGTACGGCCAGGACGCCGAGCGTGACCAGGGCCGCCACGGCGAGTGCGGCCTGCGAGAACCGGCGCAGGACGCGCGGCAGGAGGGTGTCCCAGCCGAGCCAGGAGAAGGTCAGCAGCCAGAGCAGCCAGCCCAGGGCAGCCGCCGTCAGCAGCCCGACCAGGGTGAGCAGGGCGGGGGCGCGGAGGGCGAGCGGGCCGAGCCCGGGCCCGCCGACGCCGCCCCCGGTGACCGGGCCTTGGGGGTGCAGGCCGACGGCGGCCAGGGCGTCCAGGTCGGTGAGCGGGACGAGGTGGTAGAAGCGGCTCAGCCCCAGGCCGATCACCAGGACGGAGGCGAGCAGCAGGGCGAGCGCCGCGACGAGGCCGCGCAGCAGCGTGCCCAGGGCGACCAGCCACTCGCCCGCGCCGTCCGCCAGGTACTTGGCGTGGCGTCGGAGGTGGTCCTCCTCGGGGGATCCGGGCTCCAGCACGGTGTCGGCGGTCAGACCGGAGACGGCCCGGACGGGGCAGGCCGGCGCGGAGTCGCTGAGCGCCAGCTGCATGGCGCCGACCGTGTAGCCGCCGCCGGAGACGGAGACCAGGTAGCGGGCCTGCTTCAGCCACGGGCGCAGGGACTGGAGGGCCCCGAGGGTGACGCAGGCCGAGCGGATGCCGCCGCCGGAGACGCAGAAACCGAGCGGGGCGTGCTCGCGGCCGGGCGGGACCCGGGCGGCGTTGCGCCAGCGGGCCTGTCGGGTGAGCGGCCCGTGGGTCCGAGGTCCGGGTGGCCACCGTCCGCCCCGCGCCGTCGCCACCGGCCACGGGGGGATCAGCTCCGGTCCGAGGTCCGGTTCGGCGTCGGGTCCGCCGTCGGGTCCGTCGTCGGGTCCGTGATCCGGTCCGCCGTCCGGTTCGTCGCCGTGGACGGCGCTCGGCCCGTCCTCCGGTGCGCCGCTCGTCCCGCCGTTCGGCCCGCGGTTCGGACCGCCGGCCGTCTCCTCCGCAGGCCGCCGCAGCACCCCGCGCGCGGCCCGGTGGACGGTGGCGGAGCAGACCACCGTGCCGACCACCCCCGCGGGCAGGAGCAGCAGCCACTTCACGGTGGCGAACGCGGCCGCCGCCAGGAAGGGTGTGTCACCGCCCGCCGGTCCGGGACCGCCCCCGCCCAGCCCGGCGTCGAGCAGGAGGTCCTCGGCGAGGTCACAGGCACCCGCCAGCACGCCCGCGAGGCCGGCGACGAGCGCGACCAGCCGCCAGTGCGGCCGCGTGAACACGTATCCGCCGAGCATCCCGGCGGCCGTCAGCGTCACCGAGTAGCCGCAGACCAGCCAGAGGTCCGCGTCCAGGGACGCGCGGAAGTCGGCGGCCCGGTCGGCGACCACGGCCGCGGCGGCGGCTCGGGAGCCGGCCAGCTGGAGGCGGATGTCCCGGGCGCCCTGGCCGTCCGCCGTCCACCGGGCGAAGAGCAGCCACCCGAGGGCGGCCGGTACCGGGACGACGAGCCCGAGCAGGACTCCGGCCCACGCCGGTACCGGGCGTCGGCGCGCCGGGTGCGGAGGCGCCGGGTACGGAGGCGCCGGGTACGGAGGCACCGGGTACGGAGGCACCGGGTACGAGCGGGCCGGGTGCGCGGGGCCTCCGCCCTCCTCGGGTACAGCCGTCACGTCCACCTCCCCCTGCACACGCGTGAACGACCGAACGCCGGGGACCTGCGGTGGCTCACCGTCGGCGACCGCCCGGCGACGGACCGGAGCAGCATCATCAACCCTCTTGCCCGGACCCGCACCACCTCGCACACGATTCACCCGAATGAGTAAGGCGAGCACTGTCGGGGTAGATGACCGTTTCATCCCATCTACGAGACCCCGCGTGTCCGGGTAACAGGATCGCCCCGGGCGCGTTACGTCCGACGTATTGTCAGGCGACCGAGGCCGGGCCTACGGTCGACGCACCAACTTTCTACGCACGTAGACACCGTGCACGGTCGTGCCGGAACGCGCCGGCGCGCGGAGCCGTGCGCGGCGCTCCACGTGGCCCGTAGTGCGGTGCCGTCCGCGGTGCCGCAGGCAGAACCGCCCCGTCAACCCTCAGACCGCAGGCCCGACCCCCGGACGGACCGCGGAGTTGCGGAGGTACCCATGTCGCAGATCGTCCGTGCCGCCCTCGTCCAGACCCGGTGGACCGGCGACCAGGAGAGCATGATCGCCCTCCACGAGCGGTACGCCCGCGAGGCCGCCGCGCAGGGCGCGCAGATCCTCGGCTTCCAGGAGGTCTTCAACGCCCCGTACTTCTGTCAGGTCCAGGAGCCCGAGCACTACCGCTGGGCCGAGCCCGTGCCCGACGGACCCACCGTCCGCCGGATGGCCGAACTCGCCCGGGAACTCGGCCTCGTCCTCGTCGTCCCCGTCTACGAGGAGGAGCAGCCCGGCGTCTACTACAACACCGCCGCGGTGATCGACGCCGACGGCAGCTACCTCGGCAAGTACCGCAAGCACCACATCCCGCAGGTCAAGGGCTTCTGGGAGAAGTACTACTTCAAGCCCGGCAACGTCGGCTGGCCCGTCTTCGACACCGCCGTCGGCAAGGTCGGCGTCTACATCTGCTACGACCGCCACTTCCCCGAGGGCTGGCGGGCCCTGGGACTCGCCGGCGCGCAGATCGTCTACAACCCCTCCGCCACCAGCCGCGGCCTCTCCGCGTACCTCTGGCAGCTCGAACAGCCCGCCGCCGCCGTGGCCAACGAGTACTTCGTCGCCGCCATCAACCGCGTCGGCACCGAGGAGTACGGCGACAACGACTTCTACGGGACCTCCTACTTCGTCGACCCGCGCGGCCGGTTCGTCGGCGAGGTCGCCTCCGACAAGGAGGAGGAACTCGTCGTCCGCGACCTCGACATGGGCCTCATCGAGGAGGTCCGGCAGCAGTGGGCGTTCTACCGCGACCGCCGCCCCGACGCGTACGGGCCGCTGGCCGAGGCGTGAGGGGGACGACCACACCATGACCACCCGCACCGTCATCCGCGGCGGCCTCGTCATCACCGCCACCGAGGAACTCCGCGCCGACGTCCTCATCGAGGGCGAGCGCATCGTCGCCCTCGCCACCACCGGCAGCGAGGCCGCCCTCGCCTGGACCGCCGACACCCTGATCGACGCCGCCGGCCACTACGTGATCCCGGGCGGCGTCGACGCCCACACCCACATGGAACTGCCGTTCGGTGGGACCCACGCCTCCGACACCTTCGAGACCGGCACCCGCGCGGCCGCCTGGGGCGGCACCACGACCATCGTCGACTTCGCCGTCCAGCCCGTCGGCGGCAGCCTCCGCGAAGGTCTCGACGCCTGGCATGCCAAGGCCGACGGCACGTGCGCCGTCGACTACGCCTTCCACACCATCGTCTCCGACGTCAACGACGCGGTCCTCAAGGAGATGGACGCCCTCGTCGACTCCGGCGAGTCCACCTCCTTCAAGCTGTTCATGGCCTACCCCGGCGTCTTCTACAGCGACGACGGCCGCATCCTGCGCGCCATGCAGCGCGGCGCCGCCAACGGCGGGCTGATCATGATGCACGCCGAGAACGGCATCGCCATCGACGTCCTCGTCGAACAGGCCCTCGCCGCCGGCCGCACCGCCCCCCGGTACCACGGCGAGGTCCGCCGCGAACTCCTGGAGGCCGAGGCCACCCACCGCGCCATCAAGCTCGCCCAGGTCGCCGGCAGCCCCCTCTACGTCGTCCACGTCTCCGCGGCCTCCGCCCTCGCCGAACTCGCCCGGGCCCGCGACGAGGGCCTCCCCGTCTTCGGCGAGACCTGCCCCCAGTACCTCTTCCTCTCCACGGACAACCTCGCCGAGGAGGGCGCCGACGGCTTCGAGGGGGCCAAGTACGTGTGCAGCACGCCGCTGCGCCCCCGGGAGCACCAGGAGGCGCTCTGGCGCGGCCTGCGGACCAACGACCTCCAGGTGGTCTCCACCGACCACTGCCCGTTCTGCTACACCGGGCAGAAGGAGCTCGGCCGCGGCGACTTCTCGAAGATCCCCAACGGTCTGCCCGGCGTGGAGAACCGCATGGACCTGCTCCACCAGGCCGTGGTCGACGGGCGACTGAGCCGCCGCCGCTGGATCGAGATCGCCTGCACCACGCCCGCCCGGATGTTCGGCCTGCACCCGCGCAAGGGCACCATCGCCCCCGGTGCCGACGCCGACGTGGTCGTCTACGACCCCAACGCCGTCCAGATTGTCTCCGCGGCGAGCCACCACATGAACGTCGACTACTCGGCGTACGAGGGGCGCACGCTCACCGGCCGCGCCCGCACCGTCCTCTCCCGGGGCACGGTCGTCCTCGACCACGGCACCTGGCTCGGGCGGGCCGGCCACGGCACCTTCCTGCGCCGGGACACCTGCCGGTACCTGGACTGAGCCCCGCCCGTCCGGGCCCACCTCCCCGGCCTCCGGCCGTCCTTGCTCCTCCGCCCGCCCGGGTCACGGCCCGGGCGGGTTCCCGTTCCCCCTCCTCCCGACCTCCGGAGCCCGCCATGGACATCGGCCTCGTGCTGCAGACCGACCCGCCCGCCAGCCTGCTCGTCGACCGCATGGTCCGCGCCGAGCGGGCCGGCTTCAGTCACGGATGGACGTTCGACTCCTGCGTCCTGTGGCAGGAGCCCTTCGTCATCTACAGCCGCATCCTCGCCGAGACCAGCACGCTCAAGGTCGGCTCGATGGTCACCAACCCCTCCACCCGGACCTGGGAGGTCACCGCCTCCCTCTTCGCCACCCTCAACGACATGTACGGCAACCGCACGGTCTGCGGCATCGGGCGCGGCGACTCCGCGATGCGGGTCGCCGGCCGGCATCCCGCCACCCTCGCCCGGCTGTCCGAGGCCATGCACGCCATCAAGGAGCTGGCCGAGGGCCGTACCGCTGAGGTCGACGGCACGGAGATGCACCTGCCGTGGGTCGGCGAAGGCGCCGCCCTGCCGGTCTGGATGGGCGCCTACGGGCCCAAGGCCCTCGCCCTGACGGGGCGCCAGGCCGACGGCTTCATCCTCCAACTCGCCGACCCCTACCTCACCGAGTACATGGTCAAGGCCGTCCGCCGGGCCGCCACCGAGGCCGGCCGCGACCCCGACGCGGTGACCGTCTGCGTCGCCGCGCCCGCCTACGTCACCGCCGACGACTCGCCGGCCGCCCTCGCCCACGCCCGCGAACAGTGCCGCTGGTTCGGCGGCATGGTCGGCAACCACGTCGCCGACCTCGTCACCCACTACGGCGAGCACTCCGACCTCGTCCCCGAAGCCCTCACCGCCTACATCAAGGACCGGCAGGGCTACGACTACAGCCACCACGGCCGCGCCGGGAACCCCGACACCGCCTTCGTCCCCGACGAGATCGTCGACCGGTTCTGTCTCATCGGCCCGCCCGACGCCCACCTCGCCCGCCTCGAACAGCTCCGCTCCCTCGGCGTCGACCAGTTCGCCATCTACGCCATGCACGACGCCGTCGAGTCCACCATCGACGCCTACGGGACCGACCTCATCCCGCGCCTGCCGTAACCCGGCCGCCGGCGCCACCACCCCCCGGAACCCACTTCGCAGGCGCGCGGGGAGGGCGCCTACCGCGCCAACGGGCCGCCCGCAGCACCAGCCGTCTCCCGCCAGTCGACCACGGATCGGGAAGACCGGACGGAGCACCACAGGTCGGCGGGCGAGCGGCCGCGGGCCGGTGGCCCACTACGCCCGACTACGGCACGAGGAGGATGGAGTTGATCGGCGTGAAGTCGATCGAGGGGTAGTCACCCGTGGTGCGGTACGTGATCGAGCAGTCCGTGCCGTTGTAGCCCCGGCAGAGCTCGAAGCCCGCGCCGCCGGTCTGGCTGTTGGCGAGTATGTGGTACCCGGTGACGTTGTCGAGGTTGTGGGCACCGTAGCTGTAGAAGATGTTCTTGCTCAGGATGTCTCCGCCGAACTCGCGGATACAGACCGCCCCGCTCGGGCACGTCGTCGCCGCCACGGCACCGGGGGCTGCGGCGATCCCCGTTCCCACGGCGAGCGACAGGGCGGTCATGGCCATCGCGATCTTGCGCATGCTTCTTCCTCATCTCTTCTCGGACGGTTCCGGTGCGCCTTGGTGCCGTTCGCGGGACGTCGGACCGGTGGTCGGACCGGCCGTAGGGCCAACTGTCGGCGTCCACGGTGGGGCGGTGACCGGTCGGTATGGCAGCCGTACGGACACGTACAGCCTGTCGATTGGCATGAACATTTGCAAGGAAGGGTAAGCAGGATGGCCGGTACGCCACTCTCCATGGCCGGCCGGACAGGCGGGCGATCTCCCGCACATGGCCCGCGGCGCCCAAGGCGGCACGGCGCCGGCAGACGGCGAAGGCGACACCCCCACAGGCGCGGGGAGCAGGTCGAGGGGAAGCGCAGGGCGGAGGGCTGGCAGGGAACATCCCCGCAGGCGCGGGGAGCAGGACGCCTTGGCCCACCGGCGTTTCGGGTTCGCGGGAACATCCCCGCAGGCGCGGGGAGCAGAGTTCGGGAGCTGGGGGGTTGTCAGGGGTGGTGGGTGGTTCGAGCAAGTTGCTGGGGTTCGGTCATTTCGGTCGTTCGGGGCGAGTTGGGCCGTCGGCGGGATCCGGCCGTCAGGTTACCGGGAGTGGGAGTCGGTGAGGCGGTCGATGGCGGTGAGGACCTTGGCGGTGCCGTCCTCGGCGGTGAGGGCGGTGGCGAGGGCCCGGGCGCAGTTGCGGTGGTGGGGGGTGTCGAGGGTCCGGCGGATCGCGGTGGCGAGGCGGGCGGCGGTGAGCTGGGGGAGGGGGACGGGGCCGGGGCTGGTGCCGAGGCGGGTGAGGCGGGTGGACCAGAACGGGGCGTCGAGCTGGGCCGGGACGGGGACGGTCGGTGTGCCGGCGCGGAGGGTGGCGGCGGTGGTGCCGGCGCCCGCGTGGTGGACGGTGGCGGCCACGCGGGGGAACAGCCAGTCGTGCGGGGTGTCGCCGATGGTGAGGACGTCGTCGCTGTCGGCGGTGACGAGGCCGCTCCAGCCGGACTGCAGGACGGCGCGGACCCGGGCGGCGCGCAGTGCGGCGAGGACCGTCCGGGTGAGACGTTCGGGGTCGGGCACGACCAGGCTGCCGAAGCCCACGTAGACGGGCGGAGGCCCGGCGGCGAGGAAGTCGAGGAGCCGCTGCGGAGGTTGCCAGCCGGGATCGGTGTGCGGCCACCAGTACCCGGCGACGGCGAGCCCGGGGCGCCAGTCGGCGGGCCGCGGGACGACGACCGGCGAGAAGCCGTGCAGGACCGAGTGGGAGCTCCTCGCGTGCGCCACGCTCCGCTGGGGAAGGCCGAGTTGGCGGCGGAGACCGCGTACGGCCGGGGCGAAGAGGTGGTCGACGGCGGCCTGGACCGCGTGTCCGGCGAGCAGGTTGCCGGCCGCGCCGAGCGACCGGGTCCCGGTGACCACCGGGGCGAACTCCCTGGTCGGGGCCATGGGTTGGAGCTGGAGTGTCAGGGTGGGGATCCCGGCCGCCTCGGCGACCACCTGGCCGAGGGCGGCCGTGGTGCCGGTGGTGAGCAGCAGGTCCGCGCCGGCCGAGGTGGCCGCCGCGATGGCGTCGCCGAGCCCCGGCATGAACGACCGTGCAAGGCGCGTGAGGTGGACGATGCCGAGCGGGCCGGTGCCGGTCCGGAGGAGGTTCTGCCCCCGTTCGGAGGCGAGTTCGGCGCGCGGGTCGACGGGCAGCGGCCAGAACTCCAGGCCGGCGGACCGGACCGTGTCCGCGAAGGTGGTGTGGGTGGCGACGGCGACTTGGTGGCCGGCCGCGTGCAGCCGCGCTCCGAGCCCGGTGAAGGGGGCGACGTCGCCGCGTGAGCCGGCGGTGGCGATCAGGATGCGCATGGCGGAAGTATCCCGGTGGTGCCGGGCGGTGCGGCCGGTGCCACGCCCGGCGCACCGGAACCACGGGGGCGCACGGCGGCGTCCCTCCGGGCAGGACGGCCGGCGCGGGCCGCCGAGCCGACATGAGGGCGGGAGGACGCATGAGCTTCGTTGCATGGATCGTGCTGGGCCTGGTGGCCGGAGCCCTGGCCAAGCTGTTGCTGCCGGGGCGGGACCCGGGGGGCCTGGTGGTGACCACCCTGATCGGCGTCGCCGGCTCGTTCGTCGGCGGCTGGATCTCCGCACGCTTCCTGGACCGGCCGGTGACGACGCAGTTCTTCGACCTGGCGACCTGGGCGTCGGCGATCGGCGGCGCGCTGGTGCTGCTGCTCCTCTACCGGATCTTCTTCGGGCACTCCAGGGACTGACCGCCGGGTGCCTCCCGGGCCGGCCGCCGGGTCCGCCCGGGTCGGGCTACCCTGCTGTGATGACGCACAGCGAGTTGATCGTCAACCTGAGGGGCCGGCCGATCGACTCCCTCGACGATTTCTGGGACGCGGTCGCCGGTCCGTGCGGCCTGCCGGTGTGGTTCGGCCGGAACCTGGACGCCTGGGCGGACACCATCGACACCCGGGGCATCTCCGAGGTGATCGACGACCACGACCTCCTGACCGTCCACGTCGACCGGCAGGGCCTCTTCGCGGGCGGCCGACGCGAGGCCCGGGCCCTGGGCGCCACCTTCGACGGGGAGCGGAACCGGCTCGTCGTGCATGCACGGGACTGACCGGGCCGACCCGCGCGACGGGCCGGGCGACGGTCCGGTCTACGGATCGAGCAGGATTCGAGAAGCGGGTGACCCGGCTGCCGCCTAGCGTGACTCGCATGGACATCGCACTGAAGTACTGCAACATCACCGTCAACGACCTGACCGACTCGCTCGCCTTCTACCGCGACGCGCTCGGTCTTGAGGTGCGGAACGACGTCGCCTCGGGCGACTTTCGCTGGGTCACCCTCGGCAGTGCCGCCCAGCCGGGCCTGGAGATCGTGCTCTCGGAGCCGCACGCCGGCCGCTCCCAGGCGGACGGCGACGCCCTCCAGGCGCTGCTGACGAAGGGCGTGCTGCCGATGTTCGTCTTCCGCACCGACGACCTCGACGCCACCTTCGAGAAGGTCCGGGCCTTCGGGGCCGAGGTCCTCCAGGAGCCCGTCGACCAGGCCTGGGGCCCGCGCGACTGCGCGTTCCGCGACCCCTCGGGCAACACGGTGCGGATCACGCAGTCGGAGAAGTAGCGGCGCCGGGGCTGCCCCGGACGGTCGACGGGCGCCCGGGCGCCCGCTGTCGTCAGGGTTTGGCGGCCAGGCCGCCGAGGACGAGCCCCCAGAGCGCCTCGAACCGTTCCTGGGCCGCCGGGTCGGACCACTCGCCCGCGTACGCCGGGTCGTGGAAGTGCGCGGTCGCCTCGAACACCGCGCGCGCGGTCGAACCGGTCCCGGAGTCCCGGAACTCCCCGGCCTCGACGCCGTCCCGGACGATCTGGCCGATCTGGCGGATCAGCGTCTCCACGTGGGCCTCGACGGTGCTGCTGTTCTCGCCGACCAGCGTCATGTAGGTGGCGAAGAGCTGCGGGTCGTCGAGCGCCTTCTTCCTCTTGGCGGCGAACAGCGTCACCAGCCAGCGGTGCAGGCGCTCGGAGGCCGGGCCCGCCTCGGCGGCGACGGACTGCAGGTCGTGGTGGGCCTGGTCCAGCCACCGCTGGGTGACGGCCTCGCGCAGCGCCGCCTTGCTCGGGAAGAACCGGTAGACGCTGCCGTGGCTCACCCCGAGGGTGCGGGCCACGTCCACGACGGTGGCCTTCGCCGGGCCGAAGCGCCTGAGGGCGTCCTCCGTCGCGCTCAGGATCTGCTCGGCGGTGAGTGCGCTGTCCGTGGCCACGGGGGCGGTACGTCCTTACGGGTGGTGCGTCCGCCCGCGGGGTGGCGGGCGGACGTCGGGCTGACGGGGGTGTCCGTACCCGTACCGGCGGGCGGTGCGGGTACGGACGGCCCTTTTCCGGCAGCGTACTGCGGTCGCGGCGGACGCCTGCGCCCCCGCGGTTCAGTGCTCGCTGTCGAGATGGGCCATCTGGGCGGCAGCGTACCTGTCCCCGGCGGCCGACCCGGCGGGGACCGCCGCCTCGATCGCCGCGAGATCGGCGTCGGTGAGGGTCACGTCCAGGGAGCCGAGCGCCTCGGTGAGCCGGTCCCGGCGGCGGGCGCCGACCAGCGGGACGACGTCCTCGCCGCGGGAGGCCACCCACGCGATCGCGACCTGCGCGACACTGGCGCCCCGCTCGGCGGCCACGGCGCGCAGCGCCTCGACGAGCCGGAGGTTGTGGGTCAGGTTGTCGCCCTGGAAGCGCGGGCTGTGGCCGCGGAAGTCGGTGCCGGACAGCGCGCGGTCGTTCTGCCAGTGGCCGCTGAGCAGGCCGCGCGACAGGACTCCGTACGCGGTGACGCCGATGCCCAGCTCGCGGGCGGTGGGCAGGATCTCGGCCTCGACGGAGCGCGAGATCAGCGAGTACTCGATCTGAAGGTCGCTGATCGGGTGGACGGCGGCGGCGCGGCGCAGGGTGTCGGCGCCGACCTCGGACAGGCCGATGTGGCGGACGTAGCCGGCCTTGACCAGGTCGGCGATCGCGCCGACGGTCTCCTCGACCGGCACGGCCGGGTCGAGCCGGGCCGGGCGGTAGACGTCGATGTGGTCGGTGCGCAGGCGGCGCAGGGTGTAGGCGAGGGCGGTCTTGGTGGCGGCGGGGCGGGCGTCGTAGCCGAGCCACTGGCCGTCCGGGCCGCGCTGGGCGCCGAACTTCACGCTGATCCGGACCTCCTCGCGGTCACGGCCGCGCAGCGCCTCGTGGATCAGCAGTTCGTTGTGGCCCATGCCGTAGAAGTCGCCGGTGTCGAGCAGGGTGATGCCGGCGTCGAGCGCGGCGTGGATGGTGGCGATGCTCTCGGCCTCGTCGGCCGGGCCGTAGAGGTCGGACATGCCCATGCAGCCGAGGCCGAGGGCGGAGGTGGTGGGTCCGGTGGCGCCGAGCGTGCGGCGGGGGACCGGGTGGGCGGTGGCGGACATGCGCGACTCCTGGCGGGGTGGGGGAGGGGACGGGCCGGAGGGAGGGTGGCCCGGTTCGACTATGGCATGGGTTCTGACAGAATTCAAAATCTGTCATCTGTCATTTGTCAATCGGCGGCTCGATCCACCATCGAGCGGATGTCGCCGCCCTGCTCGGCGCCGCCCCGGCACCTTCCGTCGGGACGCTCCGCCGACACCTCCGTCGGCACGTGGGCGGGGTGGCACACGAACGGGCGGGGGTGGGGGCCTGTGCGGAAGCAGGGGTCGGCCCGGAGCTGATCCACCGTCATGGAATCGAGGCCGAGGGCGCCCGGGCCGGTCGGTGGGCGGGCGCCCCTCCCGCCCCCCGTCCTGATCCCTCGCCCGGTTCGTTCGGTCCCCGACCGTCCGTCCGGCCGCCCGGTTCAGCTCCGGGGGATTCAGCACGGTTCACCCTGGTTCGTTCCGTCCTGATCCGTTCGTACCGGGCGTTCCCGACCACTGTCGGCCAGTACTGTCGGCCGAGTCGGTGTCACCCATCTGGCCTGGAAAAGACGAGCCTTGGCGTCTTGCGCTGCCGAACCCCGGCGTCGGGTCCATGGTGGAGGTGGGCGCGATCCGGCGACCGCGTCCGTGCGTCGAGTCAGGCCCGCACGCCGTGCGCCGACTGTCGTTCCGCGGTCGGACGTTCGGGGTGGGGCCCCGTCCCGGCACTCTGGGAGCAGGGCCACCTCGCAGGAAACCGAACGGTTCTTCTAGGCTCACATCTCGGCTTCTCTGTGGTGGTGCAGGTGTCTGCGCCCGCCGTGGTCGATGCCGATGTCCACCGGGGGCCCCGGGACGACCGGGGCCGCCGGATCGAGCGAGGAGGACGAAATGCCAAGCATGCCGCCCAGCCGTTCCAGCGCACTTGGACCGGACGGACCGTTCCGACGGGCCGCCGTTCCCACCGGTCCCGCCGGTTCTGCCGGTCAGGTCGGGGCCGGGCAGCCCGGCCGGCCGGGCCGTCCGGACCGGCCGCTGTATACCGGCGGCGGCCGGGGAGGCGAGCGTTGAGTCCTCAAGCCGTCCGGCCGTCCGCCGCACCGACCGTCACCGCTGTCACCGCCGACCCGACCGGCGCGACCGATCCGACCGACAAGATCAGTACGACCGGCAAGGCCGGCAGGACCAGTACGACCAGTACGACCAGTACGACCGGCCCGGCCGGTGAAACCGCCACGACCGGTGCGGCCGTTGCCGCAACGACCGTTGCCGCCACCTCCACCGACACGGTCGTCGACACAGCCGTCACCACGGCCGAGCCGACCAGGACCGCCGCCGCACCCGGCGTGACCGGGCCCGGAACCGCCGTCAACGCCCGAACCGCCCTCGCTCCGGCCACCCCCGCACCCGCCGCCGCACCACCCCCCGCAGCGGCCCCCCACACTCCGGCCGTTCCCGAAGGCGAGGGCCAGACCGGTCCCACCGCCGCGCTTCCCGGTCTGCCCCAGGCCCTCACCACCCGGGCCCGGACGCTGGCCGGCGCCGTCCGCCGCCGCTGCGCCGACCTCGCACGGATCGAGTCCCCCAGCGGCGACGCGCCCCGACTCGACGCCCTCGCCGAGGAGTTGGCCGCGGGCTTCCGGGCCACCGGTGCGACCTTCCGGCGCGAACCCGGCCCGGCAGGCGATCACCTGGTGTTCCAGTGGGAGGGTCGGGACGAGGCGCTGCCGCACCTCCTGGTCGTCGGACACCACGACACCGTCTGGCCCGTCGGCACCCTCGCCGACTGGCCGGTCACCGAGCAGGACGGCGTCCTCAGCGGGCCGGGCGTGGTCGACATGAAGGGCGGACTCGCCGCTCTGGAGGGCGCGTTCGCGCTGCTCGCCGACCTCGGCCAGCAGCCGCACCGCACCGTCCGCCTGGTCGTCGTCTCCGACGAGGAGGTCGGCAGTCCGGACGGCCGCCGCGTCGTCGAACGTCAACTGCGCGGCGCGGCTGCCGTGCTGGGTCTCGAACCGCCGCACCCGGACGGTCGGCTCAAGACCGCCCGCCGTGGCTCGACCCGGGTGCGGCTCACCGTCACCGGGCGCGAGGCGCATGCCGGGAACGACGCCGCCGAGGGCGTCTCGGCGGTGGACGAACTGGTCGACCAGCTGGTCGCGGTACGGGGCCTCGTCAACCAGCCCGGCACGGAGCTCAACGCGGGCCGGATCAGCGGCGGCAGTCGTGCCAACGTGGTGGCCGGCCGGGCCGAGGCCGAGCTCGGCCTGCGGTTCTCCACCACCGAGGCGCAGCGCGGCACGCTGGACGGTCTCGCCCGGCTGACCGCACTCCGGGCCGGGGCGAAGGTGCGGACGGAGGTGCTGTCCAGCCGTCCCGCGTGGCCGGAACGGTCCGGCAATCCGCTGCTGCGTCACGTCCGTTCGCTCGCGGCGGTGCTCGGCCAGCAGCTGGACGGCGGTCCGGCGGGAGGGGCGGGTGACACCAACCTGCCGGGCTCCCGCGGGCTGCCGACGCTGGACGGGTTCGGCGCGGTCGGCGGAGGAGCCCACGCGCGGCACGAGCACATCCGGATCGACCAGCTGGCGCCGCGGATCGCGCTGCTGGCGGCGCTCCTCGCCGTGCCGCTGCCGCGCCTGCGCGACCGCTCGGAGGGCTGAGCGTCACCCCCGCGGTGCGGCGACGGCCGTACCGCGGGGGTGGCGGCCGAGGCTGGCAGCCGCCGGTAGTGGGTCGAGGGCCGGCGGCCGAGGTCGGCGGTCGGCGGATTCCAGGATCCGCCGGTCGCCGGTCGCCGGTCGCCGGTCGCCGGCCACCAGTCACCGGCCGCCCGGAGCGCTCGCCGGCCGTCACCTGCCGTGACGGCCCGTTCCCGCTTTCCGCCGTGCCGTGCCGTCGATGTCCCTTGTCATGCTGCCGCCTCACCGCGCACAATGGTACCGACCGAACGGTCAGTCGGTTGCTCGGTCGGTGGTCGAGGCAGGTCGTCGACGCACCAGGGCAGCGGTACACGGACAGGAGAGAGGGGACCGCGGTGACAGCAGAGGTGGCCGAGCCGGTCCCCGAGCACGCCCGGCAGTCGCCCGGCACGAGCCCGGCGGACGCGGCGAGCCCGGCGGACGAGGCGGGCCGGGCCCACGGAACCGGCGGGCCCGGCTCGGAGCGGCAGACGCCGGAGGAGCTGTTCGAAGCGGTCATCGCGGCCGAGCAGCGGATCGAGCCCCGGGACTGGATGCCCGACGCCTACCGGGCCACCCTGATCCGCCAGATCGCGCAGCACGCGCACTCCGAGATCATCGGCATGCAGCCCGAGGGCAACTGGCTCACCCGGGCGCCGTCCCTGCGCCGCAAGGCGATCCTGCTCGCCAAGGCCCAGGACGAGGCCGGTCACGGCCTCTACCTCTACGCCGCCGCCGAGACGCTCGGGGTGGACCGCGCCGAGCTGACCGAGAAGCTGATCTCCGGCCGCCAGAAGTACTCGTCGATCTTCAACTACCCGACCCTGACCTTCGCCGACGTCGGGGTGATCGGCTGGCTGGTCGACGGCGCCGCGATCTGCAACCAGGTCCCGCTCTGCCGGTGCAGCTACGGCCCGTACGCCCGCGCGATGGTCCGGATCTGCAAGGAGGAGTCGTTCCACCAGCGCCAGGGCTACGAACTGCTCATGACGCTGATGCGCGGCACCGAGGCGCAGCGCCGGATGGTCCAGGACGCGGTCGACCGCTGGTGGTGGCCGTCGCTGATGATGTTCGGCCCGTCGGACGCCGACTCGCCGAACACCGCCCGTTCGATGGCCTGGCGGATCAAGCGGCACACCAACGACGAGCTGCGGCAGCGCTTCGTCGACATGACCGTCCCGCAGGCCGAGCACCTCGGGGTCACCCTTCCCGACTCCCGCCTGAGCTGGAACGAGGACCGCGGCAGCTGGGACTTCGGCGAGCCCGACTGGTCCGAGCTGACCCGG
The DNA here is from genome assembly GCF_036290945.1 of Streptomyces sp. BE303. Taxonomy (NCBI): domain Bacteria; kingdom Bacillati; phylum Actinomycetota; class Actinomycetes; order Kitasatosporales; family Streptomycetaceae; genus Streptomyces; species Streptomyces sp. BE303. The sequence goes on from NZ_JAQYWZ010000773.1 coordinate 22,954, forward strand.
GTCATCCACGGCCAGGGCCCGTGCAACGCCCAGCGGACGGAGCGCCGCCGGGCCGCCCACGAGGACGGCGCGTGGGTCCGCGAGGCGGCCGTCGCCTACGCGGCGAAGCGTCGCGCGGAGGCCCGCCACCCGGCGGAGCCGCAGCAGGCGGAGCGGCCTGCGGAGTCGCAGCAAGCGGAAGAGGAGAACGGGAAGTGACCGAGTCCAAGGCCGGCTGGCCGCTCTACGAGGTGTTCGTCCGCCCCCGGCGCGGCCTGAACCACGTCCACGTCGGCTCGCTGCACGCCGCCGACGACCGGATGGCCCTGCTCGCGGCCCGTGACCTCTACACGCGCCGCAACGAAGGCGTCAGTCTCTGGGTGGTCCGCTCCGACGCGATCACCGCCTCCACCCCGGACGAGCGCGACCCCTTCTTCGAGCCCAGCGGCGACAAGGTCTACCGCCACCCGACCTTCTACGACATCCCCGAGGATGTCCCGCACATCTGACCGGGAGCAGCCGAACCATGACCGACGACCACGTGTACCTGAGCCTCGCCGAGGCGTCCCCCGAGCCCGAGGGCGAGGGCCGCTGGGCGTACGGGACGGGCTTCGCCGACCCGCTGCTCGGGGTGGACACCACCGTGCCGCCCGGGCTGGACGGCACCGACCTGGCCGCCTACTGCCTGATGCTCGGCGACGACGCGCTCGTCCTCTCCCAACGGCTGATCGAGTGGTGCACCCGGGCCCCGGAGCTGGAGGAGGAGGTCGCGCTCGCCAACCTCGGCCTCGACCTCCTCGGCCAGGCCCGCCAGCTGCTCACCCGGGCCGGGCAGGCCGACGGGTCCGGGCGCACCGAGGACGACCTGGCGTACTGGCGGGAGGAGCGCGACTTCCGCAACGTCCGCCTGGTCGAGGCGCCGAACGGGGACTTCGCGTTCTCGATCGCCCGGCTGCTGCTCTTCTCCACGGCGCGCGGCGCGCTGTACGAGGCGCTGGCCGGGCACGCGGACCCGGTGCTGGCGGCGGTCGCCGCGCGGGGCGTGAAGGAGCTCGCCTACCACCGCGAGTACGCGACGGCCTGGACGCTGCGGCTCGGCGACGGGACGCCGTACTCGGCCGGGCGGATGCAGGCCGGGGTGGACGCGGCCTGGCCGCTGCTGGAGGAACTGTTCACGGCGCATCCGGTCGAGCTGCGGGTCGGTACGGACCCGGCGACGCTGCGCGAGCCGGTGCTGGCCTCGCTGGCGGGCGTGCTCGCGGAGGCCGGGCTGGCCGTGCCGGACGTCCCCGGGCTGGCGGCGGTCGGCGGCCGGGCCGGCCGGGACGGGGTGCACACCGAGGCGCTGGGCCTGCTGCTGGCCGAGCTCCAGGTGCTGGCCCGGGCACACCCGGGGGCGACGTGGTGACCGCGGCCGGAACGGTCGCCCGCGGCAGGGCGTGGGAGGTCGCGTTGGAGGTGCCCGATCCGGAGCTGCCCATGCTGACCCTCGCCGACCTGGGCGTGCTGTCCGAGGTCGAGGTGGACGGCGGCGCCGTGACGGCGTGGCTCACCCCGACGTACTCGGGCTGCCCCGCCGTCGCCGAGATGGCCGCGGACGTGGACCGGCGGCTGCGCGCGGCCGGGTACGCGGACGTCCGGGTCCGGCTGCGGCTCGACCCGCCCTGGTCGACCGACCTGATCACCGCCGAGGGGCGCCGCAAGCTCGTCGAGGCGGGCGTCGCCCCGCCCCGTCCGGGCGCCGCGGCCTCCGGCGGCGGCCCGGGGCCGGGTCTGCTGAGCCTCGGTCCGACCCGGCGCGCGGACCGGTCGGACGCGCCGGACGCGGGGACGGGCGCCGGCGCGCGGCCCGCTGCCGTGCGCGGCCACGTCGCCCCCGCGGCCCCCGTCGTCTGCCCGCTCTGCGGCTGCGCCGACACCGAGGAGCTGTCCCGGTTCGGCTCCACCGCCTGCAAGGCGCTGTGGCGCTGTCGCGACTGCCGTGAGCCCTTCGAACGTGTCAAGGAGATCTGAATGGCCGCCGTCCTGCCCGCCCGCCGCCCCACCTTCCACCTGCTGCGGGTCGCAGCGGTGGAGCGGCTCTGCGAGGACGCCGTCGCGGTGACCTTCGCGGTGCCGGACGGGCTCACGGACGCTTTCGCGTTCCGGCCGGGGCAGACGCTGACGCTGCGCCGGGTGGTGGACGGTGTCGACGAGCGCCGCTCGTACTCGATCTGCGCCCCCGCCGGCGGTCCGCTGCGGATCGCCGTCCGGGAGGTGCCCGGCGGGCTGTTCTCCCGCTGGCTGGTGCGCGACGCGGGCCCGGGGGAGGAGGTCGAGGTGCTGACGCCGTCCGGTCTCTTCAGCCCCGACCTCGCCGAACCCGCCGAGCACGTGCTGCTGGCGGCCGGCTCCGGCATCACGCCGATGCTCTCCATCGCCGCCTCCGTCCTGGCCGCCGACCGCACCTCGACCGTCACCCTCCTCTACGGCAACCGGCGCAGCGACACCGTGATGTTCTCCGACGAGCTGGCCGACCTGAAGGACCGCTACCTCGGCCGGCTCCAACTGGTGCACGTGCTCTCCCGGGAGACCCGGGACGCCGAACTGCTCAGCGGCCGGCTCGACCCCGAACGGGTCGGGGCCCTGCTCAAGGCGCTGGTCGACGTGGAGGCCGTCGGCCACTGGTGGCTCTGCGGGCCGTTCGGGATGGTCGCGGGGGCGAAGGAACTGCTGGCCGGGCTGGGCGTGCCGGCCGCGCGGGTGCACCAGGAACTCTTCCACGCCGAGGACGAGCCGATCGCCGAGCGCGTGCAGGACGGGCCGGGCCCGGACGAAGGGGAACGCAGCGAGGTCACCGTCGTCCTCGACGGGCGCGGCAGCACGCTCGCCCTGCCGCGCGACCGGTCGATCCTGGACGGTGCGCAGCGCTCCCGCCCGGACCTGCCGTTCGCCTGCAAGGGCGGGGTCTGCGGCACCTGCCGCGCCCTGGTCACCGAGGGCGAGGTGAAGATGCGGCGCAACTTCGCCCTGGAGGAGAAGGAACTGGCGGCCGGCTACGTCCTCACCTGCCAGGCCCGCCCGGTCACCGACCGGGTGACGGTCGACTACGACCGCTGAGCGGCTCGACCGCCGAGCAGCTCGGCCCGGTGCGCTGCGAGGAACTTGGCCGGCGGGGCGGGCTCACGGCCGGGCGGCTGCTCAGCCGGCGACCGCGGCGTCGGCCCCGGCCGGGTCGCCGAGCAGCGTGACGATCTCGTTGACCGCCGCCCGGCCGGCCCGGTTGGCGCCGATCGTGCTGGCGGACGGGCCGTAGCCGACCAGGTGGACCCGCGGGTCGGCGGTGGCGCGGGTGCCGGTGAGGGCGATGCCGCCCCCGGGGGAGCGCAGGCCCAGGCCGGCGAGGTGGCCGACCTCGGGCCGGAAGCCGGTCGCCCACACGATCGCGTCGACGGCGAGTTCCTCGTCGCCCCAGGCCACCCCGTGCTCGGTGAGGCGGTCGAACATCGGGCGACGGTGCAGCGCGCCCAGCTCCTCGGCACGGCGGTAGGCGACCGACGGGCCGAGCCCGGTCACGCTCACCACGCTGCGCACCGGCAGACCCCGGCGGACCCGTTCCTCGACCTTGGCCACCACCTCGCGGCCGTACTCGGAGGTGAACGGTCCCTCGTGGTAGACGGGCGGGGTCCGGGTGACCCAGACCGTCTCGCCGACGGCCGCCACCTCCGAGAGCACCTGGATCGCCGACGCACCGCCGCCGACCACCAGCACCCGTCGGCCGGCGAACTCCTCCGGCCCCCGGTAGTCGGCGTAGTGGAGCCGGCGTCCGGCGAAGTGCCCCGGGTAGTGCGGGAGGAACGGGCGGGTCCACGTCCCGGTGGCGTTGATGAGGGCCCGCGTCGACCAGGTGCCGGTGTCGGTTTCGACGAGCAGCCGGGCGTCCGGGCTCGGGGACTCCGCCCGCACGGCCCGAACGGTCACCGGGCGCACCACCGGGAGCGCGTGCTTCGCCTCGTACGCCGCGAAGTACCCCGGTACGACCTCGCGGGCGGGCGCCTCCGGGTCCGGCTCGGGGAGCTCGAAGTCGGGCAGGTCGTGGAAGCCGTGCACGGTGGCCATCCGCAGCGACGGGGAGCGGTGGGCCCAGGCACCGCCGGGGGCCGCGTCGGCGTCCAGGACGACGAACCCGCCCTCCTGGCCGGTGCCGGTCGGGGAGGGGGCGAAGCCGCGGCGGCGCAGGTGGTAGGCGGCTGACAGACCGGCCTGGCCCGCGCCCACCACCAGGACGTCGACGTGTCGTACCTCGCCCGGGTTGGTTGCACCGTAAACAGTCACGCCGGTGAAACATCGGTGGGGCGGCTCGTGTTCCCGCCGCCCGCGGCCTGTCGCCCGAGGCCCGCCGCCTGTCGCCCGCCGCCTGCCCGCCCTGGTGGCGGGCCTCGGTCCCGAGGGTCGCCACCGGGCCGGCGTCCCGGCGCAGGAACCGTCCGCCGCCTACGGGACGGCGGGGGAGATCACCACCGCCGTGCCGTAGGCGCAGACCTCGGTGCCCACGTCCGCGGCCTCGGTGACGTCGAAGCGGAACATCAGCACCGCGTTCCCGCCCCGTGCCTTGGTCTGCTCGACCAGCCGCGCCATCGCCTCGTTGCGGCTCTCCACCAGGGTCTTCGTCAGACCCCGCAGCTCGCCACCGACCAGCGACTTCAGCGAGGCGCCGATCTGGCTGCCGATGTGCCGGCTGCGCACGGTCAGGCCGAAGACCTCGCCGATCACGTGGTCGACCCGGAAGCCGGGGATGTCGTTGGTGGTCACTACCAGGACCTGGGCGTCCGGGTGCTGCCCGCCGCCGTACTCGTCGATGTTTGCCATGGGCTCATCCTGTGGGCGGGCGGCCCTCCCGGCACAGAGGCGCGCGGCCCGGACTCGCCGCGGGGCGGCCCGGTGACGGCGAGAACGCGTAGGGTAGCCGGAACAGACCGGTGATCGAAGGCCCGAAAGGCCGTACCGTAGCCCCATGGGCGAGCGAAGCGATCATCCACAGGGGCCGGGCGCGGCGGAGGACTCCGGCGCGCAGGAGATCGAGGCGACGGTGGTGCTGGGTCTGCGGATCAGCGACTGGCCCGCGCTGCGGGCTGCGGCGATCGCGGCGGTGGAGGAACTGGACTTCGAGGGCATCGATCCGGCCGGGCAGCGCCGTGAGCTGCTGCGCGAGGTGGCCGAGGACGCCAACGCGGCGCTCGGCGCGCTGTTGCACCCGGACCGGCTGGTGGCGGCGATCCCGGGCGTCGAGGCACTCGGGGGGACGCTGGAGATCAGCGTCACCGAGGACTTCGCACCGGACTTCGCCGAGCTGTTCCCGCTGGACGGCGACGAGGAGGACGGCGGCTCGTCCGGCGACTGGACGCTGACGCCCCGTACGGCCTGCCTGCTGCACGCCCAGCTGATCGGCCTGGCCGACGCCGCGTACGACGACTTCGACGAGCACGAGGACGAGCCGGTCGTCGACGGCGAGGAGACGGACTGGACGGTCTTCAGCCGGCTGCCGCAGCGCACCTGGCGGTTGCACCGGGCCTGGCGCCGCACGATGGCCCGGGCCTTCGACGACCTCGCCGACGATCTCGCGCTCGGCGAGTGGCCGCTGCCGCGGTGCCTGGCCGAGGAGATCGCGCTGCGGCTGGCCCTGGTCGACGCCCGGACGCTGCTCGGTGCGCAGCCCGAGTCGGTCGCCGACATGATGGGCGACCTCCCGGCCGACCTGTACGACTACGACTGGGACGGCTGCCACGACGAGCTGTTCGGGGTCTACGGGCCGGACGACGGCGACGCGGAGCTGAACGCGGAGCAGCGGGCCGAGCTGCTGCTCGCGGCCACCCACCCCGAGGGCTGGTTCCTGACGTACGAGGACGCGGAGGAGCGCGACCCGCAGCGCGGCTTCCGGCGCTGACGGGCCCTGGCCGGCCCCGAGCGGTGCCGAGCGGTGCCGACCGGTGTGCCGCGGCGGGCACCGCGGTGATCTCGGCGCCGCGGGGGCTGGCATGCTGGACCGGTGACTTCTCCGTTCGACGCCCCCGTCCCCGACCCGACGCCCGAGGACCGCGATGCCCGGCCGCAGTACGTGCTGCCGCTGGTCGTCCGGCTGGAGCGGACCGCGCCGCCCGGCCGGACCGATGCCCTGGAGACCTCGGCGCGGGCCGTGCTGACGCTGCTGAGCGACCGCCGGGTGACCGAGCCGGACGGCGAGTGGACGGAGCTGGTCGAGGCGTGGGAGGACGCGCGGATCCGCAAGGTGGTCCGGCGGGCGCGGGGCGGCGAGTGGAACCGGGCGGGCGAGCTGCCGGGGATCACGGTGGCCGGGCGGGAGGCGGAGGTGCGGGTGTTCCCGCCGGTTCCGCTCGACGGCTGGCCCAAGGAGCTCGCCAAGCTCCAGGTGTCCGGCACCGAACTGGAGGAGAGCGGCCCGGTCGACGCCGCGGCGCCCGGGGTGCCGGTGCTCTGGCTGAATCCTGAGGTGGAGATGAGCGCCGGCAAGACGATGGCCCAGACCGGGCACGCCGCCCAGCTCGCCTGGTGGCGGTTGGACGACGCGCAGCGCAAGGAGTGGGCCGAGTCCGGCTTCGCGCTCGCCGTCCGGACGGCCGGGCCCGAGGCCTGGGCGGAGCTGGTGGCGAGCGGTCTGCCGCTGGTGCAGGACGCGGGCTTCACGGAGATCGCTCCGGGGAGCAGCACCGTTGTCGCGGACCACCCGGCACTGCGGGGCTGAGCTGGCGGCCGGCTCCGCCTCGACCGGCGCAGGCCCGTGCGGTGCCGGCCCGTGCGGTGCGGGCTGACCGGTGACGACGACCGGCCGAATTGCGGCAGCTGACGGGCGACAGGTATCAGATCCTGTCGTCCGTCAGCTGTTTTCCGTCATTCGAGGTCGCCGGGCGGTGATCCGCTCCGTGTGGCAGGCCAGCTCGGTCAGTTTCCACGTCCAGTCCGTCCCGTCCTGCTCGCACCGGGTCCGGGTGTCGGCGGTGAGCGGGGCGAGCGCGGTGAACCCGCTCTCCACCATGCGCAGCCGGGTGTGGTTGCCCGGTTCCCGGGTGAGGGTGAACTCGACCAGGGTCGATCCGCCTGCCGCCGCCCCCGTTCCGGCCTCCTCGCCGGACGCGGACGCGGCCACAGCCGCCCCCGTTCCGGCCGCGCCCGGCGACCAGCGGAAGGAGAAGCGGCCCGGTCCCTCCACCCGTTCGATCCTGGCCGGCAGCCTGCCGCGCGGCCCGTGGTCGAGGACCATCCGCCCGCCGGGCCTGAGGTCGATCTCGGCGGGTGCCTCGGCGCCGAACCAGGCACCCAGGAACTCCGCCTGGGTGAGCACCTCCCAGACCCGTTCGCGCGGTGCGGCGATGACGATCTCGCGTTCGATGCTGCCGGTGACCATGCCGTGAACCTCCCCGATCCGTTGCCCGAGGATCGCACGCCCCCGCCGCCACGTGCAACTCCAGAGTTGCACGTGGCGGCGGGGGGTGGGGCGGGCCCGGGTCAGACCTCGTACCGGCGGAGGGTCCGCAGGCCGCCGTACGCGGCGGCGGCGGCCCAGCCGGCCATGATCAGCAGGCCGGTCCAGTGCCCGTACGCGACCTGCGGGTCGTCGACGTAGAGCAGCGCGTACTGGCCCGCGCGGTCCGGGAGGAACTGCACGGCGTGCCGGACGACCGGCACGCCGGACAGCAGCGGGGTGAGCAGGAAGACCGTCGGCACCAGCAGGCCCATCGCCGCGGTGAGGTTGCGCAGCACGGCGGTCAGGCCGAGGCAGAACACGACCAGCAGCGCCGGATAGAGCACCCCGGCGGCGGCGCTGCGGACCAGTCCGGGGCCGTCCCAGCCGGCGGGCACGAAGGCGGCGTAGCCGGCGAGGGAGCCGGCGCTCCCGAGCAGCCCGGCGCCGAGGCCGACGGCCGCGCCGAGGGCGAGTTTGGCGGCGTAGAGGCGGCCTCGGCGCGGGACGGCGGTGAGCGAGACGCCGATCATGCGGGTGTGGAACTCCTGCCCGACCAGCAGCACCCCGAAGCAGACCAGGGCGGCCTGACCGAAGTTGAGGCCGTAGTGGATGCCCACCCCGGGGTCGTCGGCGAGGCCGGCGTCCTTCTCGCCGAGCGTCGCGGCGACGGCGGTGCCGAGGCCGACGGTGAGTGCGACGGCGACGAGCGGGGTGATCCAGAGCGGGCGCAGGGTGGTGAGCTTGATCCACTCGCCGCGGAGCGCGGCTCGGAGCGTGGCGGTCGGCGGCGCGGTGGTCGGCGGAGCGGCGGTCGGCGGCGCGGTGGGGGTGGCGAGGGCGCTCATGCCGCCACCGCCCGGTACTCGACGCTGTCGGCGGTCATGCGCATGAAGGCCTCCTCCAGAGAATCCTGTTGAACCGCGATCTCGTACAGCACCACGCCGGCGGCGGCGGCGAAGGCGGCGATCTGCTCGGGTGCCGCCCCCCTGACCTCCCAGGCGCCGCCGTCCGCCGGTTCGGCGGTGGCGCCGACGAGACGGGCGCCGAGGCCGGCGCCGCCCAGCAGGGCGTCCAGCTTCACCGGGTCGACCGCGCGCACCCGGATCCGGGTGCGGCCGTGGCGGTCGATGAACTCCGAGGTCGCGGAGTCCGCCAGCAGCCTGCCCCGGCCGATCACCACCAGGTGGTCGGCGGTCAGCGCCATCTCGGTCATCAGGTGCGAGGAGACCAGCACCGTGCGGCCCTCGGCGGCCAGGCCCCGCAGCAGGGTGCGGATCCACCGGATGCCCTCCGGGTCGAGGCCGTTCACCGGCTCGTCGAGCATCAGCACCGGCGGGTCGCCGAGCAGGGCGGCGGCCACGCCGAGGCGCTGGCGCATGCCGAGCGAGAAGCCCCGGATCCGCCGGCCGGCCGCGTCGGCGAGGCCGACCTGGGCGAGCACCTCGTCGACCCGGCGGTCCGGCAGGCCGTTGCCGGCGGCCAGCCAGCGCAGGTGGCCGCGCGCCGTGCGGCCACCGTGCAGGGCGTGGGCGTCGAGCAGTGCGCCGACCTGCCGCAGCGGAGCGTCCAGTTCGGCGTACGGGCGGCCGTTCACCAGGGCCCGGCCGGCGGTCGGCCGGGCCAGACCGAGAACCAGCCGCATGGTGGTGCTCTTGCCCGCTCCGTTGGGCCCGAGGAACCCGGTCACCACCCCGGGCCGGACCTCGAAGTCGAGGCCGTCCACCACGCGTGCCCCGGCGTACTCCTTGGTGAGGCCCTCCACCTTGATCACGTCTGCCCTTCCCCTCTCCACCGCTCGTCGCGGACCGTCGGCGGCTCCGCTTCCGACGGTCCGCCGCTCCGACGTCTCCATGGGACCGCGGCGGACCCCGGTGGCGGATCCCGCCCGGGAGGGGATGCTTCTCCCTCCCGAGAGGGAGGCCACCCGCAGCGCTGACCTGGCAGGATGGCGCCATGCCCCGGATACTCGCGCCCCTGCTGAGCGCCGTGACGTACGCGCGCTGGCTGCATCTGGTGATCGGGTGCGTGTTCTCCGGCGTCGTCCTGATGGTCTATCCGGGCGTCTCCGGACCGAGCCTGGCCGAACTCCTGGTCCGGGCCGTGCCGGTGGACGCGGTACTGCTCGTGGCGGCCGCGCTGGTGCCCGCGATGCGCCGGGCGGAAGGGGTGCAGGCGAGGCTGCTGCTCGTCCCCGACCGGGAGCGGGACATCGCCGCCGAGCCCGCCCGCACCTGGGCCGACCGTCGACGGACGGCGGTCTGGCTGGTCGGCCGGGTCGGGCTCGGGACGGCCGTCGGCACCCTGTCGGTGCTGGTGCCGGTCGCCGCCGTCGACCTGCTGACCACCAGGACGCCGGATCTGCAGGGAGTCCGGCTCCCCGCGTTGGAGGGGCCGTCCTGGTACCCGCTGCTGGCGCCGGTGCTGCTGTTCGGGCTCGGATGGCTGATCGTCTGGGCGGGCCGGCTCCAACTCGCCATGGCGGTGCGGCTGCTGGGGCCTTCACCGGCCGAGCGGCTGGCCGCCGCGGAGCTGCGCGCCGAACGCCTGCTGGAACGCAACCTGTTGGCCCGCGAGCTGCACGACTCCATCGGCCACGCCCTGACGGTGACGGTCCTTCAGGCCGGGGCGGCGCGCGAGGTCGGCGATCCGGCGTTCGTCGCCAAGGCGCTCGAAGTCATCGAGGAGACCGGGCGGCAGGCGATGGACGACCTGGAGCGGACGCTCGCGCTGCTCCGTGACACGCGGGAGGACGGACCGGGCGCGGCGGGGGAGGCGGCCGCGGCGGGAGGTGATGCCCTCGGGTCCCCCGGGTCCCTCGGGTCCGGCGAGGCCGGGAGCAGGGGTGATGCGCGCGAACGGCCCGGGATCGAGCAGTTGCCCACGCTGTTCGACACCGCGCGGGCGGCGGGCAGCCCGGTGGAGGCGTGGATCGACGTGGCGCCGGCGAAGCTCCCCGGCGTGCTCTCCCGTGAGGGCTACCGGATCGTCCAGGAGGGCGTCACCAACGCCCTCAAGTACGCGCCCGGCGAACCGATCACCGTCCGGATCGCCGTCCGGGACGGCCGGTTGGAGCTGCGCTGCGTCAACGCCTCCCGGACGGGCGGCGGGACGGCGGTCCGGCCGTCACCGCGACGGGGCGGCAAGGGACTTCGCGGCATCCGGGAACGGGCCGTGCTGCTCGGCGGGGAGGCCTCGGCCGGGGTGGAGTCCGGCGAGTGGGTGCTGGCCGTTCGCGTGCCCCTACGCTTGGGCGCGTGATGATCGACATTCTGCTGGCCGACGACGAGGAGCTGGTCCGCGCCGGACTGCGCGCCGTCCTGGAGGCGCAGGGCGACCTGCGGGTCGTCGGCGAGGCGGCCGACGGCGCCGAGGCGCTCGCCCTGGCCCGCCGGCTGCGTCCGCACGTGGTGCTGATGGACGTCCGGATGCCCGGGGTCGACGGACTCACCGCCACCCGTGAGCTGGTCCGCGACGCGGCCGCCCCCGGGGGGTACGCGCCGAAGATCCTGGTCGTCACCACGTTCGAGATCGACGACTACGTCTACCAGGCCCTGCGCGCCGGGGCGGACGGCTTCCTGTTGAAGCGCACCCGGCCGGCCGAGATCGCCCGGGCGGTCCGGCTGGTCGCGGCCGGGGAGTCACTGCTCTTCCCCGCCCAGATCCGCCGCCTCGCCGCCGGGCAGGGCAACCGGGAGGCGCGCGAGACGATGGCCCGCGCCGCTCTGACCGACCGTGAGGCCGAGGTGCTGCGTCTGGTGGCCCGCGGCCTGACCAACGGGGAGATCGCCGCGCACCTGGTCCTCGGGGTGCAGACGGTGAAGACGCACGTCAGCAGCGTGCTGGCGAAGCTCGGCGCCCGCGACCGCACCCAGGCGGTGATCGCCGCGTACGAGGCGGGCTTCGTGGTGCCCGCCGAGTAGCCGCCCGGCAGTCCCCGGCAGTCCCCGGCAGCCACCCGAAGGTGCTCCCGGGTCCGGCGCGGGTCCGGCGCGGATGCCGATGGCCGCCGCCGGGCGGGCGCCACCCGGCGGACGGGCGGGCGGGAGGAGGCGGGGCGTCAGGCCGGGTACGCGTGCGTCTGGGTGGCCTTGACCGCCGCCCACACCGTCGCCCCGGGAGCGAGGTCGAGCTCCGCCGCCGCGGCCGGAGTCAGGTCGGCGGCCATCGGGACGGGGCCGGCCAGATCGGCCCGGACCTGGTCGCCGTGCAGGTCCAGCCCGGTGACCGTCAGTTCCCAGACGTTGCGCGCACTGCCCGTCGGCCGTTCGCGGTGCAGCGTGACGGCGGACGGCGGGAACGCCACGAAGGCCGGTCCGGACAGCTCCTCGGTGGTGGCCAGCGCCGTGCCGTTCGCCAGCGTGACGCGACGGCCCTCGGCGGCGCCCTGGTACAGGTTGAGGCCGACCAGCCGGGCGATGTAGTCGGTGCGCGGGCGCCTGGAGATCTCCGCGGGACTGCCCGACTGCACCTCGTGCCCGTCCTCGATCACCACCAGCCGGTCGGCCAGCACCATCGCGTCCAGCGGGTCGTGCGTCACCAGGACCGCAACTGCCTCGAACTCTGCCAGATGGCGCCGCAGTTGAGCCCGGACGTCGAGCCGGGTGCGGGCGTCCAGGGCGGCCAGCGGCTCGTCCAGGAGCAGCAGCCTCGGGCGGACGGCCAGCGCGCGGGCGAGTGCGACCCGCTGCTTCTGACCGCCGGAGAGCCGCCCCGGGCGGGCCTCGGCGTGCTCGGCCAGGCCCATCCGGTCCAGCCAGCCGGCGGCCTCGGCGCGCGCCTCCCGTTTGGGGCGGCCCTGGCAGCGCGGGCCGAAGGCCACGTTGTCGAGCGCGCTGAGGTGCGGAAACAGCAGGTAGTCCTGGAAGACCACGCCGACCGGACGCTCCTCGGCCGGGGTGTGCAGCCGCCGGGCCGGGTCCTCCAGGACCCGGCCGTCCAGGCTCAGACGGCCGTCGGTGAGCGGGAGCAGCCCGGCCAGTGCGCGCAGGGCGGTGGACTTGCCCGCGCCGTTCGGCCCGAGCAGGGCCACCACCTCGCCGGGGGCGGCGGAAAGGGCGAGGTCCAGGGTGAAGGAGGCGCGGTCCACCCGCAGGCGGGCGTCGAGGCCGGCGGCAGCGGGAGCCGGGCCGGGGTCCCGGCGGGGCGGCGGGGCGGCGGGGTCGGTGGCGGGTGTCATCGGCGGGGCGGTCCAGGGGTATGGCCCGGGGTGGTACCCGGGGCGCGTTCCGGGGAGGGGCGGGGCGAGGGACGCCGGGCCACGCGCGGCAGAAGGCGCGGGACGAGGCCCGGTGCGGGGGCCGGGGCGGGCCGCCGGGCGGTGGCCGGGCTCACGGCGTGGACATCCAGCGCTCGCGCAGACCGGCCAGCACGGCCACCGACACCACCAGCAGCACCAGCGACAACGCGATCGCCGCCTCCGGGTCGGACTCCATCGCCAGGTAGACGGCGAGCGGCATGGTCTGGGTCCGGCCCGGGAAGTTGCCCGCGAAGGTGATCGTCGCACCGAACTCGCCCAGCGCCCGTGCCCAGGCCAGTACCGCGCCGGCGCCGATGCCGGGCGCGATCAGCGGCAGCGTCACCCGGCGGAAGGTGGTCAGCCGGGAGGCGCCCAGCGTGGCCGCCGCCTCCTCGTAACGCGGGTCGGCGGCCCGCAGCGCGCCCTCGACGCTGATCACCAGGAACGGCATCGCGACGAACGCCTCGGCGATCACCACACCGGTGGTGGTGAACGGCAGGGTGAGGCCGAAGGCCGAGTCCAGCCACGAGCCGACGATGCCGCGCCGCCCGAGCACCAGGAGCAGCGCCACGCCGCCGACCACCGGTGGCAGTACCAGCGGCAGCGTGACCAGGGCCCGGATCAGCCGGCGGCCCGGCAGCTCGGTCCGGGCCAGCAGCCAGGCCAGCGGCACCCCCAGCACCAGCGACACCCCGGTGGCAGCCGTCGCGCAGACCAGGGAGAGGCGCAGCGCCTCCCACACCTGCGGGCTGGTGAGCTGGTCGGACAGCGAACTCCAGGGCGCCCGGACCAGCAGCCCGACCAGCGGGAGGACCAGGAACGCCAGGCCGAGCAGCGCCGGGAGCAGCAGCGTGAGCGGCACGCGGTGCGCCCGCCGCCACGGGCGGGTCCGGGGCGTGCGGGGGCCCCGGACCGGCGCGCCCGCGGCGGTCGGTCGGGCGCCGTCCCCGGTGGACGGGCGGGCGGTACGGCGGATCACGGTGCCTGGAAGCCCGCCGAGGTGAGCACCTGCTGAGCCTCGGGCGACTGGACGTAGGCGACGAAGGCGGCGGCGCCGTCCTTGTTCGGGGCCTTGGCCAGGGCGGCGATCGGGTAGTCGTTCACGGCCTGGGCGGCCTCGGGGAATTCCACGCCGTCGATCTTCGCAGCATCGGCCTTCACATCGGTGCGGTACACCAGCGACGCGTCGACCTCGCCGAGTTCGACCTTGGTCAGCGCGCCCTTGACGTCCTGCTCCAGGGTGACCGGGGTGAGGGCGACGCCGGCGGCCTTGAGCGCCGTCAGGGCGGCGGCGCCGCAGGGCACCTCCTTCGCGCAGAGCGCGACCTTCACCCCGGGGGCGGTGAGGTCGGCCAGGCCCGCGACGTGCCGGGGGTTGCCCTTGGGGACGGCGATGGCGAGCGTGTTCTTCACGAAGGTCTTCGGCGCGCCGGTGGCGCCCCCCGCGTCGGTGACGGTCTTCATGGTCGCCGGGCTGGCGGCGGCGAAGACGTCGGCCGGGGCGCCGGAGTTGATGCTGGCGGCGAGGGCGGAGCTGCCGGCGAAGTTGAAGGTGACCTTGGCGCCCGGGTTGGCGGCCTCGAACTTCTTGCCGAGCTCGGTGAAGCTCTCCTTGAGCGAGGCGGCGGCGAAGACGGTGACGGAGCCGGAGGCCTTCGGAGCCCCGGCGGTGGCGCCGCCCGCGGTGGTCGCGATGCCGGTGGTGCCCGGGCTCCCGGCGCCACCACCGTTGCCGGCGTCGCTGCTGCACGCGGTGGCTCCGAGGCCGAGGACGAGGGCCGCGGCGGTGGCGACGGCGAGTCTGCGGGTGTTCATGTCCCTTGCTTCCCCTCCCGGGCGCGCCGGAAGGGGCGCGGGGTCTTCACCGCAGGTGCGGCGATTTCGGTGATTATAGTGCCGCAATTGCGAGTGGATAGTCGCCTGTCTCATCGCACAGGCGAGGGTGGTCGAAGATGGCGGGTCCGCTGTCGGAAGACGCAAGCCCGGTCGCCGCGGGAGCGAAGCCCCTTGGCGCGCGCGTGGCTCGAAAGGCCGGAGCGGCTCCTGCCCGGACGCCGTGCGCACAGTCGGCCGACCGGCCGGACCCCACCTGCGGCGGGTCCGACCGCTCCGAGAACCCCGGCTGCGCGGCGTTCGATGGCTCGGTCGTGCCGGCCGGCCAACCGGCCTGGCTGCTGTTCGCCCGCCTGCTGTCCGCCGGGGTCCGCCCGGGGCCGCCCGGGGCCGCCTGCTGTCCGCCGGGGTCCGCCCGGGGGCTGCGGGCAGGCGGGAGGGGTGCCGGGCCCTCGCGGCCCGGCACCCCCGTCGTGGTGGGCGCGGCCGGGTCAGCCGCGCGACTGGAACGCGATCCGGGTCCAGCTGGAGCCCGGGCAGTTGCCCCAGACCGCCCACGGCTCGGTCCGGGCGCCGATCCAGAGGCCGGTGCTGGACGTGCCGTTGGCGCAGTACGTGATGGTGCGCAGCTCGCCGGAGTAGATCCGGCAGTTGCCCTCCCAGCGCCAGCCGAAGTCGGCGGTGATGACGCAGTGGTAGGAGGCGGTGATCGCGGCGGGCGACGCGACGCCCGATCCGGCCGTGATGGTCTGGTCGGCGGCGCGGGCCTGCTCGGCGGCCGGCGCGTGGGCGGTCGGCCCGGCGGTGGCCGGGAGGGTGGTGGTGCCGAGCACGCCGAGGGCGGCGGCGGCCACCATCCCGAGCCTGGCGATGTTCCGGGCGATACAACCGGTCATGGCGTTTGTCTCCTCGCTCATGTGATGTGGCCCCGGCCGGGCGGCGAGGAAAACCAATTC
This sequence comes from Streptomyces sp. BE303, assembly GCF_036290945.1. Lineage (NCBI taxonomy): Bacteria > Bacillati > Actinomycetota > Actinomycetes > Kitasatosporales > Streptomycetaceae > Streptomyces > Streptomyces sp. BE303. Next base: position 38,417 of record NZ_JAQYWZ010000773.1, read on the forward strand.
CCTTGCGCCGTCCGGACGGTGACGTATTGCACACGAATGACTGCGCACGGTGGGGTGACGAACTATGATGTGACCTGCGTCACAGTCCGGGTGGCCGGTGCGTGCCACCTGGTCTTTCGGGTGCCGATTTCCGAGGGGAGCGGCATGGAGTTCTCGTCAGGCTGTCGAGGTGAACCGGATCCGGACGCCGGTTCCGATGCCGACCGGGCCGATTTCAATCGGGTGTTCACGGAATTGCTGCCGAGGCTCCATCGGGCGGCCGTTCAGCTGACCGGAAATTCGTTCGGCGCGGGTGATGTCGTCCACGACGCCTATCTGCGAATAGCGCGCCGCCCCGACCGATTCCTCCGCCATCCGCAGCCGTACGCCTATGCGTTCACGACGATGGTCAACATCCTCCGCGACGAGTGGCGCCGCGACCGTCGCCGCACGGTGCTGTCGGAGGCGGCCGAGGACGCGTACGGCGGGCCGGGCCGGGCCGGACGGGCCGACGCGTCGGGCGGTGGCGTGGGGGAGCTCCAGGCGCACTGGGAGGTGGTCCGGCTGTTGGGCTGTCTGACGGTAAAGCAGGCGCGGGCGGTGCTCCTGATCGACCTCGACGGGTACAGCCTGGAGGAGGCCGCCCGCTTGCTCGGCGTGCACCGCTCCACCCTGGCCGTCACCCGGCGGCGGGCTCTCGCCCGGCTCCGCGCCGTCCTCGAACGGGAGAGCGGTCCGGGGTCGGGCGCACCACCCCCGGGGCGGCTGCCGGCACCGCGGGACGGGGCGGGCGGTCCGGCCTCCGCCGGTTCCGACGCACCGAACTGACGGCAAGTCAGCTCGTCCGGCGCATCGGCCCGTACGCTGAAAATCGTGATCACGTACGAGGAGCACCGGCTCCTTTCCCTGGCCGACGACGGCCGCTGGACCGAACTGCTGGGTGCCTACCGGCAGGCCCGGTCCGCCGCCATCGCGCTCGACGGCCGTGCCGGTTACGGCGGTCATGACGGCTACGACGGCTACGACGACCGCGGCGGCTGCGAGAGCTGCGGGAGCGGTGGCGGGCCCGGCGGATACGGCGCCCACGCCGCTCCGGGCGCCGCTCCGGACGGGCCCGGCGGCCCCGGTGGCGCCGGACGCGTGCTCGACGGCGCCGCCCGGACCCGGGCCGCCGCCGCGACCGCGCCCCTCGGCCACCTGATCGCCTACGCGGCGCCGCCCGAGGTGGCCGCCCGGCTGTTCGACGCGGACGGCGGCCCCGGAACCGCCGCCGGTGCGGACGACCACGACGCCGGGCCGCTCTGGGAGGTGCTGGCGACCCGGCACTCCTGGCGGCGGCTGGCCCCGCTGCTCGGCCCGGTGGAGGTGCGGCGGCTGGTCGCGCAGACCCGGGTGCTGCTCGGCGAGGACCTCTCCTACGGCGCCGAACCGGACCCGGAGGGCGTCCCGCTGCTCCTGGAGCCCTGGGAGTCCGCGGGCTGGGGCGAGGGGGTGCGCGTCCGGGAGTACCTGCCGGGCGGCGGTTCGCGCAGTGCGCTGCTGACCCTGCCCGCCAGCCGGGAGGGCCTCGGCCCGGTGGAGCTCCCCGGGCCGGGGACGCGCCTGCCCGGGCAGGCGGCCACCCGGGCGCTGGCCGAGCTGGCTGGCTGGGCGGTGGCGGTCTGCGTCCGGGGCACCGCGCAGTGCGCCGCCGCCCAGCTGGCGCCCGGGCGGCTGGTGACCGGCGGGTACCTGCCGTTCGCGCTCGCCTGCCCGGCGCTGGTCCAGGCGGGCGTCGCGGACCGGACGCGCGGTGCGGCCCACGGGCGGCTGGCGCTCTGGCGGGTGCTGGCCGCGATGACCGGCGCGGACCGCCCGGACCGGGGGGAGGTCAACGCCCTGGTCGCGCGGATGCGCTGCTTCACCTGGGACGACCCGGCGGACCGGCTGCGGCACCTGCACCTCGCGCTGGAGGACCCGGCGACCGGCCTGAGCTGGGCGGTCAGCGGGTCCGAGGAGATCTGAGAACGAGTCCGTGGACGGGTCGGCCGACGTGGTCGGTCCGTCCGGGTTCCGGCGAGGCCCGGTCGTCGGCCGGGCAAGGGGACCCCCGGCCCGGCGCCGTTCCGGGGGGTTGGGCGGGGCGCCGGGCCGGGGGAGTCTCATCGGGAGGGCGGGACCGAGGGTCAGACGGTCGCCGCGCTCGGGGTGCCGTGGGCGGTCGGGGCGGGTTCGGGCGGGCCGACCGGAGCGGGAACCGCGCCCGGGGCCGTCGTGCCGGGGGCCGCTGCGTCGGCGGGGCCCGCATGGGTGTCGACCAGGGTCCGCTCGTCGAACGGCACCGCGCCAATCAGGACCTGCCGCGCCCGCTCGCGGTCGAACTCGCCGGTCCACTGCCCGACCAGGACGGTGGCCACGGCGTTGCCCGCGAAGTTGGTGAGCGCCCGGGCCTCGGACATGAACCGGTCGATGCCGACGATCAGCCCGACCCCGTCCACCAGCGCCGGCTTGTGCGACTGCAGCCCGCCGGCGAGCGTGGCCAGCCCGGCGCCGGTGACCCCGGCCGCGCCCTTGCTGGCGATCACCATGAAGACGAGCAGGGACAGCTGCTCACCCACCGACATCGGCTTGTCCAGCGCCTCGGAGATGAAGATCGAGGCCATCGTGAGGTAGATCGCGGTGCCGTCCAGGTTGAAGCTGTAGCCGGTCGGGACGGTGATGCCGACCACCGGGCGGCTGACGCCCAGGTGCTCCATCTTGGCGATCAGCCGGGGCAGTGCGCTCTCCGAGGAGGAGGTGGAGACGATGAGGAGGAGCTCGCGGCCGAGGTAGCGCAGCAGGGTGAAGATGTTGACGCCCGCGACCAGCCGCAGCAACGTGCCGAGCACCACGACCACGAACAGGGCGCAGGTCGCGTAGAAGCCGATCATGATGACGGCGAGGCTCTTCAGCGCGGCCGTGCCGGTCGCGCCGACCACCGCCGCCATCGCCCCGAAGGCGCCGATCGGCGCCACCCACATGATCATCGACATGACCCGGAAGACCAGCCGCTGCACGTGCTCGACGCCGCGCAGCACCGGCGCTCCGGCCGGGCCCATCGCCTGCAGCGCGAAGCCGGCCAGCAGGGCGACCAGCAGGGTCTGCAGCACCTTGCCCTCGGTCAGGGCGGAGATCATGGTGGTCGGGATCGCCCCGAGCAGGAAGTCGGCGGTGGACTGGGCGCCGCCGGCGGCGGCCTGGGCGTGGCCGGACTTGGCGAGCGCGGTGGTCAGGTGGAGGCCGACGCCGGGCTCCAGGAGGTTGCCCACCACCAGACCGATGGCGAGTGCGACGGTCGACATGGTGAGGAAGTAGGCGAGCGCGAGGCCGCCGACCTTGCCGACCTTCGCGGCCTTGGCGACCGAGCCGATGCCCAGCACGATGGTGCAGAAGATGACCGGGCTGATCATCATCTTGATCAGGTTGACGAAGCCCGTCCCGATCGGCTTCAGCTCCACCGCGAAGCCGGGCGCGGCCAGTCCGACCACGACCCCCGCCACCACCGCCACGATCACGGCGAGGTAGAGGGCGTGGGTGCGGTCCTTCCGTCTGACGGCCTCGGCCTGCTGTCCTGCTCCGGTGATCGACATCTGCGGCTCCTTTGCCCAGCTGTGCCCTGCGTTCCTGGCGGCCCCGGGTGGTGGGCCGCTCCGACTATGGGGTCGGGGCGTGACGCGGGTCACGTTTGCGTTCATAGAGTTCACGGGGCGGCGGTCGAGGTCCGGGGGCTGCGGGCGGAGGGCCGGGAGGCCCGGGAGGGCCGTGGCGCCGGTCCGGGGCGGCGCCCGGGTGCGGGCCGGCCCCCGCGGACCGTGGTGCACACTGACAGGCATGTCCGCGCGCACCCTCCCCTCGCCGCGCCGGCCGGTGCGCAGCCTGGCCGGGCAGCTCTTCGTCGTCCAGGTCGTCATCGTCGCCGCCGTGGTGGCCGGCGGAGCCGTGCTCGCCTACCTGTTCACCGCCGACCGCACCGAGGACGCGGCCCGCCGCCAGGTCACCGCCGTCGCCCGTGCGGTCGCCGACTCGCCGGCCGTCCTGGCCGCCGTCTCCGGACCCGACCCGACCGCCGTCCTCCAGCCGTACGCCGAGCGGGTCCGCGTCGACACCGGGGTCTCCTTCGTCACCGTGATGGACACCGCGGGCGTCCGCTGGACCCACCCCCTCCCCGAGCAGATCGGCCGGACCTTCCTCGGCCACATCGACTGGGCGCTCGCCGGGGAGACCCGCAGCGAGACCTACACCGGCACGCTCGGTCCGTCGGTACGGGTGGTCACGCCGGTGCTGGACGACCGGGGCCGGGTGGTCGCGCTGGTGAGTGCGGGCATCACCGTGCAGTCCATCTCGGCCCGGCTGCGCGGCCCGCTGCTCGCCCTGGTCGGGGTCGCCGGGGCCGCGCTGGCGGTCGGCGGGGTCGGCACCTACCTCGCCAACTCCCGTCTGCGGCGGCATACTCACGGGATGGGTCCGGCCGAGCTCAGCCACCTCTACGAGTACCACCAGGCCACCCTGCGTGCGGTGCGCGAAGGGCTCGTGCTGCTCGACCGCCGCCACCGGGTGGTGCTCTGCAACGACGCGGCCCGCGAACTCCTCGGCCTGACCGGGAGCCTGGACGGCCGGCCGATCGGGGAACTCGGCCTGCCGGAGGCGCTCGTCGCCGCGGTGCTGGGGGACGTTCCGGTGCGGGACGAGGTCCACCTGACCGCGGAGCGGGTGGTGGTGCTCAACACCTCCACCATCGGTACCGGTCTCGGCCGCGTCCTCACCCTCCGGGATCACACCGAACTGCAGGCGCTGAGCGGCGAGTTGGATTCGGTGCGCGGGTTCACCGAGGCGCTCGGCGCGCAGGCGCACGAGGCCGCGAACCGGTTGCACGCCGTCGTCTCGCTGATCGAACTGGGCCGCCACCGCGAGGCGGTGGAGTTCGCCACCGCCGAACTCGCCCTCGCCCAGCGGCTCACCGACCGCGTGGTCGCCGCCGTCGGCGAGCCGGTGCTGGCCGCCCTGCTGCTCGGCAAGGCCGCCCAGGCCGCCGAACGGGGCGTGGAGTTGACGCTCACCGCGGACAGCTCGATCGACGACGGGGTGCTGCCGCCGGGGCTGTCCGCCCGCGACCTGATCACCGTCCTCGGCAACCTGGTCGACAACGCCGTCGACGCGGCGATCGCCGGCGCCGCCGAGAGCCCCGTCCAGCCCGAGGTCACCGTGACCGCGCGGATCGACGGCGGCCACCTCCTGCTCCGGGTCGCCGACACCGGCGCCGGCATCGACCCGGCCGCCGTGGACGACGTGTTCCGGCGCGGCTGGAGCACCAAGCAGGACGTCCGCGGGCACGGACTCGGCCTCGCACTGGTGGCCCAGGCCGCCCGGCGCAACGGCGGCACCGTCGAGGTCGGCCGGGACCGGGGCGCGGTGCTCACCGTCCGGCTCCCGCTGGTCCGGCAGCCCGGGCCGCCCCGGCCGCGCGCGGCGGTGGCGCCGTGAACCCGGCCCCGCGGACGCCACCGGCCGGGCCGTCGGGCGGGTCGTCGGGCAGGTCGTCGGGCAGGCCGTCGAACGGGCCCTCCGGCGGGCCCGTCCGACGGCCCGAGATCACGGTCCTGGTGGTCGAGGACGACCCGGTGGCCGCCGCCGCCCACGCCCTGTACGTCGGACGCGAACCCGGGTTCCGGGCGGTCGGCGCCGTCCACGGCTGCGCCGACGCGCTGCGCTTCCTGGAGCGCGCCCGCGCCGCGGGGAGGCCCGTGGACCTGACCCTGCTCGACCTCTACCTGCCGGACGGGCACGGGCTCCAGCTCTGCGGCACCCTGCGCGCGGCCGGGCACACCACCGACGTCATCGCCGTCACCTCGGCCCGCGACCTCGCGATGGTCCGCCAGGCGGTCTCCGCAGGGGTCGTCCAGTACCTGCTGAAGCCGTTCGGCGCCGCCGCGCTGCACGACCGCCTGGAACGCTACGCCCGCTACCGCGACACCTTCGCCCGGGCCGGCGAGGCCACCGGTCAGGACGAGGTCGACCAGGCCCTCGCGCTGCTCCGCACCCCCGAACGCACCGCGCTGCCCAAGGGGTTGAGCGCCCCGACGCTGGACACCGTCGCCGCCGTCCTGCGCGAGGCCCGCACCGGTCTGTCCGCCGCCGCCGCCGGTGTCGCGGCCGGGGTCTCCCGCATCACCGCCCGCCGTTACCTGGAGCACCTCGTCGACTCCGGGCTCGCCGCCCGCGAACCCCGGTACGGCACCGTCGGCCGCCCGGAGCTCTGCTACCGCTGGACCGGCGGGGGCGGGGGCGGGGAGGGGATCGGGCCGGGATCGGCATGACCCGCTCGTCGCGGGGCGGCCGGGACCGTGCCGTCGCGGTGGCGGCGACTGCCGCGTCGATCGCGCACTCGTGACCGTGCGGCCCGGGGCCGCCGGCGGGCCGGGGGGCCTCGCCCGTCGGGCCCGCACTTCGTCGGGGGGTCCCCGTAACCTCTTGGCGGCCTTGGTCGTTGAGGTATCGGGCGGTCACCGGCCGAGGGGGATCCGTCACCGGTTCGGGTGGTTCTGACGGCCCCAGGGTGAGGTCGGATCGGCCTCCGCTCTAAAGTTAGGCTTACCTAACTTCCTGGGAGTTCGCCTTGACGCTCGCCGCCGAGCCCGCCACCGGTCCGACCGTCCCCACCGTCCCCGTACCCACCGTCCCCGTACCCACCGCTCCTGCCGCACCGTCCGCCGTCGCCGCGGCGGACGCCGCACCGGCCGCCGCGGCCGTCCTGCGCCGTCAGCGCGTCCGCGAGTCCGCCGCCCGCACCTACGCCCGGTCGTTCCCGATCGTCCCGGTGCGCGCCAACGGCATGACCGTCGAAGGTGCGGACGGCCGCCGCTACCTGGACTGCCTCTCCGGCGCCGGCACCCTCGCGCTCGGCCACAACCACCCCGTGGTGCTGGAGGCGATCCGCCGCACCCTGGACAGCGGCGCGCCCCTGCACCTGCTCGACCTCGCGACCGCGGAGAAGGACGACTTCACCACCGCCCTCTTCGACAGCCTCCCGCCCGGGTTCGCCGACGGCGCCCGGGTGCACTTCTGCGGGCCGGCCGGAACCGACGCCGTCGAGGCCGCGCTCAAACTGATGCAGACGGCCACCGGCCGCTCCGGCGCCCTCGCCTTCACCGGCGCCTACCACGGCATGACCGCCGGCGCGCTCGCGCTCACCGGCAACGTCGCCGTCAAGGAGCCGCTGCCCAGCGGTGGCGAGGTCGCGCGCCTGCCCTACCCGTACGGCTACCGCTGCCCGTTCGGGGTCGGCGGCGAGGCCGGCGCCGAGCTGTCGGCCACCTACGTCGAGCGACTGCTCGACGACCCCTCCGGCGGGGTCGTCCGGCCCGCCGCCATGGTCCTGGAGGCCGTGCAGGGCGAGGGCGGCGTCGTCCCCGCCCCCGACGGCTGGTTGCGGGCGATGCGCCGGATCACCGCCGAACGCGGCATCCCGCTGATCGTCGACGAGGTCCAGACCGGCGTCGGCCGCACCGGGGCGATGTGGGCGGTCGAGCACAGCGGGATCGTCCCCGACGCGATGGTGCTCTCCAAGGCGATCGGCGGCAGCCTGCCGCTGGCCGTCGTCGTCTACCGCGAGGAGTACGACGGCTGGCGCCCCGGTGCGCACACCGGGACCTTCCGCGGCAACACCCTGGCCATGGCCGCCGGCGCGGCCACCCTGCGGTTCGTCTCCGCCCACGGCCTGGCGGAGCGGGCCGCGGTGGTCGGCGCGCGGATGGTCGAACGGCTGCGCGCGCTCGCCGGGGAGCTGCCGGTGATCGGCGACGTCCGCGGACGCGGGCTGATGATCGGCGTCGAGCTGGTCGACCCCACCGCCGAACCGGACGCCTGCGGGGCCCGCCCGGCCGCGCCCGAGCTGGCGGTCCGGGTCCGCGAGGCGTGCCTGGCGCGCGGACTGATCGTCGAACTCGGCGGGCGGCACGACGCCGTGCTGCGCCTGTTGCCGCCGCTCACCATCACCGACGAGCAGGTGGCGGCCGTGCTGGACCGGCTCGCGGACGCCGTCGCGGCGGCTTCCGCCGCTTCGGCGGCAGGCACCGGTGCGGGACCGCGCGTGGCGGGGTCCGCGTGAACGCGGCCGGAGCGGAGGGCGGGCCCGGGGCCGGCGGCGGACCCGTCGCCCCGGGCCCGGCGGCCGACGCCCTGTCCGGCGGCGTCGGCGGCCCGGCCGCGCTCGGCCCGCTGCTGGCCGCCGTCCTGGACGCGCTGGAGACCGGAGCCACCCGGCGGGGCGGGCCGCTGCCCGCCGGCCGCCCCGCCGACACCGCCGCCAGGGTCACCGCCGCGCTGGCCGCGGCGCCCGGCCCCGACGCGCTCGCCCGGCTCACCGACCTGCTCGCCCACGGCGCCGCCGACCCCGCGGACCCGTACTGCGCCGCGCACCTGCACTGCCCGCCGCTCGCCGTGGCCGTCGCCGCCGACCTCGCCGTCAGCGCGCTCAACCCCTCCCAGGACTCGTGGGACCAGGCCCCCGCCGCGACCGCGCTGGAGACCGCGCTGCTCGCCGAACTCGCCGCCCTCGTCGGCTACGACCCGGCGCACGCCTCCGGCGTCCTCACCTCCGGCGGCACCGAGTCCAACCTGATGGGCCTGATGCTCGCCCGCGACCAGGGACTCGACGGCATCGTCGAACTGGACGGCCTGCCGCCCGGCGCCACTCCCCGGATCTTCGCCTCCCGGGCCGCGCACTTCTCCGTCCAGCGTGCCGCCGCCCTGCTCGGGCTCGGCGAACGGGCCGTGGTCCCCGTCGCGGTCGACCGCGACCTGCGGATGGACCCGGCCGCGCTGGCGGACGCCCTGGCCGGGGCGAGCTGGGCCGGGCACACCCCGATCGCCGTCGTCGCCACCGCGGGCACCACCGACACCGGCGCCGTCGACCCGCTGCCCGCGCTCGCCGACCTGGCAACCCGCTACGGGGCCTGGCTGCACGTCGACGCCGCGTACGGCGGCGGCGCCCTGCTCTCCGACCGGCTCGCCCCGCTCCTCGACGGCATCGCCCGCGCGGACTCCGTCTCGCTGGACTGGCACAAGCTCGGCTGGCAGCCCGCCGCCGCCGGTGTCTTCCTGGTCCGCCGCGCCGAGTCGTACGTCTCGCTCGCCCGCCGGGCCGAGTACCTCAACCCGGCCGACGACGAACGGGCCGGCTACCCGAGCCTGCTGGGTCAGTCGCTGCGCACCACCCGGCGCGCCGACGCCTTCAAGATCGCCGTCACCCTGCACACCCTCGGCCGGGCCGGCCTCGGTCGCCTGGTCGACGCCTGTCACGACCTCGCGCGGGCCGCCGCGGACACCGTCCGGGCCGAACCCGAGCTGGAGCTGCACGCCGAACCGGTCCTCACGGCCCTGCTGTTCCGCTACCGCCCGCCGGGCGCCGGCGGCGAGCCGGCGGCGCTCGACGAGGCCAACGCCGAGCTGCGCCGGGTGCTGTTGCGGGAGGGCCGGGCAGTCGTCGGGCGGACCGAGCTGCCCGGCGAGGGGCCCGGCCGGGTCCGGCTGAAGTTGACGCTGCTCAACCCGCACACCACCCCGGAGGAGGTGGCCGGTCTGCTGCGTGAGGTCGTCTCGGCCGGCCGGGAGGTGTGGCGCGGCTGACCGCGCAGGCCCGGCGCGGGCTCCGCGGTGCCCGCCCCCCGGTCCTACCGGGTGAGGAGGATGTCCCGGGTCCGCTCCCAGGTGGCGGGGTCGGCCGCGACGAGGAGGCCGTCCTCGCAACCCGGGGCCTCGGGACGGTAGGGGGAGCCGTCGAGGCGGGCGGAGACCCCGCCGGCCTCGCTGACCAGCAGGGACCCGGGCGCGTGGTCCCAGGGCAGGGTCCGCCAGTAGAGGATGAAGTCCAGCGCGCCGTCGGCGATGTCGGGGTACTCGATGCCGGCGGCGTGGCGCCCGGCGGTGATCTCGCCGAAGGCGATGGTGTTGGCCTCGACCGTGCGGCGGCGGTCCGGGTCCAGGAAGCGGCTCTTCACCGAACCGCGCCACTTGGCGGGGTCGGCGGCGGCCGGGGCGCGGGTGAGGCGGTGGCCGTCGCGCCAGGCGCCCGCGCCGAGTTCGGCGGTGTAGGAGGTGGCGGTGGCGGGCTGCCAGATCCAGGCGGCGACGGTCCGGCCGTCACGGACCAGGGAGACCATCACGGCGTACTCGGGGCGGCCGGCGATGAAGTTCGAGGTGCCGTCGACCGGGTCGACGAGCCAGGCCGCGGGCTCGGAGTGCAGGGCGAGGGCGAGGGCGGGGTCGGCGGCGACGGCCTCCTCGCCGACCACGGGGAGGGGCAGCAGTTCGCGCAACCGCCGGGCGATGATCACCTCCGCCTCGCGGTCGGCGACGGTCACCACCTCGCCGGGGGCCTTCTCCATCACTTCTCCGGCGGCCAGCGCCCGGAACCGGGGCTCCACCACCTCGGCCGACGCCTCGACGAGGATCTTCGCCACCTTGTCCATCAGCACGTATCCGCTCCCTTCACCGGCTACCACTTTCGCACGTCAGTACGGTGACGGCCTGCGCCGTCCCCCCGTGGGAAGGCGCGGACGACTTTCGGGTGACGGATTCCGCAGTCTGTCACCTGGAAGTCGCCGGCCCGATCGGTCGCCCGTCACCCGGCGGCCGTCACCCGCCGCCCGGCTGCCGGTGCGCGTCACCCCAGATGGTGGAACCCGGGGCGCGGGTGCATCAGGAACTCGTGGTGGGAGATGTTCCAGGCGTACGCCCCGGCCATGTCGAACAGCACCCGGTCGCCCGTCCGGAGCCGGGCCGCGGCCGGGGCGGCGTGCGCGAGGACGTCCTTCGGGGTGCAGAGCTGACCGGCCAGCGTGGCGCGCCCGCCCGTGACGGCGGGGCGTGGCCAGGCGTGCGGCCAGGCGTCGACCGGCAGGACGGTGAACGGCTGGTCGTGACCCCGGGTGGCGGGGGTGCGCAGGTGATGGGTGCCGCCCCGGACGAGTGCGAAGTCCTCGCCGTGGCTCCGCTTCACGTCCAGCACCTCGGTCGCGTACCAGCCGCAGTACGCGGTGAGCGCCCGGCCGGGCTCGATCCGCAGCGTCAACCCGGGGTGCCGGTCGAGCAGCTTGCCGAGGCCCTCGCCGAACGCCGTCCAGTCGAAGCGGGCGGCCGGGTCGGCGTAGTCGACGGTCATGCCGCCGCCCACGTTGACCTCGTCCAGGGGGAACGCGTGCCGCTCCGCGAGCCGTGCCGACCAGCCGACGATCCGCCCGGCCAGGGCCAGCTGTTCGGCGGCCGCGAGCCCGCTCGCCAGATGGGCGTGCACGCCGCGCAGCCGCAGGCGGCGGCGGACCGGACCGAGCGGGCCGAGCGGGTCGGTGAGGAGGCGGACACAGGCTTCGGCGCGGTCCGGGTCCAGCCCGAACGGTGTCGGGCGGCCACCCATCGCCAGCGCCGCCGAGCCCAGCGAGCCCGCGCCGACCGGCAGGTTCACCCGCAGCAGCACGTCCACCGAGGCGTCCGGCCGGTCGCCGAGCACGACGGCGAGCCGCCGCAGCTCCTGTTCGCTCTCGACGTGCCAGCGGTGCACGCCCGCGTCGACGGCGGCGGCGATCTCGTCGGGCGTCTTGCCAGGCCCGCCGAACGCCAGCGGGGCGTCCGGCACCGAGGCCCGGACATGCGCCAACTCGCCTGCGCTGGAGACCTCGTAGCCGTCCACCGTGGGCCGCAGCGCGGCCAGCACCGGAGCGTCCGGATTGGCCTTGGCCGCGTAGTACAGCTCGACCCGTTCGGGCAGTGCGGCCCGGACTCCGGCGGCGTGCGTCCGCAGCTCCGCGAGGTCGTAGACGTAGCAGGGAAGTCGGTCGGCGGCCAGGTCGGCGACGTGGCGGCGGACGCGCTCGGTGGCGGTCATCGGGTCCTTCCGGCGGTGACGGGCGAGGCCTGGGCGGGGTTCGGGACGCGGGCCGCCTCCGCGAGGACGGAGCGGGCCAGCGGCGAGGGCAGCCGGACGTACCCGGCCTCGCGGTCGCGCCTGCGTTCCCAGCGGGTCAGCAGGTTGGCCTTGGCGGGCAGCGGCACGCCGGCCAGCAGTGCGCGCAGCCGGGGCGGCCGCCCGTGGACGGCGGCGTACTCCTCCAGGACGCGGCGGACGGCGTCCCAGAGCGCTCCCTCCGCCTCCGGGTGCAGATCGGCGAGCGCGGCGAGCAGCTCGGCGACGTGGTTGACCAGCAGGCAGTAGACCACCCGGTCCCAGCCCCGCGAGGCGTCGTACGCCATCGGGCCGGCCACCTCGGGCGGCAGGGCGGCGAGCGGCGCCGCGTGGTGGTCGGGCACGAGCTTGGTGCCCTCCAGGTCGCGGAAGAGCACCTGGACGGGCCGCCCGGCCGGGTCCACGCCGATCAGGACGTTCTGCAGGTGGGGTTCCAGGACCACGCCGTGGTCGAAGTAGGCGGCGAGCACCGGGGGGACGAGCAGCCGCAGGTAGGCCGTCCACCAGTCCAGCGCCCGGCCGGCGTCCGCGGAGCCCCCGAGCAGCCGGGAGACGTGCGCCGAACTGGTCGGGTACTCGTCGGCCACGGCGGCGGCCAGCAGCGGGGTGACGCCGGGGCGCAGCAGTCCGCCGAACCCGTCGCGGACGATCAGGCCGAACCCCTCGTACAGCGACGGGTCGGGCCGGCCGTCGGCGCCGGGCAGGGCGAGCGTGCGGAACGCGGGTTCGCGGAGCATCACCGCGTCCGGGAAGCGGGTGGCGAGGTCGGCCAGGGCCGGGGCCAGCAGCCGGGTCAGGGCGACGGCTCCGGCCAGCTCGTAGGCGGCGTTCTTGCGCAGGCAGTTGGTGATCCGGACGTTGAGGCTGAACTTGAGGAACGCGTCCGCGCCGTAGAGGGTGCGGACCGAGGCGGTGGCGGCGAACGGCGCGCCGCCGGGGCCGAGGTCGAGGACGTCGCCGCGCCGCAGTGCGCCCGACAGCAGCGGGTGGTCGCCGACGAGTCGGTGCTGCCAGGGGTGGGCGGGGAGCAGCCGGTAGCCGTCCGGGGCGTCGCCGAGCCCGTCCAGCAGGGCGGTGGCGGCCGGGTCGGTGGACGACCCGGCGAGCAGTTCCTCCCGGACGGCGAGGTGGCGCAGCCGGAACACCGCCCGGGCCTCCGGCGCGTAGGCCCGCCAGTCACCGCTCTCCGCGGAGCGGGACTTGGGGGCCGGGTGGAAGCGGTGCCCGAAGAGCAGGGCCTGCTCGGACTCCAGGTAGCGGTCCGGTCCGGGGGCGGTTCGGTCGGACAGGCCGGCGGTGACCGCCCGGTGGCTGGAGGTCAGCTGGTCGAGGAACTCGTCGTTGACCGTGCCGGTCCGCAGCTCCAGCTCGTCCTGGACGCACCCGGCGAGGTCGAGCCAGTCCAACGCGCGCCAGCCGTCGGCGTGTTCCTCCTCGACCGGACCGGTGAACCGGTGTGCTCCGAGCAGGGAGGTGCGGCGCAGTGCCACGCGCAGTAACGTGCCGCGCCGGGGCAGGCGGACCAGCAGACGGCCGCCGGCGACGGCGGTCTGGTGTTCCGGCGCGGAGACCTCGCGCAGCAGGCAGTTGAGCAGGGTGTGGGCCACCGCGTGGTCGGCGGTGGGCATTTCGTCGGTCATGGGCGACTCCAACGCTGGCGGAAGGGGAGGGCTGGTGCGGCGGCGGCCACGGCGTCACCCCGGGCAGCGGGATCGAGGGCGCCGGCCGTCCGCCCGGGTGTCCGGCCCCTCCGACCGACCGGCCGGCGCCGCGGCCGGGGCGCCGGGGTGGCGGGCCGTCATCTGCCGCTGTCCCGTGGGGGCGGGAAGCTCTGCGGAAGAAGGTAGTTGGGGCCGGTGGTGTAGTGCTTGTTGATGTCGGCGGCGCCCGACCGCTGCTTGCTGAGCAGGGTGCCCGCGGTGACCATCGCCTTGACCGGAAGCCGCTCGGCGTCCAGCAGGGCGGCGCGCAGCGGTCGGCCCGCGGGGCCGATCCGGTCGATGGCGTCGGTCAGCCGTCGGCGCAGCAGGGCCAGCAGTGAGCCGAGTTCGGCGCGACCGTGGGCGGCGAGCCCGAAGGCGAGGGAGCCCGTGCAGAGGTGGGCGGTGATGGTGGTGAACAGGTCGGTGAGCGGCCCGTCGTCGGCGGCCCGGATCCTCGCGTCGTCGAACTCCGCGGCTGCGGATCCGGGTTCGCCGGCGGCGGCGAACCGGGCGGTGAGCCGGCCGGTGTGGACCCGCGGGCCGTCGTCGTCCTTGAAGAGCAGGCGCAGACCGCCGTCCTCGTCGAGGACGAGGGAGATGTTCTGCTGGTGGGATTCGAGGGCGATGCCGTACCCGAAGAGGGTGGTCTGCCAGTCGAGCAGCAGGTCCAGCAGCGCGTCGTAGAGGGCGACGGGGTCGCCGCCGAAGAAGCGGTCCGCGAGGTGGTCGACGACGAGGCGTCCGCCGCGCGGACCGGACGGGGCGCCGGAGGGGTTGCCGGACGGTCTGCCGGCCGGGGCGCCCGGAGCGGGCGCGAGCAGGGCGGCGAGCGGGACGGTCACCGACCGGTCCAGCCCGGCCGGGTAGCGGCGGAGCAGCACGGCGAGCAGTTCGTGGCCGGCGTGCGCCCAGGTCTGTTCGTCCGTGTGCAGGATCCGGTCGGCGAACCGGGGTTCGGCCGCCAGCACGGCCTCGAACAGCCGCTGGCCGGCGGCGCCGTCGAGCAGCGTGCCGGGCTTGATGGTGCGGCGGTTGAGCCGGCCGAGCGTGGCGGTGGCGAGCGGGAGCTTGAGGTGGTGGGCGGGGTCGTCGGCGACGGCGACGGTCCGCATCGAGAGCGTGGGCACGACGGTCAGGTACGGCCGGTCCGCGAGGACGGCACGGTCCGCCAGACCGGTGGCGCGCAGGGCCTCGTCCAGGGAGGCTCCGACGGTGAGCGGGTGGACCGGGAGGGTCTCCCAGGCCCGGTCGCCGCCGGGCAGGACGAGCCCGAGCCAGCTCGGGGTGGGCCACCAGCTGGGCAGCGGTCGGTCGCCGTGCCGGACGAGCGTGCCGGCCGGCAGGGCGAGCCAGCGCAGCTCGAAGGCCGCGTGGAACTCCGGTGCGTGGGCGCGCAGCTGGGCGTCGCCGAGGCCGGCGCGACCGCGTGCGGTCGGGTAGACGGGGTGGTCGAGGTAGGCGGCGAGGGTGTCGTGGCCGAGCGCGGCGGCGGGCCCGGTCCAGTGGGCCGGGTCGGCGCCGTACAGGTCGGTGAGGGCGGTGTGGACGTCGTCCCGGACCCGTTCGTGCAGCTCCATCGTGGCGAGGGTCTGCCGGCACTCCTCGGCGAAGGCGGCCCAGCCGGGCCGGTCCTCGGCGCCGGCGAGGTCGGAGAGCGCGGCCAGGATGTCCGCCAGCCCGTCGATCGGGCGGCCGTCGAGGGAGAGCAGGGGCAGTCTGGCCGCGTACTCGCTCTGGAAGCCCTCGGCGGTGACCGGCACGGCCAGGACGGCCGGAGGCGCCTGTGGGTCTTGTGGGGCCTGTTGGGCTTGAGGCTCGGCGGGCCGGGAGGCCACCAGCCACGGGCCGTCCGCGCGGTGCTCCACCGCGCCGTGGGTGCGGAGCCCGAGCACGTCCTCGCGCAGCAGCGCGGAGAGCACCCGGAGGGCGAGCCGGTCGGCGACCGGCAGGTCGGCGTCTGCGGGACGGGCAGGCCCGGGGCGGTCGGCCGCACGGTGCCCGGTGGAACGGTGCCCGGGCGCGCCGTGGGCGTGCGGGTGGCGTCCGGCTGCGGCGGCCTCGTGCGGGGGGAGCTCGCTCACGGGGTGATCTCCCAGCGGTTGGCGGCCACGAAGCGGGCCACGGCGGTGTCGACGGCGGCCCGGTCGGGGCCGATCGCCCAGATCACGCCCAGGTAGTCCCGGTTGGTGCGGTAGTGCTCGTGCCGCTCGCCGACCGCGCGCAGCGGTCGGTAGGCGAGCCGGACGCCGTCCCGCCGCTCGTCGGACGGCCCGGGCGCGGCGGTGAGGGTGCCGGCGCGGTCGGCGCAGACCGGTTCGTTGCGGCCGCGCAGGGCGGTGGCGGCGCACTGCTCACCGAGGTCGGCGGGGAGTTCACGGCCGAGGTGGACGGCGAGGATGTGTTCGAACAGGGGGATGCCGAGGAGCTCGGCCAGCATGAGATCGCAGTGGTCCCCGATGGCACGGTAGTTGACCTCGATGATACGGGCGCGTCCGTCCGGCTGGACGACGAACTCGGTGTGGCAGGCGCCGAGGCCGACACCGAGGGCGTCGAGCTGGGCGAGTACCTGGGCGACCACGGCCGGCGGGTGCGCGGGCACGAACTCCAGCATCTCCTCGACGAAGTGCGGGGGAGGGGAGATCCTCGTCCGGAACCCGCCGAGGACGTGCCGACGCCGTCCGTCGCCGAGCGTCTCCAGCGTGCACAGCTGCCCGTCCAGGAACTCTTCGACGACCAGGGCCGCGTCCGTCCGGCGGCGCCGGACCTCCTCGCAGCGCCGCACCAGCTCGTCGCCGTCGGCGACCAGCGAGACGTCCTCGCTGGCGACCCCCTCGCGCGGCTTGACGACCAGGGGGAAGGGCAGATCCAACTCGCCCAGGCCGGACGGGTCCTGGCCGGGGGCGAGTTCGACCGAACGAACGGTGTCCAGGCCGGCGGCGGCGAGGTGGCGCCGCAGCTCGCCCTTGTTCTTGGCCCGGAGCGTGGCCTTCCAGTCCTTGGCCGGCAGCCCGAAGTACTCGGCGACCAGGGCGGTCTGGGTCTGCAGGTGGTCGCTGTTGCTGAAGACCGCGAACGCCGCGTCCGGGCCGCCGGAGGCGTCGGCCGGGTCGGCCGGGTCGGACGACCGGTGCCGGGAGATCAGCCCCACCACCTCGCGGAAGTCCCGGACCTCGCACTCCAGCACCTCGGTGGCGCACTCCAGGTCTTCGTAGGCGAGCCGGTGGGGTTCGGCCCGGTCCGTGAGCACGGTGACGGGGAGCCCGAGCCGGTCGGCGGCCGGGAGGAATCCCAGGGTCACCGAGTCGGTGGGGTTGAGGGCGAGCAGGTAGAGCCGCATGGCGACGCGGGGTCCTCTCCGGTTGGTGGGGAGCGGGCGGCGGGGTGGGCGCGATGTCGTCCGGCCCCGGCCGGAGGTGCGGTACTCGGTCGAGCCGATGCCGATGCCGATGTCCGTGGCCTCGGGGAGGTCGCCGCGCACCGCCCCGGCGACCCGGACGCCGCCGCCGGACGTCCTGGCCTCGTCCCGGCATGGTGGACACTTCGCCGTCAGGAGTCCAGGTCCTCCGGAGCGGGGTGCCCCGGTTCGGCAGGATCCCGCCGGTCCCGGCCGGGCGCGGTACCGGTCGCCGGGTCGAGGGGCGCCCGAGGAGCGCGAACCACCGTCATGATGCGCGCCCGGCTGCCGTGCTGAGGTCTCGTCACGACGGAGAGTGCCGTGGTGGGAGGAGCAGTCCGTGAGCCCGGTGCGAAGCCGGGTGCGACGTCCGGCAGGAGCGTGCAGGGCCCGGCGGCCGGCGGCAGCGGAAGCCGGGCCGGCAGGGGGCGCGGCGCCGCCGGAGCCTCGCGAGCGGACGCCTGCGGATCGGTGGTGGGCACGGGGCGAGATATTAGGTTAGGTAAGCCTAATCGCGTCAAATCCTGATCAGGTCGGTCCATACCGCGCACCTCGGCCCGGGGTGGCGCGAACGTGCTGCTGAGTGCCTATAAGGTTAGCCTCACCTAAAGCGATCTCGGGAGTGCCGATGATCTTCTCGGGGACATCCGCGCCTGCCGCCATCGCCTGCGCCCGGAACCCGCTGGACGCCGCCTACCAAAGGCTGTTGAACCTCTGCCCTGCGCTCCGGGTCCGGCTGCTCGCAGCCGGCGAACCCACCCCGGCCCGCGCCCAGGGCTGGTACTCGGCCGCCGAGCTGGGGACCGATCCGGCCGCCCTCGCCGACGCGCTCGACGGTGAGGCCGCCCGGATCGCCCCGCTCGCCGCCGAGCGCGGCGCCACGGCCCCGCGTCCGCACGTGGCCGCCTCCCGGCTGCTGCACCACTACCTCTGGTCGGTCTGCGTGCTGATCGCCGGGCCCTGGCAGCTGGCCCGCCGGGTGCCGTCGATCGGCGGCACGGACCTCTGGCTGCACGCTCCCACCGGAGACCTGGTCCTCAGGCCGCGCGCCCACGTGACCCTTGAGGGAGAGGACGAGCTCCGCGCGGAACTGCGGGCCGCCGTCGTCGGCCACGTCGAACCGCTGCTCGCCGCCTTCGCCGCTCCCACCCGGCGCGGCACCAGGGCCCTGTGGGGCATGGTCACCGACGACCTCGCCTCGGCGATCTGGTACCTCGGGCGCATGCTCGACGCGGAGCCCCCGACCGGGGTCGTCGCTGCGGATCCCGCCGCTTCCGGGCACTCGCTGTCCGGGCACCCCGTCTCCGAGGCGGGCTCTGCGGCCGCCCCCGCGGACGTCGTTCCTGCGGTCGTCGCCCCCGCGGTCGTCGCCCCCGTGGGCATCGGCCCGGGCGAGGCCACCGCGGTGGCGGCGGCCGGGGCCGTCCTGCCCGGCCGGACCGAACCGCTCCCCGGCGCCGCCGACTTCCGCCTCCTGCGGGGCGCCGACGGTCGGGCCCATCACACCCGCACCCGTCTCGGCTGCTGCCTCTACTACGCGATCGAGCCCGGCAACGCCTGCCTCACCTGCCCGCGCACCTCCGACGAGGAACGGCTGCGCAGACTCTGACGAGCCCTGCGGCGCGGCGGGTACGCTCCCGCACATGATCGACTCCACCACCCACGTCCGCGTCGCCCGCCCGTCCGGGGACCTCGCCGCCGCCGAGCGCTTCTACGTCGAGGGCCTCGGCCTCGCCGTCCTGTGGCGCAGCACCGAGCGGGTCGCCGGTGAGCACGACCTCCTGATGGTCGGGCCGTCCGGTGGCGGCTGGCACTTCGAGCTCACCCGTGACCCCGACCACCCGGTGGAGCCGACCCCCACCGTCGACGACCTGTTCGTCGTCTACCTCGGTGCGCCGGTGGAGCCCGCCCTCCTCGACCGCCTCCGGTCCCACGGCGGCACCGTCGTCCCCGCCCACAACCCCTACTGGGACGAGTTCGGGGTCACCGTCACCGATCCCGACGGATACCGCCTCGTCCTCTGCACCCGCGGCTGGGCGTCCTGAACCCGCCTGCCCGTGACCGCGGGGCCGGAGTCCTGCTGCGTGCGCGGGCGGCCACCTGCGGCCCGACGCCGGTGTCCGGTGGCGGGTCGGCGACAGGTCGGTAACTGCGTGGACGAATCGTCCCGGGTCCCCGATACTCTGCGGGCCGGACCGCCGAGAGCCGAGGAGAACCGAACGTGACGACGATCGCCGTGCGCAGCAGCTCCGTTGACGTCCCGACCGCCGACGGCGTCGCCGACGCCTACCTCTCCCACCCCGACGACGGGCAGGCCCATCCGGGCGTCCTGCTGTACATGAACGCGTTCGGGCTGCGGCCCGTCCTGGAGGCGATGGCGGACCGGCTCGCCGCCGAGGGGTACACCGTGCTGGTGCCCAACGTGTTCTACCGGCTCGGGCGCGCGCCGCTCGTCCGACTGCCCGAGCCGCCCGAGCTGATCAGCACCCGGACCGACCCGACGCTCTTCGAGCGCCTCGGCCCGATGATGGACTCGCTGACCGCGGAACTCTTCGCCCGAGACGCCGACGCCTACCTGCGGTGGCTCGCCGAATCGCCGGCGGCGACGGACGGGCCGGTCGGCATCACGGGCTACTGCCTGGGCGCGAAGCTCGCGCTGCAGACCGCCGCCGCCCGCCCCGAGCGGGTGGCGGCGGCGGCCGGCTTCCACGGGGGCCTGCTCGCCACGGCGGAGCCGGACAGCCCGCACCTGCTCGCCGGACTGGTCCGCGCCGAGCTGTACTTCGGCCACGCCGACCAGGACGAGTCACTGCCGGTGGAGCAGATCGACCTGCTGGCGAAGGCGCTCACCGAAGCCGGTGTCCGCCACACCTGCGAGGTCTACGAGGGCGCGCCGCACGGCTTCACCCAGTCCGACACCGCCTCCTACCGGCCCGAGGCCGACGCCCGGCACTGGGCGGCACTGCTCGCCCTGCTGAAGCGCTCGCTCTGACCGGTTCGCGGAACCTCAGGGAGCGAGCTGTTCGAGGCGCCTGAAGTCGTCGTCGAGCAACTCCTTCTCTTCGTCGGTGAGTTCGGCGGCAGCGGCCCGGGCCCGGGCGGTGAGGCCGGCGGCGGCCGCGGTGTCCGCCGTGCGGTGGGCCAGGTCGGTGCGCAGCACGAGGAGGCGGAACAGCGTGGCGGGCGGGGGCTGTTCGTCCTCCTTCTCCAGGGCCCGGTCCAGGATCCGTGCGGCCGCGGTCAGGTCCTCCTTGGAGTCGGCGAGCAGGGCCGCGTGGTACAGCGCCTTGGCGAACGGCTCTTCGGGGGAGGGGCGGTGGCTCTGGTCGTCATCGATCGGCTGCACGATCCGCAGGCAGTTGCCGCCCGGGTCGGTCATCAGGAACTGCCGGACCCCGTGCGACGTGTCGCCGACCGGGCCGATCCGCGGCAGGCCCCGGATCGGTACCCGGCCGTAGGCGGACTTGAGGCCCGCCCGGAAGGCGCCGTGCAGCTCGTCCACGTCGTCGGTGCAGACCAGGCAGGTGCTGTGGGAGGCGGCCGGGTCGTACCGCTTCATGCCGAAGAAGTGCAGCTGGACGCCGCCGCGTACGACGACGGCATAGGGGTTGGGGCTCTTCTGTTGGAAGGTCACCTCGAAGCCGAGGGCGGTGTAGAACTCCAGCACGGGCGGGAGGGTCTGGCAGGGCAGGATCGGAATTGTCGTCTCAGCCATGGTCGCGGACTCTACGCGGCTCCCGCCTCCGGCGCACATGGCGATCCGCAGGCGCGGCACGGGGGTTGTGCTACGCGGTCCGGAGCCGTTTGGCCATCACGAGCTCCCGGGTGACGCCGTCGGGGAGCAGCCCGCCGGGCGCGCCACCGTGCCTCTCCACCGTGGTGCCAGTCGGCGGACCGCACCCGGAAGGCGTGCGGGGCGTCGGCCAGCGCTGCGAGCCGGGCGTCCCGCCAGACCGGCCAGTCGGCAGGGTCGGCGGGGGTGAGGATGCGGAGATCGGCCATGGTGGCAGTCTGACCGCCGGAGGCGGGGCGGTCCACGGTGCGGGGGTGTGTCGAGGGCCGTGGTCGGAGCCGGTCGTGGGGCCCCCGCCGGAGCGCGACGGCCTCGGCCCCGACCGGCCGGTGGTGGGGTCGTGGACGGCCGGCCCGACCCGTACGAGGCGGTGACCGAAGGAAGAACTCCTGGTGCGGTAGCGGTGCGGGAGCCTCCGGCCGGTCCTGCGCGGAGCGGCCGGTCGCTGCTGCTGAGGGCCCCCGATCCGCGGCGGTCGACGGCGAACCGGACCCGTCGTGCCGGGCGGTACCGGTCGGGGCCGTCGTTGTCGGCGCGCCGGTCGGCCGCCAGGTTCCCGGGGAAGCCGTCGGCCGCGTCGGCGCGGACGGGTGCGGAGGGCTGCCGGACGGGACCGTTCCCGGCGTCCAAGGGATCTGTCGGTGGTGCGTGCAAGGATCGCGACCATGACCGAGCAGACCTTCGACTGGCGGCTCTTCCTCACCCGTTGGAGCGAGGAGTGGGCCGACGTGCACACCGACCCGACGGGCCGTCAGCCCGGCGGGGAGGACGCCGGGCGCCCGCACCGGCTGGGCTTCGACCCGGCGCCGGAGGAGCGCATCGCGGCGATGGAGGAGGAGCTGGGCTGCGCGCTGCCGCCGTCGTACCGGGAGTTCCTCGCCGTCAGCGACGGGTGGCGGCACGCGGGGGGCTTCGTCTACCGCCTCGCCGGCACCGACGAGGCGCGCTGGCACCTGGACGGCCACGCGATCAGCGAGTACTGGGGGGAGGACGGGCTGGCGGGGATGTGGGAGCGTGCCCTCCAACTGGACGTCGAGTCCGACCTGGTGCTCGTCCTGCTCGATCCGGAGGACCGGGACGCCGACGGGGAGTGGGCGGCGTACTCCTTCGCCTCGTGGCGGGCGGCCCCGCCGGAGCGGTTCGGCTCGTTCCGCGCGTTCATGGAGGCGATGTACCGGGAGTTCCACCGGTCCGCGACGAGTGACCACGGCGAGGCGTTCCGCAACGCCACCACCCGTGAGCAGGACGCCCGGGTCGAGGCGGCTCGGCTGGACGCGCTGGCCGGGGCGTCCGAACGGGCGGAGGCGGCGCTGGCCGAGGCCGCCGAGTTCGGTCGGCCGCGCGCCGTCGGGCTGTACGGCCAGCTGCGCCGGCTCCGGGGACCGTCGGGCCACGGGGCGTTCGGCGCGCTGCCGCACGATTCCCGGCTCCTCGGTGAGGTGGTGGCGGTCCTCGCGGCCGACCATGTGCGGTCGGGCCGCGACGACGCGTCCTGGGGGCGCCTGACCGGGATCCTCGCCGAGGGCCTGCGGGGCGAAGCCGACGCGGTGCTCCGGCAGGTCCGGGAGCGCACCTTCCGCTACACCGCGCCCGGTCCGTTCGGCGAGGCCGTCGAGCGAGCGCGGGAACAGGCCCGCTGGGGCGGGACGGAGGCCGCCTGGCGGACGCTGCGCGCGGCACTGCCGCAGTGGACGCCGGTCGCGCCGGACCACCTCGCGCCCGTCGGGCTGCTCGCCGACCCGCTGCTCGGACCGCTGCTCACCCCGGAGCGCGGTCACGAGCTCCTGGGCGTACCGAGGGGCGGCGCAGCCGTACCCCGGCCGACGCCGGTCGCGGCAGCGGACGGGCCGGACGGGGCGGACCTGCCGGAGGAGGCCGACGGGCTCGCCTGGCTGGCGGCGGAGCCGACGTCGGGCGGGCGTCCCGAGCCCTACCGCTTCGTGCTGGTCGAGGGCGTCGCGCCGGACGCGCTGCCCGTCGTCGTCGCCGCGGACGAGGCCGCTCGGCTCGATCCGCCGACGAGCCGCCGGGAGCCCGCCGTCCGTCGACCGGCGGGCGGCGGGTTCGTGGCGTTGGACGGGTCGGAGCCCGCCGTGGTCGGCCGCGCGGGTGACGCCGCCACTCCCTGGAGCTTCGCCTTCGACCTGCGACCGTCCCGGTTCGACGTGGATCGCTTCACCTCCCCGGCCGCAGCCGTCTCGGGCCGGACCGGGGGGCGCGTGGTCGCGGTCTTCGTCGCGCCGCAGGAGCGGTTCTTCCACCTGTCGGTGGCCGGGGGCGGGGAGGAGCGTTACGCGTTCACCGCCCGGGGGACGGCCGTCGACCGCACCGGGCGGGAGGCGGTCCCGGCGGCGCTCGACCCGGACGGGCACTTCGGTCCGGACCGGCACGGGCGGCAGGGCGAGTGCGAGGTCCTCGCCGCCCTCGCCGTCGAGTTCGGTGTGAGCCTGCCCCGGTTCGCCCTCACCGAGGGGCGGCTGCACACCTTCGCCAACCCGTCCTGGGCGCCCCCGCCGCCGGGGCCGGGCGAGCCCTACCTCACGGTGGCGCTCCTCGAACCCCGGTCGTCGGAGGCGCCCTGACGGCGCCGTTCCTCCCACTCGGCCCGGAGCATGCCGAACAGCAGCCGGTCGTACCGCTCGCCGCCCAGCAGCACCGCACCGCGGCGGCGTCCCTCCTCGCGGAAGCCGAGGCGGGTGAACGACCGGGCGGCGCGCTCGTTGCCGCTCCAGGTGTCCAGCTCCATCCGGTGCAGCGGGTAGGCACCGAACAGGTGGTCCACCAGCAGCCCCAGCGCCTCCGAGCCGTACCCGCGTCCCCAGAACTCCTGTTCACCGATGGCGATCCCGACCTCGGCGACCCCCTCGTACGGGTCGAGGCCCCGGTAGTCGACCAGGCCGATGGCACGGCCACCGGCCGTCTCCTCGACGGTGAACATGGCGGCCTCGCGCGGGTTCAGCCGCAGGATCCGGCCGAAGCGGTCCGCCAGCGCCTCGGCGGTGGTCGGCCCGAACAGCGGGTCCCCGGCCGCCGCCCAGCGCACCACCTCCGGGTCGTTGCGCCACCGGAGCTGGTGCTCCGCGTCCTCCGCGCGCAGGGCGCGCAGCCTTACGGCCTTACCTTCGATCATGATCGGATGGTAGGCCCGTAAGGCTGCGCGGACACCCTGGTTTTCGCAGCCGTTCGTCGACCGTCGCAGCCCTGGTCCCACGCCCGGTGCGGGGCCCCGGGGCCGCAGCCGCACGGACGGCCTCGTCAGGCCGTCAGGCTCCGGCGGATCTGGTCGAGGACCAGGCCCGCGCCGGTGTAGCCGATGCCGAGCATCCACAGGTTGTCGTCGACCTGGTAGACCTTCCCGTTGCGCACCGCGGCGAGGCCGCTCCAGAGCGAACCCGAGACGATCTTCCCGTGGTCGGACTTGGCCTGGTCCCCGTAGACGGAGTAGAAGATGACGTCGGCCGCCGCCTTGTCGACCTGTTCGGGGCTGATCTCGATCGAGAAGCCGGGCTTGTCCTGGTCGGCGGGGCGGCCGACGCCGATGTCCTTGAACAGCGAGCCGACGAAGGTGTCGTTGAGGTAGAGCCGGGTGGGGGCGCCGGCCAGGAAGCGCGCCATCGCGACCTTGAGCGCGGCTGCCTTCGTCGGGCCGCCGAGCGCGGTGACCAGCTCGCGCACCTTCGTCCGGTAGCTCTCCTCCACGGCGGAGGCCTCCGCCTGCCGGCCGAGTGCTTCGGCGTGCAGCCGGGCGTTCTCCTTCCACGCGG
Source organism: Streptomyces sp. BE303 (assembly GCF_036290945.1). Taxonomy (NCBI): domain Bacteria; kingdom Bacillati; phylum Actinomycetota; class Actinomycetes; order Kitasatosporales; family Streptomycetaceae; genus Streptomyces; species Streptomyces sp. BE303. The sequence goes on from NZ_JAQYWZ010000773.1 coordinate 63,024, forward strand.
GGCCGGTGGTCGCGCTCAGCACGGTCGGTGCGATCTTGGACAGCTCGTCGTAGCGCTTGTCGTCGCGGACCTGGTTGCTGAGGATGAGGTCGGGCCGCAGGGCGACGATCGCCTCCAGGTTGGGCGCGCCGATGGTGCCGACGGTCCTGACGCCGGTCAGCCGGTCGGCGGGCAGGTAGGCGGAGAGCGGCGCGCCGGCGGCCACGGTGGTGGCGCCGACCGGGGTGAGGCCGAGGGTGACGACCGAGTCGAGGGCGTCGGTGTCCAGCACGACGACGCGGGCGGCACGGGCCGGGACGGTGCTCTCGCCGCGCGCGTGCCGGACGACCCGGGGAGCGCCGCCCGACGGGCCGGAGGCGCTCGGCCCGGCCGGTCCGGGCGACGGGCCGGTTCCGCCCCCGCCGGACCCGCCGCCCCCGCCGGATCCACAGGCCGCGAGGGCGAGTCCGGAGGCGAGGGCGAACAGGGAGCGGCGGGGGAGGGAGCGAGCGGCGGCATCGGGCATCGGGCGACTCCGTTCCGGCAGGCGGCGAGGCGCCCCATCCCTGCCCGGGGAAGCGGTTCGCTACGCCGCCGGAGGGTCACGTCCGGTGACGGAGGGCGCACGGCGGGCGCGCTGCGGGAGGATCGAGGGCGGACGGCGCTCGGACGGCGCTCGGGCGGCGGTCGGACGCCGGCGCGCGGAACCCGCAGGCCGTCAGTCGTCCTCCTGCTTCTCCAGCCGCTGCCGCAGCAGCCCCTCGTACTCGGCGTGCACCCGCCGGTCCATCGCGAGCGCGAACTGGGCGTCGGTGACCGTCCGGGCCAGCGGGCGGATCCGGAGGATCTGTTCGGTCAGCCGGGCGGCCTCGCCCGGAGGCAGTGGCGCTTCGTCGGTGAGTGCGCCCAGGAAGTGCTCGCGGACCAGCGAGGTGAAGATCTCGGCTATCGCGGTCACGTGCTCCTGGGTCCGCCGGCTGGACTCCAGGACGACGGAGAGCGGTACGCCCTCCGCGACCAGGGCCGTCGTGGCGTCCATCAGCCGCCGGCTGACGTGGGTGATCCCGTCCTCCCGGACGGTGACGAATCCCTGGGCGACGGCCTCGGCGGTGTTCTCCTCGGTGAGCTGGTCCCCGAAGGCCGCCCCCAGTTCGTCCCAGCCGAGGTGCACCGGCGCCTCGTCCGACCAGGGGGCGACGATGGCCGCCTCCAGGCCGATCAGCTCGGCCACGTCGCGGCCGCTCTCCCCGGCGCCGATCAGTTCGGCGATGCCACCCAGGGTGTGGCCGCGCTCCAGCAGCTCGGCGATCATGCGCAGGCGGGCCAGGTGGGTCTCCCCGTACCAGGCGATCCGGCCCTCCCGGCGCGGCGGCTGGAGGAGCTTGCGCTCCCGGTAGAAGCGCAGGGTGCGGGTGGTGATGCCGGCGGCCTTGGCGAGTTCCTCCACCCGGAACTCGCGTTGTCTGTCCTCGGCGGCTGCGCTGACCTTGTCCACGGCGATCAGCATAGGACGGGCGGTCGCCGAACCGGGACGGTCGCGCTTCTTCCATCAACTGTCAGCAAGGGCTACCCTGCCAATCGTGCCAGTGATTGCTGGCATGGTTGGCTCGATCGGCGCCCGAGGTCCGCGTGGAACGACCGACGCGACCCGGCGCCCCGCCGAGCAGTGGCAGCACGTACCCTCACGGCCCCACTCCCAGGAGGACGCCGCATGGCATCCAGCAGCAAGCGCCCCCGCCCCGGTGCGACCGGTGCGACCGGCGCGACCGGTGCGACCGGTGCGACCGACGAGGCAGGTGTGACCGCCGAGACCGGCGTGACCGACGGGGCCGGCCCGGTCGAGGAGTCCCCCGTCCCCCACGTCCGCGTCGCCGTCATCGGGTCGGGCTTCGGGGGCCTCGGCGCCGGCGTCCGGCTGCGCCGTGCCGGCATCACCGACTTCGTCATCCTGGAGCGCGCCGACTCGGTCGGCGGGACGTGGCGCGACAACAGCTACCCCGGCTGCGCCTGCGACGTCCCGTCCCACCTCTACTCCTTCTCCTTCGCCCCCAACGCCGAATGGCCGCGCAGCTTCTCCGGCCAGCCGGACATCCGCGCGTACCTGGAGAAGGTCACCGACGTCTTCGGTCTCCGCCCGCACCTGCGGTTCTGCACCGAGGTCACCGAAGCCCGCTGGGACGACGAGCGGGCCCACTGGCGGATCGTCACCACGGCCGGCCGGTGGACCGCCGACGCCGTCGTCGCCGCCGCCGGACCGCTCGCCGACCCGCAGATCCCGGACCTGCCCGGCCTGGACACCTTCCCCGGCAAGGTCTTCCACTCCTCCCGCTGGGACCACGACTACCGGCTCGCCGGGCAGCGCGTCGCGATGGTCGGCACCGGGGCCTCCGCCGCACAGATCATCCCCGCGATCCAGCCGCAGGTCGGCAGCCTGACGGTCTTCCAGCGCACCCCGGCCTGGGTCCTGCCGCGCCGCGACCGCGAGATCACCCGGCTGGAGAAGTGGCTGCACGGCCGGCTGCCGGCCACCGCGAAGCTCCGCCGCGGCGTCCTCTTCGCCCTCCGCGAGGTCCAGGTCGACGCCTTCGTCCGGCGGCCCGGCCTGCTCAAGGTGGTCCAGCGGCTCGCCGAGCGGCACCTCGCCGACGGCGTCGCCGACCCCGCCCTGCGCGCCAGGCTCACCCCCGACTACCGGATCGGCTGCAAGCGCATCCTGCTCAGCAACACCTACTACCCGGCGCTCGCCGCGGCCAACACCGAGGTGGTCTCCTCCGGACTCGGCGAGGTGCGCGGATCGACCCTGGTCGCGGCGGACGGCAGCGAGCACGAGGTGGACGCCATCGTCTTCGGCACCGGCTTCCACGTCACCGACATCCCCGTGGCGGCCCGGGTGTTCGGCGCCGCCGGCACCAGCCTGGCCGACGAGTGGAAGGACGGGGCGGAGGCGCTGCGCGGCTCCACCGTCCACGGCTTCCCGAACCTCTTCTTCGTCATCGGCCCCAACACCGGTCTCGGCAACAGCTCGATGATCCTGATGATCGAGTCCCAGCTCAACTACCTGATCGACGCGTTGACCACGCTCCGCTCGACCGGTGCCGCCGCCATGCAGCCGACCGCCCGGGCCCAGCGCCGCTGGAACCTCGAACTCCAGCACCGGATGGACCGCACCGTGTGGACCACCGGCGGTTGCCGCAGCTGGTACCTGGACAAGAGCGGCAGGAACACGGTGCTCTGGCCCGCCTCCACCAGCTCCTTCCGCCGCGCGACCCGCCGGGTCGACCTCACCGAGTACGAGCTGATCCACCGCCGCGACGCCGCCGGCGGCACGACCACCACCGAGGCCGAGGAGGTCCTGGTATGAGCCGCCCGACGATTCCCGCCGACTGCGTGCCGCCCGCCCCGACGGAGGAGGTGGACGTCCGCTCGGCCGACGGCACCCGGCTGCACGTCGAGGTGTACGGACAGCCCGGTGCGCCCACCGTCGTGCTCGCCCACGGCTGGACCTGCTCGACCCGCTTCTGGGCCCCGGTGATCCACCGGCTCGCGGACCGGTACCGGGTCGTCGCCTACGACCAGCGCGGCCACGGCCGCAGCGAGGTCCCGCCCAGCAGGGCCCGCTACTCCACCCGCGCGCTCGCCGAGGACCTCTCCGCCGTGCTCGACCGGACCGTCCCGGCGGGGGAGCGTGCCGTCCTGGCCGGCCACAGCATGGGCGGCATGACCGTGATGGCCGCCGCCGGCCGGCCCGAGGTCGCCGAGCGGACGGCCGCCGCCGTACTGATCTCGACCGGCTCGTCCGACCTGGTCGCCGATCTGCGCGTCGTCCCGGACGCGGTGCGCTCCCCGGGGCTGCGGCGCTTCCTGCACCGCCGGATCCTGCGCTCCCGGCTGCCGCTCGGGCCGATCGGTCCGGTCACCCGGGCCGGCCTCAAGTACGGCACAATGGGCGCCGGTTCGCCCGCCGACCGGGTCGAGGTGACGGCCCGGATCGTGCACGCCTGCCCGACCGCGGTCCGGGCCAACTGGGCCCTGGTGCTGGACCGGCTGGACGTCCGTGCCGGACTGGCCCGGCTCACCGTGCCGACGGCGGTCGTGGTCGGCACCGACGACCGCCTCACCCCGCCGGTGCACGCGCACCGGATCGTCGCCGCGCTCGCCGACCCGCAGGGGCTGCTCCTGCTGCCCGGCGTCGGTCACATGGCGCCGATCGAGCGGCCGGCCGAGGTGGCCGACGAGATCGACCGGCTCGCCGTCGCCCATCTGCCCGGCGCGGCCGCCGGGCGGGCAACCGGCCTGCCCGCCGGGGCCGCTGCGCCCTCCGGGCCCGCCGGCTCCCCGTCCGTCACCGGTACCGCCACCCCTGAGAGGACCGCCGCCGCATGACCGCCACCCCGCCGCTCTCCGCCCAGGTCGCCGTCGTCACCGGAGCCGCCCGAGGTGTGGGCGCCGCCCTCGCCCGCACGCTCGCCCGGCGCGGGGCGAGGGTCGCGCTGGTCGGCCTGGAGCCGGCCGAACTCAAGGCGGTCGCCGCGCAGTGCGGCCCGTCCGCCACCGCCTGGGAGGCCGACGTCACCGACGTCGACGCGCTCACCGAGGTCGCCGGCCGGATCAAGGAGCACTACGGCCGGATCGACACGGTCGTGGCCAACGCCGGCATCGCCATCGGGGGCCCGCTGCTGGACAGCGACCACCGGGCGTTCAGCCGGGTCATCGAGGTGAACCTGCTCGGCAGCGTGGCCACCGCCCGGGCCTTCCTCCCCGCCCTCACCGAGAGCCGCGGCTACCTGCTGCAGATCGCCTCGCTGGCCGCGCTCACTCCGGCGCCGCTGATGAGCGCGTACTGCGCCAGCAAGTCCGGGGTCGAGGCGTTCGCCCACGCGATCCGTGCCGAGGTCGCCCACCAGGGCGTCAAGGTCGGTGTCGGCTACCTGAGCTGGACCGACACGGACATGGTGCGCGGCGCCGACGAGGACGCCGTCCTGCGGCAGATGCGGGACCGCCTGCCGTGGCCGGCCAACAAGACCTACCCGCTCGACCCGGCCGTGGACCGCCTGGTCGCCGGCATCGCCCGGCGTTCCGCGCACGTCTACGCCCAGGCGTGGCTCCGCGGCATGCAGCCGGTCCGCTGGATGCTGCCGGCCCTGATCGCCGCGGTCGGTTCCCGTGACGTCGCGCGCCTCGCCCCGCAGCTCGCGGCCACCGCCGCCTCCCGTCTGCGCCCCGTCGGGGCCGGTGGCGAGGCCGACACGGCGGCCCGGTCCGAGCAGCAGTGACCCCCGTGCCCGCCGTCCGGCCCGGACGGCGGGCACGCAGCGTCCGCGGCCTCGGTCAACCCGTCGGCTCCGCGAGCTGCTTCAGGCTGTCGTAGGCCGCCTGCACGAAGCGCCCGTCGAGCGACGGACCGGTGTTGGTGAGGGCGGCGACCGCCGTCGCGGTCTGGGGGCAGAAGCCGACCAGTGCGGTGAACCCGCGGGTGGCGCCGGAGTGGAACAGGAGGTCGCGCCCGTCCGCGGTCGTCCGGCAGTTCCAGACCAGCCCGAGCCGGTCGGCCGAGCGCGGCAGGCGCAGCCGCGGGCGCCGGACCTCGCGCAGGGCGCGCCCCAACGCGTCGGTTTCCGGGGCGAGGTGGGCGCGGAGGTAGTGCAGCAGGTCGGTGCCGCTGGCGCGGACGGCTCCGGCGCCCGGCAGGCCGGGGATGCGCCAGGGCGGCAGCGGGTGGCCGCGCCGGTGGCCGGTGGCGCGGTGCGGGGCGTCGGGGGAGCAGGTGGTGGCGCGCAGGCCGAGGGGGAGGGAGACGCGGTCGGCGAGCAACTCGGCGTAGCCGGTGCGGCCGGTCTCGGCGAGCAGCCGGCCGAGCAGCCCGACGCCGAAGTTGGAGTAGCCGTACCGCTCACCGGGTCGGTGGCGCACGGTGGTTCGGGCCAGACCGGCGCGCAGCAGCCGTTCGTCGTAGCCGGCGTACGGGTTGGCGGTCCAGGCGGGGAGGGCGGTCGCGAGCAGTCCGGGCGGGAGCCTGGGCAGGCCGGAGGTGTGGGTGGCGAGGTGCAACAACCTGATCGGGCCGCCCCGACGGACTTCGGGCGCCTGCCAGTTCGGCGGGAGGTGCCGCTCCATCGGGTCGTCCAGGGCGAGTTCACCGCGCTCGGCCATCACGGCGAGCAGCAGGGCGGTGAACGTCTTGGTGACGGAGCCGAGTTCGAAGACGGTGTCGGGTGTGCAGGGTTCCCCGTCGACGGCGGTCCGGCCGTGGCAGTGCACGGCGGTCCGGTCTCCGCGCGCCACGGCCAGGGTGACGGCGGTGGCGTGCGGCGCGGCGGCCCGGACGAGCGCGGCGGCCTGCGCGGCGCCCGGACCGTCGGAGCTGTCCTCGCCGTCCGCCGCCTCGCGGCCCCGGGCGTCCGTGACGCCACCGCGGCCGTCCACCGCGCCGGTGCCGGCGGACGGGCCCGGACGGCCTGCCGCCCGCCGGGAGGCCGGGTCCGGGCCTGCCGTCGCGTCCGGGCCTGCCACCGCGTCCGGGCCGGGCATCGCGTTCAGGCCGCGACCGCGGCGCCGCCGAGCGCGCGCGACAGCGTGACGGTACCGGCCACCACCGCGACGACGGCGGTGTGCTCGTGGTCGCGGAAGGCCTGTTCGGGGTCGTCCGAGACCGGTTCGGAGTTGTCGCGCGGGATCAGGCCGTCCTCGCGCTGGACGGCGGCGAGCGCCTCCCAGCCCTGTGCCCCGGTGACCGGTTCGCCGATGCAGGAGTCGACCACGAGCAGTTCCCCGACGAGGTCCCACTGGCCGACCTCCAGCCAGATGTCGACCCAGGCGGGCAGCCAGGCGCGGACGTAGTCGCGCATCGGTTCGGGCAGGTTCTCGGGCCGGGCGCCCCAGTCGGTGATGTGGAAGACGGTGTGGGTGATGTCGTACCCGGTCATCCAGTCGACGGCCCACGGTTCGGGGGTGGCGCCGAGCCAGGTCCCGGCGGCGAGCGCGGCCCAGTCGTCGGGCTGGTTGCGCAGGCCCACGACGCGGCGCGCGTTGGCGACCGCGAGCCGCCGGCTGGGCAGGATCTCGGCGACCTGGACGGCGCGGAGCTTGGCGAGCGACTCCAGCAGCTCGTCCATCGGGGGGTGCCGGTAGCCGGACCTGGCGAAGTGGACGTACGTCTCCAGCGGGTCGGTCATCACCAGGTGGCGCAACTGCCGTTCGTACAGCAGGTTCCCTTCCCGGAGCTGGGCCCAGCCGAAGTCGAGCAGCTCGCGCGCGATCCGTGCGTCGTGCGGGCCGGTGACGCCGTCGCGCAGGACGAGCGAGGCGGCCAGCGCACACTCACCGAGCGGCTTGTAGGCGTTGTTGGGGTCGGCGAGGTCGATGGTGATGTTGTCGGAGAGCTTGCCGAACCCGATCTCGTGGGAGGCGTGCAGCCAGGCCATCGCGCGCGAGCCGATCTGCTGCGCGGTGGAGAGGATCCGGTGGTCGGTCATGGGGTGGCTCCGCTCAGCAGGGCGTCCGCGATGGAGAGTTCGAGCGCGGTGCGGGCGCTGCCGTCGCCGACGACCTGGATCCGTTCCAGGACGGGGGCGATCTCCAGCGGCACCGGCCGGCCGTCGGCGGCGGCCCAGGCGAGCCAGCGGGCCAGCCGCGCGGCGACCCGGTGGTCGCGCCGGAGCATCGAGCGGACGGCCCCGCGGGCGAGGGCGAGGGTGTTCGCGCGGGCCGCGTCGTGGACGGGGCCGTCGAGGTCCGGGAGGGCGAGCGACGAGAGCTGGGCCATCCGGACCGACCAGACCTGCCAGGCGTGGGGTTCCAGCCGCGGGACGCGGTCCGGCTGCGGCGCGGCCAGGTTCACGCCGGGGGCGGCGAGGCGGGCGAGGTCGGCGGTGGACGCCAGGGCCCGGGTGAGCAGGGCTCCGGCCGCCCAGTCCCGCCAGGCGGTGACGACCGCCGTGGCGTCGGGGCCGAGCCCGTCCGGTCCGCCGTCGGGACCGTGTCCGTCGGGACCGTGCCGGGGGGAGGCGGCGGTGCCGGACGGAAGGCCGGGGGAGGGGGGCGCCGACGCGGCGCCCGCGGGGAGTGCGGCGGGCGGGAAGGCGAGGAGGGCCTCGGCCAGGAGCAGGACGGCCTCGTCGTCGGGGCCGGCCGCACCGAGCAGCCGTGGGGCGAGCAGGTCCGGCCCGAGCACCCGGGCGGCGGCGAGGACCGGACGCGGCGCGGTTCCGGTACCGGGATCGGCGAGCGCGACCGCACCCTCGACGCCCCGGAGGGCGTCGAGGGTGCGGCCCGCCAGCCGCTCGACCGCTGCGGCGTACTCGTCGCGGAGCGAGAGATCGGCGGTTGGCATGGTGCGTGATTCTCCTTGAGGGGTGTCGCGGTGTCTCAGGGCTGCGGCGGGCCCGCGTGACGGCGGTGCGTCCCCGTGTCGGTGGCGCGTCCGCGTGTCGGAGGTTCCGCCGGGCCCGGGCTCATGGCCTGCGGCCCCTGCCCGTCGGTTCGCGGCTCCGGTCGGGCCGGTGAGCCGTAGGGTCGGGAGACTCCGCGGGTGGCCCGGGGGGCCGGGTGGTTCCGGCTACCGGGTCTTCTCCTTGGGCTGCTTCGGCGACAGCAGGAGTGCGAGTCCCACCAGCAGCAGCGCAGCGGCTTCGGGACGGTACGTGGGCGCGTCGCTCACGACGGCCTCGTCCTCCACCATCAGCGCACCGAGTGCGTCGAGTTCGGCCCGGGTCGCGAGCGGCGCCGGGGCCCTTCCGGTCAGGTGCTGAGCAAGCATCAGATGTGCCTCCTCATCGGATCTTCACCGCCTGGTCCGGCGGCGCCCCCCTCGAAAGACGATACGAGTGCGAACCATCGGCCGCCACCGCAGTACGCTCCGTGACCGTTTCCGGGAGGGGGGATGCCCGCGCGGCCTGCCGTGGTACCGCCGGGTACCCGTGAGTAGGTACGGTCGGGTGCATGACCACCACTGCCTTGATCACCGGCGCGACCGCCGGCATCGGAGCCGCGTTCGCCCGTCGGCTCGCCCGGAGCGGCTACCGACTCGTCCTGGTGGCCCGGGACACCGAGCGACTGGAACGTTCCGCCGCGGACCTGAGGGGGAGGTTCGGCGTCGAGACGGAGGTGCTCACCGCCGACCTCGCCACCGACGACGGCATCGCGGCCGTCGAGGCCCGGCTCGCCGACCGGGTCCGGCCGGTGGACCTCCTGGTGAACAACGCCGGCTTCGGCAACCGCGGCGCGTTCTCGACCGTGCCGCTCCAGGATGAGCTGGACATGCTGAAGGTGCACGTCGAGGCGATCCTGCGGCTGACCACGGCCGCCCTGCCCGGGATGCGCGAGCGCGGTCGCGGCGCGGTCGTCAACGTCGCCTCGGTGGCGGCCTTCCTCCCGCGCGGCACCTACGGGGCGAGCAAGGCGTGGGTGGTGAGCTTCACGCAGGGGGTGATGCGCGACCTCGGGGGCACCGGCGTGCGGCTGATGGCGCTCTGCCCGGGCTTCACCCGCACCGAGTTCCACGAGCGGGCCGGCATGGGGACGGGGAACATCCCGGCCTGGGGCTGGCTCTCCGCCGAGCGGGTCGTCGACGAGGCCATGCGCGACCTGGCGCGGGGGCGGTCGCTCTCGGTGCCGAGCAAGCGGTACAAGCTGGCGGTCGCGATCGCCCGGGTGCTGCCGTCCGGCAGGCTCGGCGGGGTCTCCTCCAAGGCGGCGCGCACCTATCGCACCACCTGACCGGCGGCGGGGGCGGAGCGGTCGGGCCGCACGTGCGCCGGGTGGAGCAGAGGCCGTCTCACTATTAGCTTTGCTAACTATGAGCCTCACTCGCTATGCTGGCGGGCGACCGACCGCCCACCCGCCGTCGGCGCGCGCCCCGTGCGCGGCGCCCGCGCGGCGGCCGACCCGGGGAGGAGCGCCCGTGCGCCCCGAACGCACCCAGTGGACCCCGCCCGCCCTCGCCGAGGGCGAACCCCGCCCGCCGACCCAGTGGCGGCGCATCCTCGGCCTGTTCCGCCCGTACTCCGGCCGCCTCACCACCGTCGGCCTGCTCGTGGCGGCCTCCGCCGTGGTCTCGGTGACCACGCCGTTCCTGCTCCGCGCCGTCCTGGACACCGCCATCCCGCAGGGCCGCACCGGGCTGCTCACCCTGCTCGCGCTCGGCATGGTCGCCGCCGCGGTCGTCAACAGCATCTTCAACGTGCTGCAGACGCTGATCTCCACCACCGTCGGCCAGCGCGTCATGCACGACCTGCGCACCGACGTCTACAGCCACCTCCAGCGGATGTCGCTCGCCTTCTTCACCCGGACCCGGACCGGCGAGGTCCAGTCCAGGATCGCCAACGACATCGGCGGCATGCAGTCCACGGTGACCTCCACCGCCACCTCGCTGGTCTCCAACTTCACCGCCGTGATCGCCTCGGTGGTCGCCATGGCCGCGCTGGACTGGCGGCTCACCGTGGTCTCCCTGGTCCTGCTGCCCCTGTTCGTGTGGATCAGCCGCCGGGTCGGCCAGGAGCGCAAGAAGATCACCGGCGACCGGCAGAAGCAGCTGGCCGCGATGAGTTCGGCGGTGCAGGAGTCGCTCTCGGTCAGCGGGATCCTGCTCGGCCGCACCATGGGCCGCTCCGACTCGCTCTCCCGCGAGTTCACCGCCCAGTCCGACCGGCTGGCCGACCTCGAAGTGCGCGCCTCGATGGCGGGCCGCTGGCGGATGAACACCATCCAGATCGTGATGGCGGCCATGCCCGCACTGATCTACTGGGCGGCCGGACTGGCGGCGGCCGGCGGCGCGCCGATCGTCTCGGTCGGCACCCTGGTCGCCTTCGTCTCCCTCCAGCAGGGCCTGTTCCGCCCGACCGTCAGCCTGCTCTCCACCGGCGTCCAGGTGCAGACCTCGCTCGCGCTGTTCCAGCGCATCTTCGAGTACCTCGACCTGCCGGTGGAGATCGCCGAACCCGACCGCCCGGTCACCCTGGAGACCATCCACGGTGAGGTCCGCTTCGAGGGCGTCGACTTCCGCTACGACCCGGACCAGGAGCGGCCCACGCTGGCCGGCCTCGAACTGAAGGTCCCGGCCGGCAGCTCGCTCGCCGTGGTCGGCGAGACCGGCTCCGGCAAGACCACCCTCAGCTACCTGGTGCCCCGGCTCTACGACGTCACCGGAGGCCGGGTCACCATCGACGGCGTCGACGTCCGCGAGCTCTCCTTCGACACCCTGTCCCGGGCGGTCGGCGTGGTCTCCCAGGAGACCTACCTCTTCCACGCCTCGGTCGCCGACAACCTGCGCTTCGCCAAGCCGGACGCCACCGACGAGGAACTGGCCGCCGCCGCGCGGGCCGCACAGATCCACGACACCATCGCCGCCCTGCCCGACGGCTTCGACACCCTGGTCGGCGAACGCGGATACCGCTTCTCGGGCGGCGAGAAGCAGCGGCTCGCGCTGGCCCGCACCATCCTGCGCAACCCGCCCGTGCTGATCCTCGACGAGGCCACCAGCGCCCTCGACAACAGCACCGAGCGTGCCGTTCAGCAGGCCATCGACACCCTGGCGGCGGGCCGCACCACGATCACCATCGCGCACCGCCTCTCCACCGTCCGCGCCGCGGACCAGATCGCCGTCCTCGACCGCGGCGGGATCGCCGAACTCGGCACCCACGACGAGCTCCTGGAGGCGGACGGCCGCTACGCCGCGCTGCTCCGCCGCGAGGTCCCGGCCGCCGCGCCGCAGGCGTCCGGCCACGACCGGACCCCGGCCGCCGTCCCCGGCCGCGCCTGACGGCCCCGCCGACGCGTCCGCGGCGCCCGGCACGCCCGACCGACGCCACCGGGTGCCCGCAGCACGCCGCAGGGCGGCCACCCGGTGGGGTGGCCGCCCTGCGGTCGACACGGGTGCCGGCGGGCCCGGTTCAGGCCGCCTTGGGGATCTCGTTGTAGGTCTCCGCGCGCTCCTGGCCGGAGAGCTTCTGGATCGCCGCCATCACCTCGTCGGTGACCTGCCGGCGGGCCTTGAGCGAGCGGGCCTGGCCGTGCAGGTCGTCGAAGTGCAGCGGCTCCCCGAACCGCACCGTGACCTTCCGGACGCGCGGGACCCGCTTGCCGATCGGCAGGATCTGGTCCGGACCCTCCAGGGCCACCGGAACCACCGGGACACCGGCGGTGAGGGCCAGCCAGGCCACCCCCGTCTTGCCCCGGTAGAGGCGGCCGTCCAGCGAACGGGTGCCCTCCGGGTAGATGCCGAAGGCCTTGCCGTCCTCCAGGATCTCCAGCGCGGACTCCAGCGAGGCCTGCGCCGACCGGTAGGTGCCGCGCTCGACCGGCACCGCGCCGATCGCCTCGAAGAAGCCCTTGGACAGCGAGCCCTTGAGCCCGGTGCCCGTGAAGTACTCGGCCTTGGCCAGGAAGTGGACCCGGCGCGGCGCGGTCAGCGGGATCACCACGCTGTCGATGAAGGAGAGGTGATTGCTGGCCAGGATGACGCCGCCCTTGCGCGGTACGTTCTCCATGCCCTCGATGGTGGGCCGCCAGATCCCCCGGGCGAGCGGTTTCAGCACCAGCCTGGTGACGAGATCGAGCATGGTCCCTCCCTGGACGAGCACGCCCGAGAGGTGCCCGGGCCTGAGATACGACGAACGGCGGTCGTTCCCCCGGCCGGGCCGGGATCAGACCCGCAGACTACGACACCCACCCCCGAGCCCGTCCACTCCCGCCGACCGTGGCGCTCACCACGGCCGGGTAGGGTACGGCCGTCGGAAACGCACATCAGCAGGTCTTCTGGATCAGCAGATCTGTAGATCAATGGATCAGCAGATCGCGGGCTCGGGGGATCGGCAGTTCATCAGTCCTCAGGAGGGGCCACCCATGGCAGACGTCGACACCATCCGCGCGGCGTTCGACAAGTTCGACGTGAACGGCAACGGCCGTATCACCGCCACCGAGTACGCCAAGGTCGCCCGCGAGCTCGGCGACCTGACCACCTCGATCGCCGTGGCCGAGGCCGTCATCAAGCAGATGGACACCAACCACGACGGCGAGCTGACGTTCGAGGAGTTCCTGGCCGCGCGCCAGGGCTGAGGCCGCTCGGGCGGGGCGCCGGATCCCTCCGGGCCCCGCCCGCCGCCTTCCGGCCCGCCCGCCGTCTTCCGGCCCGCCCGCCGCCTTCCGGCCCGCCCGCCGCCTTCCGGCCCGCCCGCCGCCTTCCGGCCCGCCCGGGCCGGCGGCTCCGCGGGGTTCAGCCGGTCGTCGGGAACACCCGGCGGACCACCCGTTCCGCCGCCCCGCCGTCGTCCCAGGGGCAGAACCGCCGACGGAACGCCGCCCGCGCCTCCGGCTCCGGGTCCCCGGCCAGCAGGGCGCTCGCCAGACCGTCCGGGTCCGTGGTCAGCGCGCCCGGCGGCTGCTCGAACAGGTCGAAGTAGACGCCGCGGTCCCGCCGGTACTCCTCCCAGTCCGGCGCGAAGATCACGACCGGCCGGTCCAGCACGGCGTAGTCGAACATCATCGACGAGTAGTCCGTGACCAGGACGTCCGCCGCCAGGTACAGGTCCTCCACGGTCGGGTGCGCCGACACGTCCAGGATCTCGGCCGCGCCCTCGTCCGCCGCCAGGTCGCCCGGACCGCCGGTGTGGAAGTAGTGGGTGCGCACCAGCAGCGTGAACCCGGGACCGAGTCGACGCGCCAGGTCCCGCACGTCCAGCAGCGGCACGTACCCGCCGCGCGCCTCCCGGTGGGTCGGCGCGTACAGCACGGCGGTGCGCCCGGGCTCCAGCCCGAAGCGCTCGCGCATCGCGGCCACCTCGGCCGGCGCGGCGACGGCCAGCCGGTCGTTGCGCGGGTAGCCGGTGTCCAGCATCTCGTACCGGCCGGGGAAGGCCCGGGCGAAGTGCTCGCTGGTGTGCGGGTTCGAGGAGACCAGGAAGTCCCAGCGGTCGACGGCCTCCCGGAGCCGGTCGAAGTCCATGCCGTCGGCGGCCACCGGGTGGTCCCTGAGGTCCATGCCCATCGCCTTCAACGGCGTGCCGTGCTGGGTCTGGACGTGTACCGTCCCGGGACGCTTCGCCATCGTCCGCGGGAAGTTGACGTTGTTCACGAAGTACTTGGCGGTGGCCATCGCCCTCAGGTACGCGGGCGTGTTGACGATCACGTACGGGACGCCGGCCGGCAGGGTCGCCGCCTGCTTGCGGTTCTCCACCACCCAGACCCCGCGGATCCCCGGCGCCAGCTCCTTCGCCTTCTCGTAGATCGCCGCCGGGCTGCACGCGTAACCGCGGTGCCAGTACGCCGCGTACACCGCCAGGTGCCGGTCCAGCGGCAGCCGGCGGAACGCGTTGTACGCGGTGAACCGGGCGCCGCTGCGCACGCCCTTCTTCAGGGCCGGCGCCACCGCGCGGGCCCCGCGTCCGAGTTCGCGCGGCAGCCGGCCGGTGCGGCGCAGCTCGGCGTACGCGCGCCGTGAGCCGCGCGCCGCGAGCCGGTACTGCACGCCGCGCACGCCGCCGGGGAACCGGTAGCCCGCCGGGCGGTGGCGGGCGAAGTGCCCGGCGATCCGGCGGAAGAACTCGGGGCGCAGCCCGACCGGCACCAGCCCGGGGGTGTCGTACACGGTGAGCGCCTGCTGGACGGTCCGCTCGAAGACCAGGGTGCGCAGCGACTCGGGGACGGGCGGGCCGGGCCGGGCCTCCGGCTCCCGGTCCAGGAAGTCGAAGATCGCGTCGTACTGGGCGAAGGCGTCGGCGTGCCGGGGGGAGGCCGTGCTGGTGATCGCACCGGCGCGGCCCCGCCGGTAGAAGTAGCAGGGGCGGTCGAGGTAGCGCAGTCGTCCGGCGGCGAGCAGCGCCGGGTAGGTGACCGAGATGTCCTCGTAGTAGCCGCGGCCGAAGGAGACCCCGAGGGCGAGCAGGAACTCGCGCCGGAACACCTTGTTCCAGACCGACATCACGGTCCTGAACAGCGCCGGGTGCTCGGCCAGCGTGCATCCGGCCACCAGCGGCGAGCCGGTCAGCACGTGCCGCCAGGGGTTGGGCTCGGTCCCGCCGTCCGGGTACACGTGCGTGAAGTCGGTCAGCAGGACGTCGGTGGGGGTCTCGCCCCGCTCCTCCCGGGCCGCTTCGCCGGCGAGTTCGTCGAGGAGGGCTGCGACGGTGCCCTCGGGCACCCAGTCGTCGCTGTCGACGAACCAGACGTAGGTGCCGCGGACCTCGGGGAGGGCGGCGGTCCGGGCGCCGCCGAGGCCCTGGTTCTCGGCGAGGTGGAGCACGCGCAGCCGGGGGTCGCGGGCCGCGTACGCGTCCAGGATCGCGCCGCAGCCGTCGGGCGAGCGGTCGTCGACCGCGATCACCTCGAAGCGGGACTCGGACGAGGGGGCGTCCGCCAGGAGGGAGTCGAGGCAGCGGGGCAGGAAGCGCTCCACCCCGTGGACCGGAAGCACGATGCTGAGGAGAACTGGCACGCTGGCCGAGTCTACCGAGCGGCGTGCGCGTACCCGCCGGACGGGGCGGTCCCGGCGGCGCACTGCGGCCGGTCCGAGGGGCGGGGTGCGGGCGGGGACGGGGTGGACGCGGGGACTCCCGGGACCGCCGGTGCCGGACCCGTGCGGGGCGGCACCGGCAGCCTGGTGGCGGCCCGGCCGACCCTCTACGGCCGGCCGCCGGTCCGGGCACCGCCCGAGCCGGGTCGCCGCAGCGTCGAGGCGGCCCGGCAGTGGCTCGGGGGAGCCGGAATCTTCATCAGTCGAACGGGCCTGCGGAAGGGGATCACGCCTGCGCGGTCGTTAGAGATATTGCTTGGAGCCAAGGCTCGCGTCAATCCCTCGTCTGTGTTCACTTCCTAAACGGACAGTCGGACTCCGATTGTGGCCGGCCACCCTCGCTCGACCCTCGCTCCACCGCCCGCCCGGAGGCTACGGGAGGTGAGGCGGCGGTGACTCCGTGCGCCCCGGCGCACACCTTCGGGGCGGGCGCCGGGCGTGTGCCCCGAAGGCCCCGCTGACGTGCGGCCGGTCGTGCACCATCATTGATGCCTAGTCGTGACCGGCCGAGCGGCCCCTGGTGCAGTGTCAGTTGACGCCGCACGATACGGTGGCAGCACACTAGGACGGTTGCGCGAAGGCCGTCTCTCACGGATAGTCTTCGCCTCACGGCCCTGGCGCCTCGTAGGGGTGGGAAACTGATGGAACAGATGCAAGTCCGGACTCGGCCCCGCGTGCCGGCGATCCAGTGCGGTGTCGGCGCGACCGGCCGCCGGATCGAGCGTCACCTGGCTGTGCTCGGCGCGCCCGCACTCCCGGCGGTGGACACCGCCGAGGCGCTCGGGTTGATAAGGGAGCTGACGCCGCGCGGCGCCAGTGCCCCGACCGCGCCGCCGCGCCGTCACGCACGGGTCAAGCTGCTGGCGCCGCTGCGCCGGCTGCGACGGGGTCTCTTCGGTGGGCGCGGCTGAGGGCCCCAGGCCCCGGGGTGCCCGTCATCCCTCGCACCCACCAGCACCGGCCCGGCGGATCCTCACAGAACCGTCGGGTCTTCGCCGCGCCCCGCACGCCTCCCGCAGGCGACCTGCGGGACCGGGTGCCCGGGCCTCCGAGAGGTCTGAACCTCTCACTCTACGGTGACTTGCCGCCCCGGCACGGGGAGTCGGCGAGGCTGGCAGCCGCACCCCCCGGCGTGAGCCAGGATGACGGCATGGCGGACCACACTTACACCACGTCCACGACCTTCCGGACCACGACCTTCGAGATCACCACCGGCAGCCGCGAGGTCGCGCTCGACATCACCGACCGCTGCACGCGGTTCCTCAACGACCACGCGGTCGGACGCGACGGCCTGCTCAACGTCTTCGTGCCGCACGCCACGGCGGGCATCGCGGTACTGGAGACCGGCTCGGGCAGCGACGACGACCTCCTGGCCACGCTGCGCGAGCTGATTCCGGCCGACGACCGCTGGCGTCACCGGCACGGGAGTCCCGGCCACGGCCGCGACCACGTCGTTCCCGGACTGGTCGCCCCGCACGCCACCCTGCCGGTGATAGGCGGCCAACTGGCCCTGGGCATCTGGCAGTCCGTGGTCCTGATCGACACCAACGGCGACAACCCCCGGCGGTCCGTCCGGCTCTCGTTCCTGGGCTGATCCGGGCCGGCCCGGGCCGGGCCAGGGGTGCCCGGGCCGGGCCGCACCGGGCCCGGGCGTCCGGGCCCCGGCGGCCGCCGGCTACGGAGCGGCGACCGTCGGTGGAGTACGCCGCGCGTCCGGCGCGGGCCGGGCCGCCACCTCGGCGGGGCCGGTGTCGTCGGGGCCGGTCCGGGGGCGGCCGACGGCGGCGGAGGCCACGGCGGCGAGGTACCGCTCGATCGCCAGGTACTGGCAGAGCAGCGCGACCGGTCGGCCGATCCGCGCGTACCGGGCGGCGAGCCGGGAGAACGCGGTCACCTCGAACCAGACCTCGCCCGCCGCGTCCATGGACACCAGGAACGCCTCCTCGCCGCACTCCGGGTGGCCGGGCAGCGTTCCGTAGGCGAAGCCGATCCGGTCCGGCTCGTCGACGGTCCACACCACCCGGCACGGGATCACTATCCGGGGGCGGCGCGTGCCGGGCAGGCTGAGGCGCAGCAGGACGGTCGCCCCCGGCTCGGCGGGCGCGTGCGGATACACGGCGAAGCCGGTGCCCAGCTGGCTGCCCCAGCCCAGTACGTACCGTCCGGCCCGCTCCAGCACCTCGGGCCCGCGTCCGAGATGGACGCGTCGTCGCAGGTGCGCGTACCCGTCCGGCAGCCTGGCGTCCCGCGTGGCGCCGACCTCCGGGTAGCTGGGCTCGGCGGCCCGGGCGGTCAGCAGCCGTCGGTGCAGGGCGGGGGGCGGCGCAGGGGCGTCGGGCATGCGGTTCACCGTACCCGCCGCCTCCCGGACGTCAGGACGTGCCCTTCGCCCGAGGTCTCGCCGTCCGCGGTGGCCCGGTTCCTCGCGCCGCGCCCCCGGGGCGGTCTCCCCGGCGCCTTGCGGCAGGGCCGGGGTGCGGAGTAGGAAGGCGGCATGAGCGAAGCGGTCACGAACCACGAGGACGCCCGGAACGTCCGGAACGTCCCAGACGCGACGGACGCCACGGACAGCGGGGTCTGTGCCCTGGCGCCCGGTGGCGCAGAGGCGGCGCTGGTGCACGATCCGGAGCTGACCGGTCCGCGCGCCGACTGCGTCCTGTGCGGCGACCCGACCGAGCTGCCCGCCGACCACCCGGGCACCACGCTCTGCCCGGTGTGCGCCTGGCAGCAGGCGCAGCGGATCGCCTGCTCCGGCTGACCGCGCCGGGCCCTGCGCTCCCCGGCGTTCCGAACGCCCGCCGCCGGTCCCCCGGTCAGGCGTCCTCCCGCCCCGCCAGGGCCAGCGTGGAGCCGTGCCGGCCCTTGCGGACCAGCAGCTGGGTCGGGATGCGGCTCCGCAGGTCGGCGACGTGGCTGACGATGCCGACGGCGCGGTCCCGCTCGCGCAGACCGTCGAGGACGTCCATCACCTCCTCCAGGGTGTGTTCGTCGAGGCTGCCGAACCCCTCGTCGATGAACAGGGTGTCCAGCGGCATGCCGCCGGCCTCGTCGGTGACCACGTCGGCCAGGCCCAGGGCCAGCGCGAGCGAGGCGAAGAAGCTCTCGCCGCCGGAGAGGGTCGCGGTGTCGCGCTCCGTGCCGGTCCAGGCGTCCACCACCCGCAGGGCCAGCCCCGAACGCTTGGTGCCGGTGCCCCGGTCGTCACTGTGGACCAGGGTGTAGCGACCGCCGGACATCCGGACCAGGCGGTCGCTCGCCGCCGCGGCCACCTGCTCCAGCCGGGCCGCCAGGACGTACGACTCCATCCGCATCCGCAGCCGGTTCTCGGCGGACGTGCCGGCGGCGAGCGCGGCCAGCCGGTTGATCCGGCCGTACCGGGCCAGCGCCGGGGCGAGCGAGCCGGCCAGCTCGGCGAGCTGCCGTCCGATCCCGGCGAGCGCGTCGCAGCGGGCGCGCGCCGCGTCCCGGGCGGCGTGCGCCGCCCGCAGGCGGTCGGTGGCGGCGTGGAGCCGGGCCCGGGTGCCGGGCAGATCCGCCGGCGGGCAGGCCGCCGCCGAGGCGAGCTCCGGTTCGGCGAGCCGCCGCTCGGCCGCCGCCAGCTCGGCGCGGTGGCGTTCCAGCCGCAGCTCCAGCCGCTCGCGCTCCTCCCGGCGCAGCAGGACGGCGACGGCGTCCTCCGCGCTCGGGAACCCGGCCGCGACGGCGGCCCGCGCCAGCTCGCCCTCGGCCTCCTTCAGCCGGTACGCCGCCTCGGCAGCCGTCCGGGCCGCGCCCGCCAGGGCGGACACGGCCGACGCGAGGCGGGCCAGGCCGGCCGCGCGGGCGGCGACCGACGGCGCGCCGCCCCGGGCCGCCGCCACCCGGCCGCCCCGCTCCTCCCGCTCGGCGTGCAGGGTGCGGATCCGGGCGCCGAGCTCGGCACTCCGCTCACGCGCGTCGCCGAGGGCCGTGAGCCGGGCGGCCTGCTCCTGGGTGGTCTGCTCGATCCGTCGCCCGATCGCGCCGAGCCCCTCCGCGACCCGGACCCCCGTGCGGTGCTCCCGCTCCAGCCCACCGAGGGCCTCGGCCAGGGCGTCGGTGCTCTCCGCGCCGGCGGCCCCGGCGGCGGCGGCCTGGCGCACCTGGAGGTCGGCGAGCTCCCGTTCGGCGGTGTCGGCCGCCTGCTCGGCGGCCGTCTGGGCGGCCTGGGCGCGGTCCTCGTCGGCCGCGCGGACCTGCTCGCCGGACGGTCGGGCGGGCGCCGGGTGTTCGGGGGAGCCGCAGACCCGGCAGGGCGCCCCGGCCCGCAGCTGTGCCGCGAGTTCGGCGGCCATGCCGGCGAGCCGGAGCTCGCGCAGGTCCTGGCTGTGCCGGCGGGCGTCCAGCGCGTCGGAGCGCAGCGCGAGTGCCTGCGGCCGGGCCCGGTCGATCTCCCGCTGCAGCGCGTCCCGGCCGCGTGCGGCGGTCAGGCGGCCGGTCAGCTCGCTGCGCCGGACGTCCAGCCGGTCGACCTGCGCGGCCGCGTCCCGCGCGACGGACTGCTCCTCCTGGAGGGCGGCGAACCGCGCCTCGAAGCCGGACAGCCAGTCGGCCGCCTCCTCGGCGAGGTCGTCGGCGCGCTGCCGGTCGGCGGCCAGCGACGCCTGTGCGCCGTCCAGCTCGGCGCAGCGCCGCTCGTCCGCCGCCGCCGCCTCCAGCCGGACCAGCTCGGCGCGCAGCCCGCGTTCGGCCTCGGCCAGCTCCTCGGCCTCGGCGTGCGCCAGGGCGCGGCCCTCGCCGTCCGGGCCGCCGGCGGCTGCCAGTGCCGCGCGGTGCCGTCGTTCCTCCTCGCGGGCCGTCCGGTGGGCGACCGCGGCGGAGTCGCGCAGGTGCAGCACCGACTCGACCCCGACCGCCGCCAGGGCCGCGGCCAGTCGGCGGCGGTCGGCCGTCCGGGCCGGCTCGTCCCCGGCCAGGCGGGCGGCCTCGGCCACCGCCTGCCGGTGCCGCTGCTGCCGGTCGGCGAGCTGTTCGGCGGCGGCCCCCGCCCGCTGGGCCTCCAGATGGGCCTCCTCCGCGCCGGCCAGCGCGTTCTCGGTCACGGCGAGCTGTTCGGCCGCGCCGCCGCGCAGCACGGCGGCCCAGCCGAGCACCCCGGTGGTGAGCTCGGTGCCGGCCTGCACGCCGGTCGGCGCGACCGGCTCGTCCTCGGCCGGCACCCAGCCCTCGACGGGTTCGGCGTCCGGGCCGGCCGCCTGTTCGGCCTTGCTGGCCAAGTCCCGCAGCCGGCGGCGGCCGGTCTGGACGGCCGCCTCCTGGGCCCGGCGCTGCTCGGCCAGCCAGGACTCGACGGACTGGAAGCGCTCGGTGTCGAACAGCCGCCGCAGCAGCTTGCCGCGCTCCTCCGAGTCGGCCCTCAGGAACCGCGCGAAGTCACCCTGCGGCAGCAGCACCACCTGGCAGAACTGGTCCCTGCTCATCCCGATCAGCCGGTGGATCTCCTCGCCGGCCTCCTGGTGCGACTTGCTGACCGCCCGCCAGCCCGGCCCGCCGCTCCCGTCGCCGTCTCCGTTCCCCCCGGACCCGGACCCGGCCCCGGTAGCGTCGCCGCCGTCCGTCGACCACTCGCGGAGCAGGGTCTGGGCACGCTCGACCGTCGTGCCCTTGCCGACCTTCTTCGGCCGCGGCTGCTCGGGCAGCCGGGTGATCTCCAGCCGCCGCCCGCCGAGCGTCAGCTCCAGCCGGACCGAGGTCAGCCGCTTCGGATCGGCGTGGTCGCTGCGCAGCCGGTTGGCCCGCCGGGTGCCGGGGACCTCGCCGTACAGGGCGTAGCAGACGGCGTCGAGCACGCTGCTCTTGCCCGCGCCGGTGGCTCCCCGCAGCAGGAAGAGCCCGCCGGCGGCCAGCGCGTCGAAGTCGACCGTCTCGCTGCCCGCGAACGGGCCGAAGGCGGTGACGGTCAGCCGGTGCAGTCTCATCGGGGCAGCTCGGCCTTCCGGTCGGTGGTCTGCCGGACGCGTTCGAAGCCCTCACGCAGCCAGCCCAGCTCGTCGGCGTCCGGATCGGCACCGGGGCGGACGTGCCGCAGGAAGCCCTCGGCGATCTCCAGGTCGGTCCGTCCGCTGACCCTGGCCGCATAGGACGGGGAGGCGTCCGCCGTCGTCGCCTCGGGCTCGAAGAGCAGCTGGAGGGTGTGCGGGAAGCGGCGTCGCAGCCGTTCCATCGGCTCGGTCGGACGGCTCGGGTCGGTGAGCGTCGCCTGCACCCACGCCTGCTCGGCGGCGGCGTGCCCCTCGTCGGTCAGCAGCTCGTCGAGCCGGCCGCGCAGCCGCGCCAGCGGCCGGGGCTGCGGGCAGTCGACCCGCTCGGCGGCGACCGAGCCGTCCGCCGCGAGGTCGACCAGCCACATCGTCTTGCGGTGGTCGGTCTCGGAGAAGGAGTAGGCGAGCGGGGAACCGCTGTAGCGCAGGTGCGGGGCGAGGGTCTGGCAGCCGTGCAGATGACCGAGGGCCGCGTAGTGCACGCCGTCGAAGACGGACGCGGGCACCGCCGCGACGCCGCCGACCGCGATGTCCCGCTCGCTGTCGCTGGGCTCGCCCCCGGTGACGAAGGCATGCGCCAGGACGACCGCCCGGGTGCCCGCCGAGCGGCCCGCCAGGTCGGCCCTGACCTGGTCCATCGCGGCGCCGAGCACCGCGGCGTGACCGCCGCGGGCCAGCCCGAACCGCTCCCGCACCAGTGTCGGTTCCAGGTACGGAAGCCCGTAGACGGCGACCGGTCCGTCCGCGTCCGCGAGCACGACGGGCGCGGCGCACTCGCCCGGGTCGGTCCGCAGGTGGACGCCGGCCCGGCCGATGAGGCCCGCGCCGACGCCCAGCCGGCGGGCCGAGTCGTGGTTGCCGCTGATGAACACCGTCGGCACGCCCAGGTCGGCGAGCCGGTGCAGGACGTCGTCGAAGAGGGCGACCGCCTCCAGGCCGGGCAGCGCCCGGTCGTACACGTCGCCGGCGACCAGCACGGCGTCCACGCGTTCGGACCGGACCACCGCCACCAGGTGGTCCAGGAACGCGCGCTGGGCGTCGTGCAGGCTCTCCCGGTGGAACGAGCGTCCGAGATGCCAGTCGGAGGTATGCAGCAGTCGCATGGTCCCCGACCATAACGGGCGTCACCGACAACGCGGTCCGGAACGGGGACGGCGGCCCGTCCGCCGTGGCCTGCCCCGGTCCGGCGGAGGTCGCTCTCGGTCGATTGTCAGTGACGGTGTGTATGTTCGCGGTCGCCGGGAGCCCGCAGGTGCGGGGCGGTCCGGCGGCGACCGCGAGAACGACCGAACGGAAGGACACGGCCATGACCGGGCAGTTCCGCTTCCCCTTCCCCGACGACCTCCTCGATCTCCTCGACCACCTCGATCCCCCGGGCCTGCGGGACCGCCCCGGCCCCGGTCGGCGGGCCCGGGCCGGTGCTGCCGCGCGGCGGGCGGTGCGGCTTCGGGCGGCCGGTCCGGCCCGGCGCCGCCCCGGACCGGGGGGACCGGCCGCCGGTGGCGTGCCGGCCGGTCCCCCCGGTGGGCGTCCCCCGGGCGGGGGAGCGAGCGGCCCCGGGTCGGCCGGTCCGACCGGGCCCGGTACCGGGGACCGGCGCCGGTGGCGACCGCGCGGTGCGCCGCCGCCGCAGCCGGTGGCGCTCGCGCTGGTCGTCCGCGCCGCCGACTTCGCCGACCTGTCCCGGCACGGCCTCTTCGGCGACCTGCCCTTCCGGGCCTACCTGAGGCGTGCGGCGGTCCAGCTCCGGGCGCTGTACGGCCAGGGCCTGGAGGTGCACCTGAGGGTCTTCGACCCGGCCGACTTCGAGGACTACTGCGAAGCGCTCGGCTTCGACCCGGCGGACGCGGCGGCCCGGGTCGCGTACGCGGCCGATCCCGAGCTGGCGGGGGAGCCGTTCGTCTACGCGGGCCAGCGGCTGGTGGCGCTCCTCCCCGAACTGGCCGACGACCACCGGGCCAGGGTGCGGATCTCGGTCGCCATGGCCGCGCTGCTGTCGGCGGTCGGCGAGGGGCCGGCGGCGGAGCGGCGGTCGGCGGCGGTGACGAGGTACGCCGTCGGTGTCCTCCTCGCGCTGGCCGGGGGTGCGGGCGAGGGCGTCCACCTCGTGACGATCCGCTGCCACGGCCCCGAGGACGGCGAGGAGCTGTCCTCGGCGGCGGACGTCCGGGTGGAGCGCGGACGCCTCCGCGCGGGCGGGCGGGACACCGAGGCGTTCTGCGTGACGCTGGCGGCGGGTGTGGCCGGCGGCGGCGCGGGCGCGATGGTGCTGCACGGCGACCCGGCGGCGCCCGGAGGCCAGACGGTGCGCGGCTGGGCGCTCGACGGGGGCCGGCTGCGGCCGATGACCGTCCGGGAGGTGCTCGACTCGCTCGCGGACGACGTCGGCCGGGGCATGCCCTTCCCGCCGGCGGCGGTCCCGCTGCCGGGGTTCCCGCTCCCGCAGGCGCCGCCGGAGGGCCCGGATTCCTCCGCCGACCCGCCGCCGGGCGGTCCGGGCGCGCCCGGCGGACGGCCTGCCGGCGCGCGGCCCGGGGAGGACGGTGGGCCCTCGGGCTGACCTGCCCTTTCGGTCCGGCGCGTCCACCGAGCGGCGCTGGGGACTGTTCATCGACCGCCTGTTCGGGGAAGATTTCGGGGAAGATCAACAGTGGGAACGGCCGGTGCCCCACGCCGCCGACCCCGCCGCTCAGCCCCGAACCGCGCGCACTGCGGGTCCACCCCGCGCCCCGTCGGTCCGGCGAGCCCGAGACCGAAAGGGGGGGGCGCATGGGCCGGATCGAGTTCAGCGCGGAGGTCGCCGAACTGCTCGGGAAGGTGCGCCGTCGCCCCACCGCGGGGTGGCCGTGGCGGCCGGGCGAGCGGGTGCCCGCCGGGCTCCCGGTCAAGCAGTCCTGGGGGTGGCTGTTCGCCCCCGACGGCCGGGTACTGACCCTGGTCAACCCCAAGGACGGCATCGTCTCGCTCCCCGGCGGGTCGCTGGAACCGGAGGACGCCGGCGACCCGGGCTCCGCGCTGGCCCGGGAGGCGGCCGAGGAGGCCCAGGCACTGATCGGCACGCCGTACTACCTCGGCTACCTCTACGACCGGGTCGGTTCGGCCAACGGCGGGCACGAGTGCGCCCGCGTCCGGATGGCCGCCGCGCTGCGGGCGGTCGGCCCCAGCGCCCCGGACCCGGCCTCGGGGCGGCACTACCGGCGGCTGCTGGTCGCGCCCGGTCTCGCGGTCGAACTGCTCGGCTGGGGTGCGCCCGGGCTGCGCCAGGCCCGGGCGGCCGTGGCGACCGCCGTCCGGAGGCTGGGGGTGCCGGCCGCTGCCAACGAGGCCATCGAGGAGCTCCCGGTGGAGGGCTGCGAGGTGTTCCCCGGGGTGAATCCGGGGGCGTGAATCCGGGGGGCTCGGGCCTGGGGCTCGGGGCCGGGGCGCGGGACCGCTCCGCGCCACCGAGCCCGGGTCGGACCGAAGGATCGCTGACCGACCGTACGGGCACTGGTGGCCGCCGCGCCTGATCGTCCGTCGGCCGGTCGAACGGAGACCGCCCACAGGGGTGCGGTGACCTGACGTCGGGTCGCCACACCGCCGTCGTCCCCCCGTCGTCCCCGGCACCGCGCGTCGACGACCCGGGGCGCCGTGCCCCGGAGCTGCCCTCGTGTCCCCCGAACGGGTTGTCCGTCGCACCGGCGTGCACGTCGCACTTTCCGTCGCCGGCACGGCAGTTCACTCCATCGTTGTCAGACCGACTGTCAATTGCCTTGGCATGACCGCTTCCCGCGATACCTACCGCCTGGTATCAAATGATGTGACGCACGTCACTCCCAGGAGGTGTCATGCTACGTCCTGCCCGTGCCATGTCCGTCGCCACCCTCGCGGCGTTCCTCTCCCTGACCACCCTCTTCACGGCTTCCTCGGCCCAGGCCGCCGGCGTCAACTACGTCGCG
The DNA here is from genome assembly GCF_036290945.1 of Streptomyces sp. BE303. Classification (NCBI taxonomy): domain Bacteria; kingdom Bacillati; phylum Actinomycetota; class Actinomycetes; order Kitasatosporales; family Streptomycetaceae; genus Streptomyces; species Streptomyces sp. BE303. The sequence goes on from NZ_JAQYWZ010000773.1 coordinate 88,442, forward strand.
CTCGGCGACTCGTACGCGTCCGGCCTCGGGGCCGGCAGCTACACCGGCGAGAGCGGCAACTGCAAGCGGAGCACCAACGCCTACCCGTACCTCTGGAAGAACGCGCACGCGCCGTCCTCCTTCGCCTTCGTCGCCTGCTCGGGCGCCAAGACCGGTGACGTGCTCAACAGCCAGCTCTCGGCGCTGAACTCGGGCACCACGCTGGTCAGCATCAGCGTCGGCGGCAACGACGCGGGCTTCGCCGGCACCATGCAGACCTGCGTGCTGGACTCCGAGAGCGCGTGCCTCAACGCCGTCGCCACCGCGAAGAACTACGCCACCACCACGCTTCCCGGCAAGCTCGACCAGGTCTACGCGGCCATCCACGCCAAGGCGCCCAACGCCAGGGTGGTCGTCCTGGGCTACCCGCACCTCTACAAGGTCGGCGGCAACTGCATCTTCGGCATCGGCGACACCAAGCGGGCCGCCATCAACAGCGCCGCCGACGTCCTCGCCGACGTGCTCGCCAAGCGCGCCGCCAACGCGGGCTTCGCCTTCGGTGACGTCCGCTCGGTGTTCCGGGAGCACGAGATCTGCGGCTCCTCCACCACCTGGCTGAACAGCACCACCCTGCCGGTGGAGGAGAGCTACCACCCGAAGGCCTCCGGCCACTCGGGCGGCTACCTGCCGGTCTTCTCCGCCCAGGCCTGACCGCCCGTCCGGCCGACCGCCCACCGCGCGGCGCTCACCCGCCCACCGCGCGGCGCCCGCCGGTCCTGCCCACGGGGCAGGACCGGCGGGCGCCGCCTTCACCGCCCCGGCGGGAAGGGGATCAGGGCGAGCACCGGCAGCAGCTCCCTTTCCTCGTAGGCGAGGTGGGCCTCCAGTTCGGCGGACATCCGGGCCAGCTCGGCCCGGAACCGCTCAGGTTCGGCCGCGCCGATGTCGGACACCAGCGCGACCAGCTCGTCCTTGAGCCGGGTCACCACCCGGTGCTCCTCGGCCAGCCGGTCGAGCACCTCCCGGAGGTGCGGGTGGCTACGGGCCAGGGCCGGGAAGACGCCGTGGTCCTCGCCGGTGTGGTGCACGGTCAGGCCCTGGCAGAACGTCAGGCAGTGCTGGCGGATCTGCAGTCCGAGCGCCGGAGCGTTCCCGGAGTCCGCGGCCGGACCTCCGCCCGCCGCCGACCGGCCGCCCGTCGCCGACCGGCCCTCCGGCGCCCGCCCGGTCGCGGCCGCCGGGCCGCGAGCGAAGTGCGCCTCGGTCTCGGCCCGTACGTGCCGCAACTGGGAGCGCAGCCAGGTGTGCACCTCCAGGAGTTTGTCGGCGAGGTTCGCCACCTCACGGGGTTCCGGGGACCCGGCCCCGGCCGGTTCGGTGCCGGACTGCTCCAGCGCGACGACGGGGAGCACCCGGTCGGTGAGTGTCTGGTAGTCGCCGTACCCGGGGGCCGCGCGCACCGCGGCCGCGAAGAGGCGGTCCCGTCGCGGGCCCTCGCTCGGAACGGCGACCGCGTCGAAGGTCCCGGTGCCGAGTTCCACCCCGACCACCGGGTTGGCGAGCAGGTTGCGGTACCACTGCGGGTGCTCGGGCGCCCCGGCCGCCGAGGCGATGACCAGGAGCAGCCCCTCCGCCCGCACGTACCCGAGCGGTACCGTGTGCGGCCGGCCGGTGACGGCCCCGGAGGTGGTGAGGAGAAGCAGGTCGCCGCCCTCGAAGGGGCCGCCGACCCGTCCGCCGTTGGACCGGAACTCCGCGACGACCGCCTGGTTGAACGAGTCGAAGGAACCGGAGGACCGGGGATCGGGCGCGTCGGACGAGCCGGGCGGGGTGAGCGAATCGGAGGAACCGGACGAGCCGGGGGGATCGGACGGGGAGATGGGACTGGCAGAAACGGACATACGTCTGTGGAGTCTCCGAACGAGGGGAGTGAAGGCCACAGCGGCACACCGGTTCCGGCGCGGCAGGCGACAGGACGAAGCGAGCGCGCGGGCAACCGCCGCGGCCGCTCGGGTCAGATCAGGGGAGCGGAGTGTGAACTCATCGCGCATCGTCCCTCGGTGAAAGGTGCTCGCTCGGCCACCGGCCGGCCCAGTTCTCTTTGGCCGGCGCCACGCTGCACCTGATCATTAGAGCCACCGGGCCCGCCGTCTGTCAACGAGCGGGATCCGGAGGGCCGCCGGGCCGGTCGGGGCGGCGTCGAGGAGCACGGCCGCCACGCGCCCGGGCCGCCACGCGCCCACGCGTTCACCCACCCGCGCCGTCACCCGGTCGCGACAGGACGAAGGGCGCGCCGCCCGTCCCTGGGGACCGGCGACGCGCCCTGCCGCGGAGGTCTCAGCGCAGGTAGGAGGCCAGGCCCGCAGGCTTGAGGCCGGCGGCCTCGGCGGCGGCCAGCGCGCGCGGGAGGTCGGTGGCGAGGGTGTCGGTCCAGTGCAGCAGCACGACGTCGCCGGGCGAGAGGGTGCCCTCGTGCCAGACGTTGGAGGCGCCCCAGCTGAAGTCGGCGTTGGCGGTCAGCACGTGGCGGAAGCCGCAGTTGGCGGCGGCCTGCAGGGTGACGGCGTTCCACGCGAAGTACGGCGGACGGAAGACGGTCGGGGTGGTGCCGAAGGTCCGGGTCAGGGCGTCCCGGGCGTCGCAGATCTCCACCTGCTGCTCGGCGAGCGAGAGCGTGCTGAGGTCCGCGTGCGAGACGCTGTGGTTCTGGATGGACGAGCCGGGGGCGGCGGTGACCCGCTGGAAGAAGCCCGGGTCGGCGGCGGCCGGCATCGGCAGCGGGAAGGCGGTGATCGGCAGCTTGTGGTCGGTGATGAACCGCTCGGCCTCGGGGGTGCGCTGCCAGCCGTCGTCGACGGTGAAGAAGACCACCTTGTCGCTGGTCGGCACGGAGCCCGCACCGGTCGCGGGGGCGGGCAGGGCTCCGTCCACCTGGACGTCGTCGACGGCGAACGGGCCCTGCTGGTACCAGCCGTGCACGTAGAGGCGGACGGTGCTCGCGGTCGGTCCGGAGGTGAAGCGGGTGGTCAGGCGCTGCCAGCCGCCGTTGGTGTTCTCCGTCCAGGCGGGGGCGGTCGGGCGGTCGGTTCCGGTGGCGCCGAGGAAGACGTACTTCCCGCGGACCCAGGCGGAGGCGGTGTAGGTGGTGTTGGGCTGCACGGAGACGGTCTGCACGCACTCGCCGGTGGAGTCGTCGCCGACCGGGGTGACACCGAGGGCGGACGTGCCCGAGTGGGGGGCGACGGTGGTCAGGGCGGCCTCGGCCGGACCGCCGGTGCAGCGCCAGCCGGGCACGCTGCCCCACTCGGCGAGCGAGGACGCGGGGATCTCGAACCCGGGGTTGGTGGCGATGTTGACGGAGGGCGCGGAGGCGTTCGGGGCGTCCGCGGAGGCGGGCGCGGCGAAGCCGGCGGCCAGCAGCGCCGCCGAGGCGGCCAGCGCGGAGAGGCGGGCGGCGACCCGCGAGGTGGCGCGCGGGGAGGCCGGGCGGGGCGGGACGTGCGCCGCCGGGCGGGGCGACAGGCGCGCGGACAGGCGCGAGGACATGGACACGTGGCGACTCCTGCGTGGGGGACGCGCCCGTGGGGAGGGCGCGCGGAGAACGGGTTGGGGCGCTCCCCGAGGGGCGGGAGCCTTGGGCGTGCCGCACTCAGACCGAGGCAACAATGGACTGGACCACTCGGATCGTCAAGGGAACCGCCGGTGAACCGTGCGCCGTCTCCGGGGCGGCAAACGGGACAAGACGACCCGTCAGGGGACGTACAGTTCCTCGATGTCGTCCGCGTAGTACTCCGTGATCGCCGCCCGCCGAAGCTTCAGTGACGGCGTCATCAGTCCCTGGTCCAGCCCGAACTCGCGCGGCAGCAGCCGGAACGCGCGGATCGACTCGGCCCGGGAGACGGCCGTGTTGGCCGCCGCCACCGCCCGCTGGATCTCGGCGTGCAGGTCCGCGTCCGAGAGCACCGCCCACGGGTCCAGCTGTTCGCGTCCGCGCGACTTCAGCCAGTGCGCCAGGGCCGCCGGGTCGAGCGTGATCAGCGCGGCCACGTACGGGCGGTCGTCGCCGACCACCAGGCACTGGGAGACCAGCGCGTGCGCCTCCACGCGGTTCTCCAGGGCGGTGGGGGCGAGGTTCTTGCCGCTGCTGGTGACGATCAGGTCCTTCTTGCGGCCGGTGATCGTCAGGTAGCCGTCCTCGTCCAGGTTGCCGAGGTCGCCGGTGCCGAACCAGCCGTCGTACAGCGACTCGGCCGTGCAGCGCGGGTGGTTGAGGTAGCCGTCGAAGACGCCGGGGCCGCGTACCCACACCTCGCCGTCGTCGGCGATGGCCACGGTGGCGCCGGGGACCGGCCGGCCGACCGTGCCCGCCCGCCGGCGTCCGGCGGGGTTGGCGGTGACGGCGGCCGAGGTCTCGGTCAGCCCGTACCCCTCGTACAGCTGGAAGCCGATCCCGGTGAAGAAGAGGGCGACCTCGCGGTCGAGCGTCGAACCGCCGCACATCACGCCGCGCACCCGGCCCCCGAACACCGCGCGCAGCCGCTGGTAGACCGTCCGCTCGTAGGCCAGGTGACGCAGCCGCAGGCCGGGGCCCGGACCGGGGCCCTGTCCGAAGGCGCGCTGCTCCCGTGCGGTCGCCCAGTCGACCGCCACCTGACGGGCCTGTTCGAAGAGCTCGCCGCGCCCCGCCTCCTCGGCGGCCCGCCGGGCCTGCTGGAACACCTTGTCGAGCACGTACGGGACGACGTGCAGGAAGGTCGGGCGGTACGAGGCGAGGGCGGGCAGCAGGAAGTCGGTCGACACCTCGGGGACGTGGCCGATCCGGAACCCGGCGCGGACCGCCGCGATCTGCACCATCCGCCCGTACACGTGCGCCAGCGGGAGGAAGAGCAGGGTGGACGCCTGGCCGCCGCCGGTGTCCGCGAAGATGTCGCCCCAGCCGTCGAGCAGCGCGTCGGCCGCCGACGCCAGGCCGGCGTGCGTGATCAGGCACCCCTTGGGGCGACCGGTGGTGCCCGAGGTGTAGACGACGGTGGCGATGTTCTCCGGCGAGACGCCGAGCCGCTGACGGTGGACCAGCGCGTCGGGGACGCCGCGCCCGTCCTCGACGATCGAGGCGACGCAGTCCCGGTCCAGCTGCCAGATGCCGGTCAGCTCGGGTAACGCGTCGCAGACCGCGCCGACCGTCATCGCGTGGTCCTCGTTCTCGACCAGGCAGGCGACCGCCTGTGTCTCGGCGAGGATCCAGCGGACCTGTTCCGGGGCGGCGGTCGGGTAGATCGGGACGGGTATCGCGCCGATCGACCAGAGCGCGTAGTCGAACAGCGTCCACTCGTAGCGGGTGCGGGACATCAGGGCCACCCGGTCGCCGTAGCGCACGCCGCGGGTGAGCAGGCCCTTGGCGAGGGCCAGCACCTCGTCCCGGAACGCCGCGGCGGTCACCTCGTGCCACCCGCCGCCGGGGGCGCCGTGCGCCCCGCCGTCGCGGCGGGCCAGCTGGACCAGGCCGGGGGAGCGGTCGGCGGTGTCGTACAGCGAGTCGGCCAGTCCGCCGGTGACCGGTGGTCCGGCGGGGGCGGGGGTGGTGAACTCGCGCACGATCCCCCCGATCACCCCGATCCCTCCTGCAGGTGGAGCGAAACTATCGGATAGCTCCCCGACTGCCCAGGGTTGTGACCGTGACGCGACGAGATCGGCACCGGTCCAGGGGGGGAGTGCCGGGGTGGGGGCGGCTCCGGACCCGGGGGAATGCGGCGGGATCCGGGATCTTGGGAACGATCCGGACACGATCCGGCCGGGTGCGGGAAGAGGACGGGTTCGACCCTCGAACGAGTGGTCAGGGCGTAGTAGGCTCTCGCAGACTTCGGGCCGGACCTCCCCGGCCGGGCCCGAATCGGCACCGGTCCGTACTCGATCCAGGCTTGGTCTGTACCACTTGTCGTTCGCACTCCCTTCCGCCCGCCCCCGTGCCGCGTCGCCCCGCTCACGCTCCGCCCGCCCCGCCCGGCTCCACGCCCGCTCCGCCCCCACACCGCTCCCGCCCAGCCCGGCTCCCAAGCCCGGAGCCCAGGTCCGGACCCCGCTCGGACGCCCGTCCGCGCACCGCTCCACCCCCGCACCCCGTCCGCGCCTGGCACTTCCCGACCGAGGACTCCATGCGTCTGCGCAGCAGCTCGATCCGCGCGAAGATCATCGCGCTGCTCCTGGTGCCCATCGTCGCCCTGACCGCCCTCTGGGTGTACGCGACGCTCGCCACCACCGGAGACGTCTGGAGCCGGCTGGAGATCAGCAGTACGTACAGGAAGTTCGGGCCCCCGGTCGACCGGTACGCACACGATCTCCAGGTCGAGCGCCGGGCCGCCGTCAAGCGGCTGGCCGACCCCGCCTCACGGGCCACCCGGGACGCCTTCGAACAGGCCCAGGCCACCACCGACCGGAGCCTCACCCTGCTGCGGCAGTTGAAGGACGGTGACGGCGGCCGGCTCGACGAGGCCCAGCGCGGGCGACTCCTCCAGGTCCTCGCCGCCGCCGACCAGCTCGCACCGCTGCGCTCCCAGATCAACCGCGGCGCGCTCAACTGGGAGTTCACGCTCGGCCAGTACAGCGACCTGATCAAGCCGACCTTCGGCTTCCGGTCCGCCTTCGTCGCCCGCCAGAGCGGCCAACTGCCCCGGCAGGGGACGATCCTCATCGAGCTGGTGCGCGCCCGCGAGTACCTGGCCCAGGAGGACGCGGCCATGGAGGGGCTCCGGACCGCGACCGGTCGGCCCACCGCGGAGCAGTACCAGGTGGCCATCGACGCCCTGCACAACCAGCAGGCGCTGTTCACCGTCTACATCGCCGAGCTCGACCCGGCCGACCAGGCCGACTACATCGCGCTGCGCGGCGGTGAGGCGTGGGCCGCGCTGGCGCGGGCCGAGGCCGACTTCGTCGGCGCGGGCGGGCCGGAGCGGGTGGTCCAGGCGATCAACGGCGACGCGTGGCGGGAGACCGCGGACCGTGCGCTGGGCGACCTCGCGGCGATCAACACCCGGCTGGCCGGCACGATCGACGACCGCGAGCACTCCTACGCGATCGGCATGCTCTGGCGCGGCGGCATCGCCGGTGTGATCGGCCTGGTCGCCGTGGTGCTGTCGATCGTCATCTCCTACCGGATCGGCCGCGGCCTGGCCCGCGAGCTGATCGGCCTGCGGAACGCGGCCAACGAACTGGCCGGCACCCGCCTGCCCTCGGTCATGCTGCGGCTGCGCAAGGGCGAGGCCGTGGACGTCGCGACCGAGGCGCCCGAGCTGCAGTTCGGCTCCGCCGAGATCGGCCAGGTCGGGCGGGCCATCAACGCCGTGCAGCGGGCCGCCGTCGAGGCGGCGGTCGAGCAGGCCGAACTGCGCCGCGGCGTCTCGGCGGTCTTCGTCAACCTGGCCCGCCGCAGCCAGGTGCTGTTGCACCGCCAACTGACGCTGCTGGACACCATGGAGCGGCGCACCGAGGACCCGGCGGAGCTGGAGGACCTGTTCAAGGTCGACCACCTCACCACCCGTATGCGCCGGCACGCCGAGGGCCTGATCATCCTGGCCGGCGGCTCGCCCGGCCGGGCCTGGCGCAAGCCGGTGCGGATGGTGGACGTGGTGCGCGCCGCCGTGGGCGAGGTCGAGGACTACGCGCGGGTGATCGTCCGGCCGTTCCCGGGCACCGGGCTGCTCGGCAGCGCGGTCGCGGACGTCACCCACCTGGTCGCCGAACTGGTCGAGAACGCGGCGGTGTTCTCCCCGCCGAGCACCCAGGTCACCGTCCAGGGCGAGGTGGTGGCGCACGGCTTCGCGCTGGAGATCGACGACCGCGGACTCGGGCTGAGTGATTCGGCGCTCGCCGAGATCAACGAACGACTCGCGGTGGAGCAGGAGTTCGACCTCGCCGACACCGACCGGCTGGGCCTGTTCGTGGTCAGCCGGCTGGCCCGGCGGCACGGCATCCGGGTCCACCTGCGGCCCTCGCCGTACGGCGGCACCACCGCGGTGGTGCTGATCCCGCGCGAACTGCTGGCCGAGGCGCCGGACGGACTGCCCGAACCGCCGCCGGCCACGGGTTCGGCGGGCGGCCCGTACGGCGGTGGCACCGGCGGCGCCTACGGCGGCCCGGCCGCCGGACCGGCGACCGGCCCGTCCGGTGGACGGCGCCCGGTGGCGGGGCGGCGCGGGCAGCGGGACCTCGTCGCGGTGCCCGCGCTCGGCCCGGACGGTGCCGGCGAGGACAGCCGGGCCGACGGCCCGGGCGGCGCCGGACGGTCGGCGGGTGCGAGCGGTCAGGGCGGACGGCACCGCGGCGCCGGCGGACCGCGGCCCTCGGCTCCTGAGCCTGCCCGCACACCGGGCGGTCTGCCGCGCCGCTCCCGTGGCGGCGGGCCGGTCCTGGTGCCGGCGCCCGCCGGCGAGCCCGCCGGGCAGGGGACCGGACGGCACCGCCGGGAGGACGGCTCCGCCCCCGGGGTCCTGTCGCCGGACGGTGTGCCCGCCGCCGGGGCGGCGTCGGACGGGGCGCCGGCCGCGGGCACGGTCCCGCAGGACGCCGCGCCCGGACGGAGCGTCACGGCCGCCGGGGCCGCCGGCCCGGGCGCCCTCCCGCGCCGCGTCCGGCAGGCCAGCCTCGCCCCGCAGCTGCGGGACCGGGCTGCGGCCCGGCAGGGCGCGGGATCCGACGGCGTCGAGGCCGACCCTGCGCGCGAGCGCTCGCCCGAGGAGGCCCGGGCCACCTTCGCCTCCTTCCAACGCGGTTTCACCCGGGGCCGGACCGCCGGCAGCCCGTCGGGGGCGGGGCGCCCGGCGGCGGACGCCGGGCCCGCGACGGCGCCCCCGCCCGTGGCCGCCTGGCTGCCGCAGAACCCGGACCGCCGGGCGATCGCTCCGGCACCGGCGCCCCCGGCGTTGCCCGGTCCCGCCGCGGGCGAAACCGCGCCCCTGGCGCGCCGCGCGCCCGTCCGGCCGCCGGCCAGGATCGCCCCGGCCGCGCTCCCGCTCGCGGAACCGGGCGCACCCGCCGGTCCGTTGACCGAGGGACCGCCCGCACGCACCGCACCACCCGCAGCGCCCGTACGATCCGCAGGACCGGCTTCGCCCGCACGACCCGTACGACCGGCTCGATCCGCACCACCCGCACCACCCGCACCAGCGGAAGGAACAGATTCATGACCTTGTCGACGCAGTCGTCCGGAGACCTCAACTGGCTTCTGGACGACCTGGTAGGACGTGTCGCGGCCCTGCGGCACGCGGTGATCCTTTCCAGCGACGGGCTGGCCACCGGTGCCTCCCGGGGCCTCGAACGGGAGGACGCCGAGCACCTGGCCGCCGTCGCCGCAGGCTTCCACAGCCTGGCGAAGGGCGCCGGTGGGCATTTCAAGGTCGGCGGGGTCCGCCAGACCATGGTGGAGCTCGACGAGGCGTTCCTCTTCATCACCGCGGCCGGCGACGGCAGCTGCCTGGCCGTGCTGAGCGAGGCCGAGGCGGACATCGGCCAGATCGCCTACGAGATGGCCCTGCTGGTCAAGCGGGTCGGTGAGCACCTGGCCGCCGAGCCGCGCGCCGACGTGGCCCCGCCGGTGAGATGAGCGGCCCTGTGGCGGAGGAGTCGAGGCCCGCGCCGGACGGTCGGGCCGCGGGCGAGCGGATCGTGGACGAACAGGATTCCGGCGACCCGCGCCCGGGCGGCCGGGCCGGGGGCGGTCCGGTCGGCGGCGGTCCGGCCGACGACGGTGCGGTCGGCGACGGCCCGGGTGCGGACCCGTCCGATCTCGACCTGTTCCGGCCCCGCACCCCGGTCGACGACCGCTGGTTCGACGACGACGCCGGCCCGGTGGTGCGGCTGTACTCGATGACCCGCGGCCGGACCAGGCCGGTCGAGGACGGCCTGTTCGACCTGATCTCGCTGGTCACCGCGGCCGATCCCGCTCCGGCCGCGGGGGCCGTGCCCGCGCACGTGCTCGACCCGGAGCACCGGACCATCCTGGCCTGGTGCCGCCGGGGGCCGCTCTCCGTGGCCGAACTGGGCTCCTACACCGACCTGCCGGTCAGCGTGGTGCGCGTCCTGCTCGGCGACCTCTACGACGCCGAGCTGATCAGCGTCACCCGACCCGTTCCGCTCGCCGAGCTGCCGGACGAGCGCCTGTTGCGAGACGTGATCAATGGACTCCGTGCGCTCTGACCTCCCCGTGACCGCCGCCGCCCCGGTCCCCGGCTCCGCCCCCGGCCGGGCCGCGCCCGCGGCGCAGTCCGGCGACCCGCGGTGGCGGGGCGGCCCGGCGGTCGCGGTGAAGATCCTGGTCGCGGGCGGTTTCGGCGCGGGCAAGACCACCCTCGTCGGCTCGGTCAGCGAGATCCGTCCGCTGCGCACCGAGGAGGAGCTGAGCGAACTGGGCCGCCCGGTGGACGACACGGCCGGGGTGGAGACCAAGCGCACCACCACGGTGGCGATGGATTTCGGCCGGATCGACCTCAAGCCCGGACTCGCGCTCTACCTGTTCGGCACGCCCGGCCAGGACCGGTTCTGGTTCGTCTGGGACGAGCTGGCCCGTGGTGCGCTGGGCGCGGTCGTGCTCGCCGACACCCGCCGGCTGGCGGACTGCTTCCCGTCGGTGGACTTCTTCGAGCAGCGCGGCATCCCCTTCCTGGTCGCGGTGAACTGCTTCGAGGGCAGTGAGGTGTTCGCCCCCGAGGAGGTCCGGGACGCCCTCGACCTGGACCCGGACATCCCGGTCGTGCTCTGTGACGCCCGCCTCCGCGAGGACGGCAAGGAGATCCTGGTCGCGCTGGTCGAGCACGCCGCCGTCCGCCGCCGGTCCGCCGGGCCCGCCGGGCACTGAGGCGGTCCGGCGGGGGACTTGTGACGCCTCGGTGACGGCCGTGTCTCATTCTCGTGTCCACATGTCGGACGATCTTGGCCGGGTAGGTTGCCTTGACCGCCCGGGCATGGAAGGCTCTGTCGACGAAGGCCGTCCGGCCCCTTGCCGGGACGCCTCGACCGGCGAACGCAACGCGTGCGGCGCAGTGCCGCACGAGCCGTGCGGACGCACCGTGATCCAGAGGGGGAGGGCAGTGTCGTGAGCTTCGAGCAGCGATACGCAGCAGCCGCGCCCGCCCCGGCCCCGGTCACTCCGGCGTTGACCGTTCGGCGCTACATCGACCACGCGCTCATCTGCAGCGCCTGCTGTCGGTGACCCTGCCAGCCGTCGCCGTACCCGTCGTCGTCCTTCCGAGGAACCTCCCGGTCCGCGCGTCCCGCCAGGGTCCGCACCGCAGGCCCCTCCGCGGAATCTGACGGTCCATCAATTCGTCGACCCGGCAGCACCGGACAGCCGTCCTGTGGGCCGCCGTCAACCCTGCCCGCTTCGCGGAGAGCACCAGTGAACCGATCCCGTCCCGCCCTTCCTCCGGCAGCTGCCGCCATGACCGCCCGTGCGGTCGGGGCTGCCCGGACGGAGCGGTGCAACGGTCCGTTCACATGGTTGAATGGGCGCATGAACCACGTCGCGGACAGCAGCAGAGGTCGTCGCCTCGACCTCCAGCCGTTCTGGCCGTCCCGGCAGCCGCACCTGTTCGACCAGACGTGTCCGGGGTCGCCCAGCGCGTCCCGGCTCTCCCTCCGCTGACCTCGGGTCAGTTCTCGGCAGCACGCCCGGTCGACGCGCAGACGACTCCACCCCGTCCGTCACGCGCGAAATGAGCGGCATCATGTCTTCTTCCTCCACGGCCACCCTTCCCCTCCCCGCCGCGACCCCGCACCTGCGCGCGGTCCGCTCCGTCCCCTCGAACGGCGAACGATGGCACGGCGGGCCGGTGCCGCCGCGTGCGGCGGGCGCCCAGTCCGTCCCCTCCGCGGCCGCGGTTCCGCCGTCGGTCCCGCACCCGTCGTACGGGTCGGACGTCCCGCAGCTCGGCCAGGTCCCGGTGCCGCCCCAGGCGCTGCTGGCGGCCCTGCCGGAAGGCGCGGCGGTCGTCGCGGCGCTGCCGCACGGCACGCTCCCGCAGGCTCTGCTGGCCCAGTACGGTGCCCAGTTCGGCGCCGCCGCCGGTCACCCGATGGTCGGGTACCTGGTGCTGGTCCCGGCCGAGAACGCGTCGGCCGCCGGCGCCGTCCCGGGTGCGGTCCCCGGCGCGGGCGTCCCCGCTCCCGCGGCGCCGACCGCCTCCCCGGTCGCCGGCGTCGCACCGGCCGGTGCCGCGTCCGCCGCCGTCCGCCCGGTCCGGCCCGCCGGCCGCGGCATCGCCGTGGACGTGGAGCGGCGCAACGCCTACGTCGACGGCCGGCTGCTCGACCTCACCTACCTGGAGTTCGAGCTGCTGGCGCACCTGACCGAGCACCCGCAGCGCGTGCACACCCGCGACCACCTGGTCTCCGCCGTGTGGGGCTACGGCCACGTCGGTGACGGCCGGACGGTGGACGTCCACGTCGCCCGGCTCCGCCGCAAGCTCGGCGTGGCCTACCGGGACAGCATCGTGACGGTCCGTCGGGTCGGCTACAAGTACACCCCGGTGGCGTGAACCGCCCCTGAGATGTGCCGGATCCGCCGTGCTTCACCCGCTCCGTGCCGGGCGCCGTGTCCCGCGGTGCGGGCCGGCCGTCGGCGGCCGTCGAGAACCACCGAGAGTCGTCGAGCACGGCCGTACGGGCCGGGCGTTCCCCTGAACGCCCGGCCCGTACGTGCGTGGCCGCGGCCGGTCAGGCCCGCTGGTCCGGTGGGAGCAGGAGCACGGCGAGCGCGTCGGCACAGGACCGCGCGTGTCCGAGGAACCAGTCGAGCCGGTCGTCGGTGAGGTGGGCCGGCGTCGAGCGGACGGCCAGGGCGAACCGGGCGTGACCGGTGCCGTCCAGCACCGGTACGGCCGCCGTGCGCACTCCGGCCGCCGACTCGCCGTCGTTGAGCGCGTACCCGGCCGACCGGACCTTCGCCAACTCCTCGTCCAGCCGCTCCGGTTCGGTGATGGTCCGGTCGGTGAACGGCGGCAGCGGGCCGAGCGCCGACACCCCGGCCTCGCCCGGGCGCGGCCAGGCCAGCAGGACCTTGCCCAGGGCCGTCGAGTGCAGCGGGCGGCGCAGTCCGAGCCCGCTCTCCGGGCGGACGGACGCGCCGACCAGGATCACCGCGTGCGGGCCGCTGCGGATCGCCAGGTCGGCGGTGGCGCCGGTGCGCCGGGAGAGCAACTCCAGCTCGGGCGCTGCCAGGTGCAGGCCGCGCTGGTGGAAGGAGAGCTGGCCGAGTTCGGCGACGGCCGGACCGAGCCGGTAGCGGGCCGACTGCTCGTCCTGCTCCAGGAACCCGGCGCTGACCAGGGTGCGGGCCAGCCGGTGCGCGGTCGAGACCGACAGGCCCGTCCGGCGGGCCAGGTCGGAGGCGCTCAGGTCGGGGCCGTTGTCGTGGAAGCAGTGCAGCAGGCCGAGGGCCCGCTGCACGGCCTGGGCGCCGGCCGGTGGGCTCTGGACGGCGGTGGCGGCCTCGGCCATGGCACCTCACGTTCTGTCCGGCGCTCCGGCCGGTTCACCGGAGTCGCTCCCAGACTAGGGCAGCCCGTGCTGCGGGATTGTGTCAACAGCGTTGCAATGGGATGCCGTTCATGAACAAGTGATCCCACGATGTGGCAAAGGCTTGCCTCTGGCTCCCTCGTCGTGGAACGCTCGGCGCAGCGCACCGGACGAGCCCCGTCCACCGCGCCGGACCGCAGGAAGGAGCAGCGCCGTGACGACCCACCGGTGCCCCGCCTCCTGCGCCTGTTGTCGCTGACGCGTCGTCCGCGCCCACCGCCTACGCCCCGCCGCCGCAAGGCCGGTGCGCGCCCCGTGCCGCGCACCGCCGCACCCGCGTGCACCCCGTCGCAGAGGAACCCGCCACCGTGCCCAGCCCCACCAGCAGGACCGCCGCCACCGCGCCGGCGTCCGCCGCCGACGCCCCGCCGACCCTGTGGTTCACCCGCTGCCCCGTCCCCACCGCCACCGGCATCGCCGCCGACCAGGGCCGGTTCGCCCGGGAGTTCGCCGCCGACGGCATCGCCGTCCGCTCGCTCCAGGACGTGCCGCCGGAGGTCGCCGCCGACCACCACTACACCCACGCCCTCACCGGTCTGTTCCGCGAGGGCGGCAACGTGCCGGCGCTCTGGGCCCGTTCGCGCGGCGAGCGGACCAGGCTGGTCGGGCTCACCTGGATCGAGGAGCGGCAGGTCGTCCTGGTCCGGGCCGGGAGCGGCATCGCAGGCCCGGAGCAGCTGCGCGGCCGACGCCTGGCCGTCCCACGTCATGGGATCGGGATCGATTTCTGGCGGGCGATGGCCCTCTCCGGCCTGCACGGTGCGCTGTCGCTCGCCGGACTCACCGCGGACGATGCCGAGTGGGTGGACGTCCCGGCCGCCCCGGACGGCGGGCAGTGGGCCGCGGAGCTGGCCGCCCTGCGGGACGGCGTCGTGGACGCGGTGTACGTGAAGGGCGCGCTGGCCGTGGAGGCGGCCCGGCGCATCGGCGCGGAGGTCGCCGTCGACCTGGACGTGGCGCCGGACCGCCGAGCCCGGGTCAACAACGGCACGCCGCGCCCGATCACCGTCCACCAGGACCTCCTCGACAAGCACCCGGACCTGGTCGCACGCTTCCTCTCGGTGCTGCTGGAGGCCGCCGACTGGGCCGCCGAGCACCCCGCCGAGGTGGGCCGCATCCTCCAGGCCGAGACCGGCGCGGGGGAGGAGGGCGTGGCCGGCGCGTACGCGCCGGGCAGTCACCGCACCCTGCACCTCGACCTCTCCGAGGAGCGGCTGGGCCTGCTGGAGCAGCAGGAACGGTTCCTCCACCGGCACGGCTTCCTGGAGGCCCCGGTCGACGTCCGCGCCTGGGCCGATCCCGAACCGCTCCGTGCCGCCCGCGCCCTGCTCGCCGCCCGCCGCGGCGCGGACGGCTGACGGCCGCCGCCACCGGCCGTCCGTCAACCCCGGCCCCGCAGTCCCCACCGCTCCCCCCGCTGTCCCGCCCCCGGCCTTCCCCCGGCCGCCCGCCGACGGCCTTCGAACGTTCGTCAGCCCCGCTCTCCTCAGGAGTCGACCCCGTGAACCCCTCCCGCCTCGCGCTCGCCGCCACCGCACTGCTCGCCACCACCGCCCTGGCCGCCTGCGGCTCGTCCGCCGACGGGGCCAAGGCCTCCGCCGACGGCGGCAAGGCCGAGGTGGTCCTCCGCGTACCCGACCCGGGCAACAACGGCTTCCTCGCCCTGGGGAAGAAGGACGGCTCGCTGGACAAGGCGCTCGCCGCCGTCCACGCCAAGGTCGCCTGGACCGGGAGCGCCGGCCCGTTCGCCCCCGCGGCCCAGGCGCTCTCCGCCGACCAGCTCGACGTCGCCCAGGGCTCGATCACCTCCGCCGTCGCCGCACTGGCCCAGAAGCCCGGCTTCAAGCTGTTCGCGCAGACCGCGCCGGACGGGGTCGGCGAGGGCATCCTGGTGAAGAACGACTCCCCGGTGAAGACCGTGCAGGACCTGGTCGGGAAGAAGGTCGCGGTCAGCCAGGGCGGCACCAGCGAGTACCTCCTCCTGAAGGCGCTGGAGAAGAACGGCGTCCCGACCGACAAGGTCGAGCGGGTCTACCTCCGGGCCGACCAGACCTCGGGCGTCTTCAACTCCGGCCAGGTCGACGCCTGGGCCACCTGGAACACCTTCTCCACCCCGTCGATCGCCAACTCCGGCTCGCACTTCCTGGTCAACGGCAAGGAGGTGGGCTCCGACAACTACGCGGTCTGGGCCGTCCGCAACGGCTTCTCCGACAAGCACCCCGAGGTGGTCAAGGCCTTCTACACCTACCTGCACGACAACGGTCTCAAGGAGAAGGCCGACCCGGCCGCCTACCTCAACGTCTTCACGGACTCCGGTCCGACCGCCGTCACCCCCGCGGAGAAGGAGGTCGCGGTCAACGTCGGCAGGCAGGGAGCCACCGCCGACGTCATCGGCGACGCCGACATCACCCGCTTCGGGACCGTCGCGAAGTTCTTCGCCGACCAGAAGGTCACCAAGGAGCAGGTCGACGTCAAGCCCTACCTGATCGACATCAGCAAGCTCGCGGACGGCGCCAAGTGACCGCCACCACCCAGGCGCCGACCGGCGCCACGGCCAAGAACGCCTCCGGCCCGGCCGGCGCCGTCGACGGCCGGCCCGAGGGCGGCGGGCCCGGCACCGACGCCGGCACCGGCCACGACACCGAAGCCGGCACGGCCGCGGCCCGCGCGGTCGGCCTGGTCGAGCCGCGCACCCGCCTCCAGACCCCGCGCCCCCGCGCCCTCGCCCTGGTCCTGCGCACCCTCGGCCCCGTCGCCCTGCTCGGCGGCTGGGCCCTGGCCTCCGCCACCGGCGCCCTCACCCAGGACGTGCTCGCCTCACCCGCCCAGGTGGCCGAGGCGGTCGGCGAGCTCTGGGGCAACGGCCAACTCACCGACGCGCTCGCCGTCTCGCTCACCAGGGCCGGTCTCGGCCTGCTCTTCGGAGCCACCGTCGGCCTGGTGCTCGGTGTGGTCACCGGCTTCTTCCGGCTCGGCGAGGAACTGCTCGACTCGGCGGTGCAGGTCCTGCGCACCGTTCCCTTCCTCGCCCTGGTGCCCCTGTTCATGGTCTGGTTCGGCATCACCGAGACCGCCAAGGTGGCGCTGATCGGTGTCGCCACCAGCTTCCCGATGTACGTGTCGACCTCCGGCGGGGTCCGCAACAGCGACCGCAAGCTGATCGAGGCGATGCGCAGCTTCGGCCTCGGCCGCTGGGCGATCGTCCGCACCGTCGTCCTGCCCGGCGCGCTGCCCTCACTCCTCTCCGGGCTGAGGCTCTCCATGACCCTCAGCGTGATCGCGCTGATCGCCGCCGAGGAGATCAACTCGACGGAGGGCATCGGCTACCTGATGGCCCAGGCGCAGAACTACTCCCGCACCGACGTCCTCGCCGTGTGCATCCTGATCTACGGACTGCTGGGGCTCACCGCCGACGGCGTCGTCCGCCTCCTGGAGCGATACCTGATGCCCTGGCGCAAGGCCACCCAAGGAGCCGGCCGATGAGCACCCCGACCGTCCCCACCACCCGCACCGCCCCGACCCCGGGGAGCGCCCCGGCCGACGGGCCCGCACCCGCCGAGACCCCGGCCGTCCACCTCCGGGGCCTGCGCCGGGTGTTCGGCACCCGGGCCGTCCTCGACGGGGTCGATCTCGACATCGCCCGCGGCGAGTTCGTCGCCCTGCTCGGCGCGAGCGGCACCGGCAAGACCACCCTGCTCCGCATCCTCGGTGCTCTGGACCGGTCCGACGCCGGAACGGTGCTCGTCCCGCAGGTCCGGACGGTGGTCTTCCAGGAGCCCCGCCTGGTGCCCTCGCAGCGGGTGCTCGCCAATGTCACCGTCGGCCTGCCACGGGGGGCCGCCACCCGGGAGACCGGCCTGAAGGCGCTCGCCGAGGTCGGCCTGGAGCGGCACGCCGACGCCTGGCCGGCCACCCTCTCCGGGGGTGAGGCGCAGCGGGTCGCGCTCGCCCGCGCCCTGGTCCGCGAGCCCCAGCTCCTCCTGCTGGACGAGCCGTTCGCCGCCCTGGACGCCCTCACCCGGCTGCGCATGCAGGACCTGGTGGGCGACCTGGTCCGCCGTCACCGCCCCGCGGTCCTGCTGGTCACCCACGACGTCGACGAGGCCGTCCGGCTGGCCGACCGGGTCGCCGTGCTCCGCGACGGCAAGCTCGTCCGCGACGAGCGGGTCGCCGTCGAGCACCCGCGCGACCCGGCCGATCCGGCCTTCGCCGAGCTGCGGCGGGGCCTGCTGGCCGACCTGGGCGTGCACTGAGCACCCACCCGTCACGCCCGCCCCGCACCGCACGGCCCGCCCCGCCCGGACCACCCGCCCGCACCGCCCGCACCACAGGAGCTGATCCCCATGGCCATCACCCTCGGCGTCCACGCCAGCAACCCCTCCCTCTACTACCTGTCCCGACTGGACTACCTGGAGCAGGAGTTGGCCCCACTCGGTGAGACCGGCGCGTTCCACCACTACGCCGACGGCACCCGCACCGGCGCCCTGCTGGCCGACGGCACCATCGACTTCGGCGGCACCGGCTCCACCCCGCCGGTCACCGCCCAGGCCGCCGGCCACGACCTGGTGTACGCGGCGGTCTCGGCGCCCCGCCCGGACCACGGCGCACTCCTGGTGCGCGCCGACGGGCCGGTGCACACCGTCGGTGACCTCCGGGGCGGCACCGTCGTCCTCGGCATCGGTTCCTGGCAGACCCACCTGCTGGCGAAGGCCCTGCACGCCGAGGGCCTCTCCTACGCGACCGACATCACCGCGGTCCGCCCGGCCGCGGGCGAGGACCAGGCGCGCCGGCTGCGCGACGGCGAGATCGCCGGCTGGATCGCCCAGGGTGCCGAGCTGGCCGCCGCCCGCCGCACCGGGGGGTTCCGCGAGCTGATCCGCACCGGCGACGTCATCACCGACCGTTCGGTCTTCTTCACCCGCCGGGACTTCGCCACCGACCGCCCCGAGGTGGTCGCCGCGATCGGTGCCGCCCTGAGCCGTGCGGACGCCTGGGTGGCCGCCCACCTGCCGGAGGCGGCCGCGATCGCCGCCGAGGACCTGGGCGGGAGCGCCGAGGACTGGGAGGCGGCGCTGGCCCTGCTGCCGTGGCGGCTTGAGCCCGCCACCGCCGGATTCGTCACCGAGCAGCAGGAGGCGGCCGACATCTTCCACGGCGTCGGCTTCATCGACCGTGCGGTGACCGTCGCCGACGCCCACCTTCCCGCTCTGGAGGCCCCGGTGGCCGCCGCGCTCGCCAAGGCGGTCTGACCGATGGCCTCCGAGTTCCTCTGGTACATCATCCCGCGCGAGGGCCACTACCCGTGGGAGCCGGCCGGCCGGCGCCCGGTCGACCTCCGCTACCTCCAGCAACTCGCCGGCAGTGTGGAGCGGTTGGGCTACACCGGCGCGCTGCTGGCGACCGACCTCTACGACGTCTGGGACCTCGGCAACGCGCTGGCCGCCGCGACCACACCGGCGTTCAAGCCCCTGCTGGCCGTTCACCCCGGGCTGGTGTCGCCGACCCTACTGGCCAAGATGGCGCTCAGCTTCGACCACCTGCACGGCGGGCGGCTGCGCTTCAACGTGGTCAACGGGTCCACCGCCCAGCTGCGCGAGTACGGCCTGCACGTCGAGCACGACGACCGCTACCGGCTCAGCGCGGAGTACTGGTCGATCGTCAAGCGGCTCACCGCCGGCGAGGTCTTCGACCACAAGGGCGAGTTCTACGACCTGAAGAACGCCGGTGCGAGCCTGCGCGAGCTGACCCCCGTCCAGCCGGGCGGCATCCCGCTCTGGTTCGGCGGCAGTTCGGCGCCCGGCATCGAGATGGCCGCGGAACACGTGGACGTCTACCTGACCTGGGGCGAACCGCCGCACCTCCTCAAGGAGAAGCTCGACCTGGTCCGCGAGCGCGCCGCCGCACACGGGCGGACGCTGCGGATCGGGCTGCGGCTGCACCTGATCGTCCGTGATACGGAGGACGAGGCCTGGGCCGCCGCGGACCGGCTGCTCGACGTCACCGGCGAGGCCACCTACGCCCGCCAGCTCGGCGACGCGCGGGGCGAGGACGGGGTCGGCTGGCAGCGGCAGTTCCGCCAGCACGGCGGCAAGGTCCCGGCGCGGGCGCGGGAGTTGGAGGTCTACCCCAACCTCTGGCCGGGGATGAGCCTGTTCCGTCCCGGCCCGGGGACGGCGGTCGTCGGATCGACGGCC
Source organism: Streptomyces sp. BE303 (assembly GCF_036290945.1). Classification (NCBI taxonomy): domain Bacteria; kingdom Bacillati; phylum Actinomycetota; class Actinomycetes; order Kitasatosporales; family Streptomycetaceae; genus Streptomyces; species Streptomyces sp. BE303. The sequence goes on from NZ_JAQYWZ010000773.1 coordinate 108,178, forward strand.
CAGGTGGTCGAACGGCTCCAGGAGTTCGAGTCGCTCGGGGTGGACACCTTCATCCTCTCCGGCAATCCACTGCTGGAGGAGGCCCACCGGGTCGCCGAGACGGTGCTACCGGCCCTGGGTGTCAACCGGCGGTAGCGTGCCCGGTCCGAGGGGGAACGGAACCGGTGAGGTCAGCGCCAACTGGCGGGCGAAACGGACGACGGCCCTGAGCAGGTAGGTCCGCACGGTGGCTCCCGGGTGTCTCGACGGTCGCGTACGGACGGTCCAACGACAGCGGCACCCGGTCGGTCACGCACCAGTGACCGACCGGGTGCCGCTGTCGGGCGCCACGGCGGGCGCGTCGCCCGCCGCCGCCCGACCGCTCAGCCGCTCGACTCCTCGGCCGTTCAGCCGCTGAGCGAGTCGATCTCCGCCAGCTCCTCGGCCGTCAGCGGACCGCCGGCCAGCGCGTCGATGTTCTGGTCCAGCTGCGCCACGCTGCTGGCCCCGATGATCACCGAGACCACCCGCGGGTCCTTCAGCACCCATGACAGCGCCAGCTGCGCCAGCGTCTGGCCGCGCCGCTCCGCGACCTTGTTCAGCGCCCGCAACTGCTCCAGCTTCCGCCCGGTGAGCGCCTCCTCCTTCAGGAAGTGCCCGACCGACATCCGCGAACCGGACGGCACCTCGCCCGACAGGTAGCGGTCCGTCAGGAGGCCCTGGGCGAGCGGGGAGTAGGCGATCAGACTGGTCTGGGTGTCGCCGACCGCGTTCAGTACCCCGTCCTCCACCGACCGGTTGAGGATCGAGTACGGGCACTGGTTCAGGAGCACCGGCGTGCCCAGGTCACGCAGGATCGCCACCGCCTCCCGGTGCTGCTCCGCCGGGTAGTTGGAGATGCTCGCGTACAGGGCCTTGCCCGCCCGGACGGCCGAGGCCAGCGCGCCCATCGTCTCTTCCAGCGGGGTGTCCGGGTCGTAGCGGTGCGAGTAGAAGACGTCCACGTAGTCCAGGCCCATCCGGCCCAGCGACTGGTCGAGGCTGGCCAGCAGGTACTTGCGGCTGCCGCCCTCGCCGTACGGGCCGGGCCACATGTCGTAGCCCGCCTTGGAGGCGATGAAGAGCTCGTCCCGGTACGGGCGGAAGTCCTGTGCGAACAGGTGGCCGAAGTTGCGCTCGGCACTGCCGTACGGCGGGCCGTAGTTGTTCGCCAGGTCGAAGTGGGTGATGCCCCGGTCGAAGGCGCGGCGCAGCACCGCCCGCTGGACGTCCAGTGGCTGGGCGTCACCGAAGTTGTGCCACAGGCCCAGGGAGACGGCCGGCAGCAGCACGCCGCTGCGGCCGGCCCGGCGGTAGGTCATCGAGGCATAGCGGTCATCCGCGGCGAGGTAGCTCATGCCGGACATCCTGCCAGGCCGGGGGCGTTCGGCCGAGGGACTTGCCGAGCCCGTGGCGCCGCTCGCCCGGCGACCCTTGCCTCGCTCCTGACCGGTGCCTATGCTCGCGGTGGATCGTGTGTGTGCGAGACGAAGGGGGAGCCGGATGTCCGTTCGTACCACCCTCCTTCGCTGTTGTCGTTCCCGCAGCACCTCGCGCTGAGCCGGCCGGAGCTCCGGCTTCCGGCGTGATCCCCTTCCCGGTGCTGCCCCGGCGTGAGCGACCGTCCGTGGTGCGCTGCGCCGGGCTGCCGCGCCGGCCGTCCGGCCCCGTCGGGCCGCACCCCGGCCGCCGTCCGACCCCGCCCCCGACCCCCGTCCCGGCTCCGGCCCGGGTGAACCCACCGGTGCCGACGCCGCCGGTGTCCCGGGCCCCGCGGACCTCCTGAGCGTCGCCGGATCCCCGGCCCTCCGGACCTCGGAGCCCGGACCCCGGAGTCCGACGGCCCTCCCGGGCGGTCCCGACGGGCACCCCATCGAACGTCAACAAGGAGACCGTCGTGCGGTTCACCGTCTCGTCCCTCGTGTCCAACGGGCCCGACCCCGTCACCGGCGTGCAGCGCACCCCGTCCGAGAAGCTGCACAACGTCATCGACCAGGCCGTCACCGCCGAGCGGCTCGGCTTCGACGGCTACGGGGTGGGGGAGCGGCACGGTGAGCCGTTCCTCTCCCCGGCGCCGCCCGTGCTGCTGAGCGCCATCGCCGCCCGCACCTTGACCATCAGGCTGTTCACCACCGTCACGGTGCTCTCCGTCCTCGACCCGGTGCGGGTCGCGGAGGACTACGCGCTGGTCGACCAGCTCTCCGGAGGGCGGCTCGAACTGATCATCGGCAAGGGCAACGACCCGCGCCACTTCGACCTGTTCGGCCTGCCGGAGGACCGCCAGTGGGACGCGCTGGCCGAGAACTACGGCCTGCTGCGCAGGCTCTGGCGGGAGGAGGGGGTCAGCTGGGAGGGCACCACCCGGCCGGCGCTGAAGGAGGTCACGACCTGGCCGCGCCCGTACCAGACCCCGATCCCGGTCTGGCACGGCAGCGCCACCAGCACGCTGTCCACCGAGCTCGCGGCCCGCTACGGCGACCCGCTGTTCTCCGCGAACGCGTTCCACCCGCTGCCGAAGTACAAGGCGCTGGTCGACCACTACCGCGAGCGCTGGGAGCACTACGGCCGCGCCCCCGAGGACGCCCGGGTGGGGACCGGGTTCGGCGGGCTGTTCATCGCCGAGCGGTCGCAGGACGCGGTGGAGGGGTTCCGCCCGTACTGGGACGCCCTGTTCGACTCGGCGGCGGGCCGGCACAACAAGTCGCCGTTCGAGTCGCTGGAGGACGCGCTGGAGCGCGGTTCGGCGCTGGTCGGCAGCCCGCAGCAGGTGATCGAGAAGATCCACCGCTACCACGAGGCCTTCGGCAACGAGGTGGTCGGGATCGGGGTGGACGCGCTCACCGAGGACGTCCAGCACGAGCAGCTGGAGCTGTTCGCGAGCGAGGTCGCCCCCGTGATCCGGCGCGAGCTGCCGTCCGTCCGGCCGCAGGCGTGACGCTCCGTGACGCCCGGCGGTGTGCGGAGTGATGCGCGCCACCGTCCTGCGGTGAATGCCGCCCGGCCCCGCCGGGGACGACGATCTCGCAGGGCCGTGGACCGCCGGAGGGCGGCCCACGGCCCGTGGGCGTCTCCGGGCCTTCGGGCCTCCCGAGGGTTCTGTACCTACTGGTATGTACATTGCGCCCTCCGGTGGGTACCGTGATCGTCATGGCAACCCAGGACCGTCTCGTCGAGAGCACCCAGGAGCTCCTCTGGGAGCGCGGCTACGTCGGCACCAGCCCGAAGGCCATCCAGCAGCGCGCCGGCGTCGGCCAGGGCAGCATGTACCACCACTTCGACGGCAAGCCCGACCTCGCGGCCGCCGCCCTGCGCCGCAGCGCCGAGCAGATGCGCGCCGTCGCCGAGGCCGACCTGGCGGCTCCCGGCACCGCGTGCGACCGGATCGCCGCCTACCTGAACCGCGAGCGCGACGTCCTGCGCGGCTGCCGGATCGGCCGGATGGCCCAGGACCCGGAGGTGGTCGCCGACCCGCGGCTGCGCTCCCCCGTCGAGGAGACCTTCACCTGGCTGCGCGGCCGGATCGCGGAGGTCGTCGCCGAGGGGCAGGCGACCGGCGAGCTCCGCTCCGCCGCCGACCCGGCCGACCTCGCCGCCGCCGTGGTCGCCGTCGTCCAGGGCGGCTACGTCCTCGCCCGCGCCGCCGAGAGCGCCGAACCGTTCGAGCGGGCCGTGCGCGGTGTCACCGCCCTGCTCGCCGCGCACCGGGCCGGCTGAACGGGGCCGCAGGACCGCCGTCCCGCCCGCGTCGCACCCGCCCGCGTTCCGCCGACCCCCGGGGAGTTCGCCCGTGCACGCCATGCAGTACGAGATCACCCTCCCCGCCGACTACGACATGACGATCGTCCACCGGCGGATCGCCACCAGGGGACACCTCCTCGACGGCCACCCCGGTCTCGGACTCAAGGCCTATCTGGTCCGCGAGCGCGGCCTCGACGGGTCGCCCGTCAACCAGTACGCGCCGTTCTACCTCTGGCGCACGGCCGAAGGCATGAACGGCTTCCTCTGGGGCCCGGGATTCCGGGGGCTGAGCGCCGACTTCGGTCGGCCCGCCGTCCGGCACTGGCTGGGCGCGGGCCTGCGCCGGGGCGGCGCGCCGGGCACCCCGGCCGCCGCCACCCGCCGCCTCGACCGGCTCCCCGAGGACGCCGACCCCGCCGAGGCCGTCGAACGGGCGCTCGCCGAACTGCCCGACCACCCCGACCTGCACACGGCGGCCGTCGCCGTGGACCCGGGGCGGTGGGAACTGCTGCACATCGCCCTCTGGCTCCGCGCCGCCCCCGAGGACGCGCCCGGCACCCGCTACCGCGTGCACCACCTGTCCAGCCCCGAACTCGACCGGCTGCCCGTCGGCCGCCACTGGTGAAAGGACCGCCCTTCCCGATGGACCTCGCCGATCCCGTCCTCGCCGGCCCCACCGCCACCGGCCCCACCGCCACCGGCTCCGTCCCGGCCGACGTCACCGCCGCCGGCCTCGTTCCCGCCCCGTTCGACCGCGCCGCCGGCTACGCCCTGCTGGACCGGCTGGCCGACCCGCGGACCCGGACCGGCACCCTCGGCCCGCTCGACGAACTCGCGCCCGGCTTCCCCGACTGGATCGTGACCACCCTGTTCGGCGGCACCTACCAGCGCCCGGGGCTCGCCCTGCGGGACCGCCAGGTCGCCAATCTGGCCGCCCTCACCGCCCTCGGCGGAGTGGAACCGCAACTGGCCGACCACGTCCGCAACAGCCTGCGGATCGGTCTGACCAGGGAGGAGATCACCGAGGTCCTGGTCCACCTCGCGCCCTACGTCGGTGTCCCCAAGGCCCTGGCCGGGCTGCGCGTCGCGGCCGCGACCTTCGCCGAGGCGGACGATGAGGCGGACGAGGAAACGGGGGCGGACGACGCCGCCGCCGCGGGGGCCGGGGCGCCGTGAGCACCACGCGCCCTTCGGTCCGCACCGTCCTCGGCGACCTCGACCCCGTCGACCTCGGTGTCTGCGACGCGCACGACCACCTCTTCCTGCGCAGCCCGCTGCTTCCCGGCGAGGAGCTCGACGACCCCACCGCCGCCGAAGCGGTCCTGCGCGACTTCACCGCGGCCGGCGGGCGGGCGCTGGTCCAGTGGACCCCGTTCGGCATGGGGCGGCGGGCCGAGGAGCTCGCCGCCCTCTCCCGGGCGACCGGCGTCCACCTGGTCGCCGCGACCGGCCTCCACCAGGCCGTCCACTACGACCCGGCGGAACTGGAACGGCGCTACGACGGGCTCGCGGGCCTGTTCGTCGCCGAGCTCACCGTCGGACTGCGGGGCGCCCCCGAGGGGGTCCGGGCCGGGTTGATCAAGGTGGCGGGGGAGTACCACGGGCTCGGCCCGCACACCCGCCGGGTCATGGCGGCAGCCGCCGAGGCGCACCACGCCACCGGCGCGCCGATCGCCGTCCACCACGAACTCGGCACCGCCGCACCCGAGGTCCTCGATCTGCTCTGCGGTCGCCACGGCGTCCGGCCGCAGCGGGTGATCCTCGGCCACCTCAACCGCCACCCCGACCTGCGGCTGCACCGGGAGCTCGCCGCGTCCGGCGCGTACCTCGCCCTGGACGGTCCCTCCCGTGCCCACCACGCGACCGACCACCACCTCTTCGACACCGTCGCCGCGGTGGTGGAGGCGGGCCACGGCGACCGGCTGCTCCTCGGTGGTGACACCACCACCCGCTCGGCCCGCCGCGCCCCTGGTCCCGCACACCTGCTCACGGCCCTGGCGCCGCGGCTCTCCCGGGCGTTCGGCCCCGATCTTCCGCACCGGCTTCTCACCGCCAACCCGGCGCGGGCCTTCGCCGCCGAGTGGCTCGGGCCGGGCCGGCCGGCCCGAGCGACCGGAGCGGCCTGAGCGACCGGAGGGCCCGCCCGGCCGACGCGGGCGGTCGGTGCGGGCGGGCCCCAGGGCGGCGCCACGTCTCACATGTGGGTGCCGCCGTCGATCCGGATCTCGGTCCCGGTGACGAACGCGCCGTCCTCCGAGGCGAGCATGGCGATCACGCCCGCGACCGTCTCCGGTCCGGCGAAGCCCTGGCCGAGGGCGGGGGAGAGCTTGGCCAGCAGGCCGAGGTCGGCGTCCGCGGGCAGCCCCGGGTCGTGGGTCATGCCGCTGTCGATGCTGCCGGGTGCGACGCAGACCGCACGCAGGCCCTGCTTGGCGTATTCGGCGGCGATCGCGTGCGTGAAGGACTGGATGCCGCCCTTGGTCGCCGCGTAGGCGGCCATGTAGGGGTGGGCGAAGGTCGCGGAGGTGGAGCTGAAGTTCACCACCACGCCCCGGCCGCCCGCGAGCAGGGCGGGCAGGGCCTCGCGGGTCATCAGGAAGGTGCCGGTCAGGTTGACCGCGACCAGCTTGTTCCAGAACTCCAGGCTGGTCTCGTGGGTGTGCGAGGAGCGCAGGATGCCGGCGGCGTTCACCAGGACGTCGAGCCCGCCGAGTCCTGCCACCGCGTCGGCGACGCCCGTCCGGACGGCGGCCTCGTCCGACACGTCCAGGACCACGGTGGTGAGGCGGTCGGCGGTGCCGTCGGCGGTCGCCCGCTCCAGGGTGGCCCCGAGGCCGGTCCCGTTGACGTCGGCGGCGACGACCCGCCCGCCCTCGGCCAGGATCCGGTGCACGGTGGCCTGTCCGATGCCCGAGCCGCCGCCGGTGACCAGGACGTTCCGTCCGTTGAAGCGCTCCATGGTGGTACTCCGTTCCGTTCGTGGTCTCGCGACCTCACTGGCACCGTACGCCCATGTGGCACGTCGTGCCAAAAAGGCGTGACGCGTCACCTGTGCTCCTCGCGTCACATCGACCGGCCACGCCCCGCCGTCTCCCCGTGCCAGGGCGACGCAACGTGTCACCGGGCCCGCCGTCCGCGTAGCCTGACCCCGTGACCGGACGCCCCACCCTCAACCAGCGCCGCCGCGAGAGCACCCGGCTGGAGATCGCCCGCGCCGCCGCGGCGCTCTTCGCCGCCCGCGGGGCCGAGGCGACCACCGCGGAGGAGATCGCCCAGGCCTCGGGCATCTCGCTGCGCACCTTCTACCGCTACTTCTCGGAGAAGGAGGACGCCGTCGCCCCGCTGCTCGCGGCGGGCGGTGAGCGCTGGGTGCGGCTCTTCGTCGAGGGTTCGGCCGGCCTGCCGGTGCGCGAGGCCCTGGAACGTTCGGCGGCCGAGTCGCTGACGCCGCCCGACGACGACGCCGTCGAGGCCATGCAGTGGACCCGCGACCTGCTCCGCGACCCCCGCCTCGCCTCGGTGTGGCAGCGGGTGCACGCCGACTCCGAGCAGCGGTTGCACCTGGCGATCGCCGCCCGCTGTCCGCAGGGCACCGACGTGCTGGAGATCCGGCTCGCCGCCGCGGCGGCCACCACCGCCATCCGGGTCGCCCTGGAGCAGTGGGCCGTCTCCGGGGCCGCGGCCACCGGCCCCGGATCGCCCCGGGAGCTCGGGGCCCGCTGCATGCGCGAGCTCACCGCGGGCCTCGGTCTCTGGGCCCGCGTCAGCTGACGCGGGCCCAGGCGGAGCAACCGGCCCGAACCTCCCGGCGCCGTCCGAGCGTGGTCCCGGCGCCGTGCGGGAGGCCCTCGCCCCACCGCGCCCTCGCCCTTCCCGTGGTCCGGAGCGGGCTTCGCCGTGCCCTCCCGCGCGGGGCCGGCCCGTACACGCGGCGGGCGTCTCCTCCCGGAGGCCGAGGCGATGACCGCTGGTCGGCGGGTCCGGGGCACCGCTTCGGACCGCTAGGGTGGGTGGTCGCGCCCCGGCGACGGCCCCCGTTGTGGACGGGGAACCGGGGCGGCCCTCCCGGGTGTCCTTCCCCCGGGGGCGGGGGAGTACGAGGCGTGGGAGCAAACAAGACATGGGCCTGACGAGCCACAAGGTGCTGGCACTGACCGTCCTGATCGCCGTCGCGGCGATGGCCGGGACGGTCTGGCTGTGGCCGAGACTGTCGAAGCGGACCTGGCAGGCGGTGCTCGGCCGGATCGGCGCACTGTGTGCGACGCAGCTCACCGTGCTCGCCGCGCTCGGCCTGGTCGCCAACAACTACTTCGCCTTCTACAGCAGTTGGGACGACCTGCTGGGCACCGGCGACACTGGTCCGGTGGTCATCCACAACAAGGCGGACGCCTCCGGCCGGCTGCGCGTCGAGACCATCGGGCACGCCGAGGTCAAGGGCGGCGGGGCACTGGGCCGTGACCCCGAGCAGTCCGGCGAGATCCGTGAGATCCGCATCGACGGTGCCACCACCCGGCTCTCCACCGAGGGCTACGTCTACCTGCCGCCGCAGTACTTCCAGCCGGAGTACGAGCAGAAGCAGTTCCCGGCGCTGGTCGTCAGCACCGGCTTCCCCGGCATCGCCAAGAACCTCGTGACCCGGCTGAACTACCCGGGCGCGGCGCTCAAGCTGCTCCAGGAGGGCCGGATGCAGCCGACCGTCCTGGTGCTGGTGCGTCCCTCGCCGGCCCTGCCGCAGGACACCGAGTGCGAGGACGTCCCGGGCGGCCCGCAGTCCGAGACGTACTTCACCAAGGACGTGCCCTCGGCGATCCAGGCGACCTACCGGGTCTCCGGCGATCCGCGGGCGTGGGCGTTCATGGGGAACTCGACGGGCGGCTACTGCGCGCTCAAGCTCGCCATGCGCCACCCGGAGGTCTACCCGACCGCCGTCTCGCTCTCCGGCTACTACCGGGCCGCCGAGGACCCGACCACCGGTGACCTCTTCAAGGGCAGCGAGCAGCGCCGCAACGAGGCCGACCTGATGTGGCGCCTCAAGAACCTGCCGCAGCCCGAGGTGGCCGTGCTGCTGGCCGGCACCAAGGAGGGCGACGGCGACTACCGTCGCGAGACCGAGGCGTTCGTGGCCGCGACGCGCAGCCCGATGAAGGTCTCCTACAGCATGCTGGAGACGGGCGGCCACAACTTCGAGACCTGGAGCAGGCTGCTCCCGTCCTCGCTGGAGTGGATCTCGCAGCACCTGGTGGTTCCCGGCCGGACGGTCTGACCACCGGGCCCGATCGGCAGGCGGCCAGGACGGCCAGGACGGCCAGGACGGCCGGCACGTCCCCGGTGGCCCGGGGGCCGACAGACGGCCGTCAGGCCACGGACTGCAGCGTGCCGGTGTGCAGCTCGCCGACCCGGCCGCCCTCGCCCTCGTACGTCCAGAACGCGCGGACCGTCATCCGGCCCAGGTCCATGACGTGACTGACGGTGATGCCGCTCTGTTCGGTCCAGCTGACGAAGTACAGCTGCGGACCGACCTCGGCGACGTGCAGGGCGACGTCCTCCCACTGGCCGGCCGACTCACCGAGGCCCTCCCAGCGCAGCCGCTTGCCGTCGGCCGAGTAGGCGTTGCGGAAGGCTGCGCCGTTGTCGACCTGGAACAGGAAGGTGCGGCCGGCGAAGCCGGGCAGGGGGGCGGTCATGGTGGGGCTGGTCCTCGTCTCTCATGCGGTTCCCGGTGCGGTCCGGACGGTTCCGGCGCGGTTGGATCCCCAACCTATCCGACCGCCCCGTCTTTCGCGGCGTACTCGGGCACGGGGCCGGGGCCGACGGGCCGGGCCCCGCACCGGACGTCCTCCTGCCGCGTCCTCCTGCCGGCCGCCTCCCGCTCCACCCCGCCACCGGCCGGGGAACCTGCCCTCCCGGGCGGTCCTTCCGGGCGGCCCTCCTCGACCGGGCCGCGGTGCTCCTCGGGAGCGCGGCGCCGGTGCCGCCCCGGAACGGAGGGTCCCGGCCGGGGCCTGATCCGTAGCTTCCCCCCAACTGATCAACTCCGCAGGCGCGTTGATCATCCGCGGACGCCGGGTCTGTGACCTGCGCGACAACCGTCCGTGCGAGGTTGTCCGGTCCCCGGCGGCCTGCCTAGCCTGCAGGGGCGTCCGCTGTCGCGGACTCCCGCCGTCGGGACGCCGAGTCCTGTCCACCCGCCGGTCGGCACCCGAGCACCACAGCGGACGGGAGCGGGGGACCCAAGGTCAGTGCCCGGTCCGTGCGCCTCCGCGCCCGGACCGCGGCTAGGGGTGAAGCCGCTCCCCAGGCGGCCGGGCAACCTCAGCCCGAACCCGACAGCTCACCTCGCAGGCGTCGTAGAGGACCCAGCCATGCCCCCTGCCCCCCACCGGCCTGCCCGGCGCCACGCGCCCCGCCACGCCCGCCCCACCCACCGGCGCCGCACCGCCGCCCTCGCCGCCACCGGAGTGCTCGCCGTCACCGGCGCCGGCCTGCTCGGCGTCCCGGCCCTCACCGGAGCCCAGGCCGCCACCGCGCCCACCGTCACCCAGGACGCCCTCACCCCGGCGACCATGGTCGCCGGCAAGGCCTCGACCGCCTCGCTGGCCGTCCACTCCTCGGCCTGCTTCACCGCCAAGACCGTCGGCGTCGGCATCCGCGACGCGGCCGGCCGCAACCTCGACTTCCCCGGCAACGTCAGCAACGCGCAGATCTGCCCGAGCGGCCTGTCGATCACCACCGGTGCGCGCACCCTGGCGGCCGGCACCTACACCCAGTTCGGTTTCTGGCAGGACCTCGGTGGTGCCTGGCACAACCTGCCCTCCCGGCAGCTGGTGGTCTCCGCCACCGCCACGCCGAGCCCGACCCCCACCCCGTCGCCGACGACGCCCCCCACCACGCCCCCCACCACGAGCCCGACGACGCCCCCCGCCACCGGTGCCCCCGTCGCGGGCAAGAAGCTCACCTGGTCGGACGAGTTCAGCGGCCCGATCGCCTACGGCTCCCGCTGGACCGGCGACCGCAGCAGCGCCTACCGCTACGGCAACCACAACCCCGACGACAACAAGCTCGACTGGCTGAACAAGAACAACGTCACCGTCGGCGGCGGCGCCGCCACGTTCACCGCCAGGCCGGGCGCCAACAAGCTGGAGAACGGCAAGCAGTCCTGGGACACCGGGCTGCTCACCACCGAGTACTCCGGCGAGGGCTTCCAGGTGAAGACCGGCGACTACGCCGAGACCCGGGTCAAGCTCCCGGCCGGCACCGGCGCCTGGCCGGCGCTGTGGACCTGGAAGAACGGCAACGGGGAGATCGACACCTTCGAGTACCACCCCGACAACCCGAACCTGCTGGAGCTGACCAACCACGTCAAGCCGGGTCACCTGTACTACACGGACGCCAAGGCGATAGCCAAGGACGGCTGGGTGACCATCGGCACCCACTACGGCGCCACCTCCGTCGACTGGTACGTCAACGGGGTCAAGGTCTTCTCGGACGGCAAGGGCGTCGGCACCACCTGGTCCGCGTACCTGATCCTCAACCTGTCCCTGAGCGCGGGGCAGTACCACCCCGCGCCCCAGGGCACCGCGCCGATCACCTTCGCCGCGGACTACGTCCGGGTCTACCGCTAGGACCGGCCCCGAGACCGTCCGCTCCCGGAGGAGCGGGCGGTCTCAGGCGGTCTGCACGACCTCGATCGCGAACGGCTGCCGGTTGTTGGCCTCGTTGTGGTCGTCGTCGCCGCGCACCGCGACGTAGCCGCCCTCCAGGTTGCCGAGGGGGACGGTCGTGGCGAGCCTGACCGGGATCAGGGCGGTCGCGCTGCGGTACACCCCCAGCCCGGCCGGGAAGGTGCAGCGCACCCGGTGGCCGTTCTGGAACTCGTAGCAGTTCTCCGGGAAGAACGGCCCCTCGGCCGTCACCCCCTCCGGCAGGGTGACGACGACGGTGAACGCGGAGGCCGTCCGCTCCGGGCCGGTGTTGCTGATGAAGGCGTGCACCGTGGTGGTGCCGCCGGGCGCGGCGGCGTCCGGGTCCAGCCGGACCACCGCCAGGTCCGAGTCGGAGACGGCGGGCGTCGCGGGCGCCGCGGGTGCCGTCGCCGCGCTCTCCTTGCCCGGGTCGGTGCCCGCCGTCGCGTCGGCGTCGGGACACGCCCACGCCGGTCCGGCGGCCAGCGCCACCAGCGCGGACCCCACCGTCAGCGACCTTCCGAGGAAACCCCGTACGGACCCTCTGCGCGACATCGCCGCTCACCCTGCCTCTGCGTTCGTGCGCCCCGCGCCGTCGCGGGCACGTCCCGATCCACAGTGACCGACCCGTCCGCCGCGGCCGGGCCAACCCGCCCTCGGGTCGCCCGGGCGGGCGAACCCGGGCAGGGGAGGGCGGCGGCTCCGACGTCCCGCACGGTCGGCCTCCGGCACTGCCTCCGACAGCGCCTCCGACAGCGCCTTGGCCGGGCCTCCGGCGGGGCGGTGTCAGGGGGCCAGGACCTGTCCCAGCCGGGCCGCGATCTCGTGCATCACCGGCACCAGCGAGGCGGATCCGGCCTGCTCCTCCAGCGCCCGGACCCGGGCCTCCGGTCCGGAGACCGAGAGCGCCGTCGGCGTGGGCGCGCCGGGGACGGCGAGCGCGATGCAGCGCACCCCGATCTCCTGCTCCTGGTCGTCCACCACGTAACCGCGCTCGCGCGCCTCGGCGAGCTGGCGGATCAGCTCCTGCGGGTCGGTCACGGTGTGCGGGGTGTGGGCGGCCAGCGGGTTGGGGCCCAGGACGGCGCGCGCCTCCTCCTCGGGCAGCTGTGCCAGCAGCGCCTTGCCGACCCCGGTGCAGTGCGGCTGCACCCGGCGGCCGACCTCGGTGAACATCCGCATCGAGCGCCGCGACTGCACCTGCCCGACGTACACCACCTCGCCGCCCTCCAGCACGGCCAGGTTGGCCGTCTCGCCGGTGGCCTCCATCAGCTCGGCCAGGTAGGGACGGGCCCAGCTGCCGAGCAGCCGCCCGGCGGTCTCGCCGAGCCGGATGAGCCGCGGGCCGAGGGTGTAGCGGCGCGCCGTGTCCTGGCGGACATAGCCCTGCTGTACGAGGGTACGAACCAGGCGGTGGATGGTGGGCATGGGCAGACCGGAGGAGGCGGAGAGTTCGCTGAGCGTCGCCACGCCGCCGGAGTCGGCCAGTGCCTCCAGCAGGTGGAAGGCGCGCTCGACGGACTGCACGCCGCCGGTGGCGCGCTCCGGGGCCGGGGCCCGGTCGGAGGCTCTGTCGGACGGGCTGTCGGAGGTCGGGGCCACCGGCGTTTCCTTCGCTGTCGGGGGAGGAGTACAGTCTCGGCGATCTCCTCAACAAACCGTTGAAATTCTGTATCGCGGAAACTAGTCTCCACCTTACAGAATCAAGTCCTCCGCTTGCCGGGGTTCGGATCACCTGCCGATCAACCGTCTCAAGGATCAACTGTCTTAGGAGTGTCCTGCTCATGGCTACAGATCAGGGACCCGGCGCCTCTCCCGCCGCTCCGGTCGTCACTGTCGCCGGTCCGCGCGTCCACCGGGCCGAGGAGGTGCTCACTCCGGAGGCGGTCGCCTTCGTCGTCGGCCTGCACCGCGCGTTCGAGGACCGCCGTCGCGAGCTGCTCGCCCGCCGCCGCGCGCGCCGTGCCGAGATCGCCCGCACCGGCACCCTGGACTTCCTCCCGGAGACGGCCGCCGTCCGCGCCGGCGACTGGAAGGTCGCCGAGGCGCCCCGGGCGCTCCAGGACCGGCGGGTCGAGATCACCGGCCCCACCGACCGCAAGATGGTGATCAACGCGCTCAACTCGGGCGCCCGGGTCTGGCTCGCCGACTTCGAGGACGCCACCTCCCCGACCTGGGAGAACGTCGTCGGCGGTCAGCTCAACCTGATCGACGCCTTCGAGGGCCGGATCGACTTCACCTCCCCGGCCGGCAGGGCCTACACGCTCAGGCCCGCCGCCGAGCTGGCCACCGTCGTGGTCCGCCCGCGCGGCTGGCACCTGGACGAGACCCACCTCCTGGTCGACGGCGAACCGGTGGCCGGCGCCTTCCTCGACTTCGGCCTCTACTTCTTCCACAACGCCGCCCGGCTGCTCGCCCGTGGCGGCGGGGACCCGAACTCCGGTCCGTACTTCTACCTCCCGAAGACCGAGAGCCACCTGGAGGCGCGGCTCTGGAACGACGTCTTCACCCACGCGCAGGCCGAACTCGGCATCCCGCACGGCACCGTCCGGGCCACCGTCCTGATCGAGACCGTCACCGCCGCGTTCGAGATGGACGAGATCCTCTACGAGCTGCGCGAGCACGCCGCCGGGCTCAACGCGGGCCGCTGGGACTACCTGTTCTCCATCGTCAAGAACTTCCGTGACGCCGGCGAGCACTTCATCCTGCCGGACCGCAACAGCGTCACCATGGCCTCGCCGTTCATGGCCGCCTACACCCGGCTACTCGTCCGGACCTGCCACCGGCGCGGTGCCCACGCGATCGGCGGCATGGCCGCGTTCATCCCCAGCCGCAGGGACCCCGCGGTCAACGAGGCCGCCCTGGTGAAGGTCACCGCCGACAAGGAGCGCGAGGCGGGCAACGGCTTCGACGGCTCCTGGGTCGCCCACCCGGACCTCGTCCCGGTCGCCCGCTCCTGCTTCGACGCCGTCCTCGGCGACCGCCCGCACCAGAAGGAGAACCCCGGGCCGGCCGAACCGGTCACCGCCGCCGACCTGCTGGACGTCGCTGGCGCCGGCGGCAGCTGCACCCGTGCGGGTCTGCACAACGCGGTCCAGGTCGGGGTCCGCTACATCGAGGCCTGGCTGCGCGGCGTGGGCGCGGTCGCCATCTTCCACATGATGGAGGACGCCGCCACCGCCGAGATCTCCCGCTCGCAGATCTGGCAGTGGATCCACAACGACGTCGTCCTCGCCGACACCGGGGAGAAGGCCACCGCCGACCTCGTGCGCCTCCTGGTGGCCGAGGAACTGGCCGGGCTCCGGGCCGAACTCGGCGCCGAGGCCTACGCCGCCGGACGCTGGCGCGAGGCCGCCCAGCTCTTCGAACAGGTCGCCCTGGCCGAGGAGTTCGAGGAGTTCCTGACCCTCCCCGCGCTTCCCCTGCTGGGCTGAAACCCCAGGCTACCCGGCGCAACGCCCGCCGCCCTCTGCCGTGTTGGAGCAGGGGGCGGCTCCTTTTCAGCCGTCCCGTACGGTGCGGTGGACGTGGTCGCCGGCCCGTCGGCACTCGGCCGCCCCCCGCCCGACCCCGCCCCCGCCCGGCCCCGGCCCCGGTGCGGGCTCGCCCGGAGGCGGGCACGCCGCCGCCCCGGACCCTCGCCGTGGGTCCGGGGCGGCGGTCCGCCGGGAGCCCCCGAGGGGGCGACCGGCGGAGTCCGGGTGACGCACCGTCCCTGGGCGGCCCGGAGTTCGGAGGTGTGGTGCTCGTGCGGAGCGGACGGAGTGCGGGGCGGACGGCGCGCCCCGGCGGCGGGGTCAGACGGGCCGGGCGGCGAGCTCCCGGGCGGCGCGGGCGCAGGCCCGGGCGATGCGGTCCTCGTTCACCGTCGTCAACTGCCCCTTCTCGACGACCGCGTTGCCGTTGACGAAGAGCACGGACAGCGGCGGCAGGGCGCCGAGGGTGAGGGCGGCGACCGGGTCGGCGATCGAGGAGTGCATGAGACCGTCGAGCTTCCAGAGGGCGAGGTCGGCGAGCTTCCCGGCCTCGACCGAGCCGATCTCGTTCTGGCGGCCGAGGACCCGGGCGCCGCCCATGGTGCCCAGCCGCAGCGCCTGGCGGGCGGTGAGCGCGCGGGGGGAGCCGTGCAGGCGGTTGATCAGCAGCGCGTTGCGCAGTTCGGTGCCCAGCTCGCCGGACTCGTTGGAGGCCGTGCCGTCGACGCCGAGGCCGACCGGTACGCCGGCCCTCAGCATGTCGGGGACGCGGGCGATGCCGGCGGCCAACCGGGCGTTGGAGGACGGGCAGTGGGCGACGCCGGTGCCGGTCTCGGCGAACTTGGCGATGTCGGAGTCGTTCATGTGGACGCAGTGCGCCATCCAGACGTCCTCGCCGAGCCAGCCGACCGACTCGAAGTAGTCGGTCGGGCCCATCCCGAACAGCTGCTTGCAGAACGCCTCCTCCTCGGCGGTCTCGGAGCCGTGGGTGTGCAGGCGGACGCCCTTGCGGCGGGCCAGGACTGCGGACTCGCGCAGCAGTTCGGTGGAGACCGAGAACGGGGAGCAGGGCGCGAGGGCGATCTGCAGCATGGAGTCGGAGGAGGCGTCGTGGTACCGGTCGACGGCCTCCTCGGAGGCGGTCAGGATGGTGTCGAGCTCCTCGACGGCGTGGTCCGGGGGCAGCCCGCCGTCCTTCTTGCTGCGGTCCATCGAGCCGCGCAGCGCGGTGAACCGCAGGCCCAGCTCGCGGACGGCCTCGATCTCGGCGCCGAGGATGTCGCCGCCGTCCTTCGGGAAGACGTAGTGGTGGTCGGCGGCGGTGGTGCAGCCGGACTTGAGCAGCGCGGCGGCGGAGCCCTGGGCGGCGGCGTGGACGAGCCGGTCGTCGACCCGGGCCCAGGTGGGGTAGAGGGCGACGAGCCAGTCGAAGAGGATGTCGTCCTGGGCCAGGCCGCGGGTGATCCACTGGTAGAAGTGGTGATGGGT
Source organism: Streptomyces sp. BE303 (assembly GCF_036290945.1). Lineage (NCBI taxonomy): Bacteria > Bacillati > Actinomycetota > Actinomycetes > Kitasatosporales > Streptomycetaceae > Streptomyces > Streptomyces sp. BE303. The sequence continues at coordinate 124,580 of NZ_JAQYWZ010000773.1, forward strand.
GTTGACCAGGCCGGGGGTGACGAGGTGGCCCTCGGCGTTGATCCGGCGCACCACGTTGTCCAGCCACTGCGGGGCGGGGCCCTCGCCGACCGACTCGATGCGGTTGCCGAGGATGACCACGTGGCCGCGGGTGTACTCGGTGTCGCGGGCGTCGACGGTGGCGATCGCGGCGTTCTCGATGACGATCCGCTGATCGGCGGGCGGGGGCTGGACTGCCATGGTGTGACTCCAAGGGGGAGGGCCGGGCGGGCACGGGGCGCATGCCCGCCCGGTGGGTCAGGACGGTGTCGCCGTCGGCGCCGGCGCGTCGGGTGCGGCGTCGGGGGTGGACCGGCGGGCGGCGCCGAGGTGGTGGAAGAGCAGGTTGAGCAGGACGGCCGCCACGCAGCCGGCCGATATCCCGGAGTGCAGCAGGGTGCGGACGGCCTCCGGGAACGCGTCGTAGAAGGTCGGTGCGGCGATCGGGACGATGCCGACGCCGAGCGAGACCGAGACCAGGACCGTGTTGGCGCCGGAGTCCAGGCCGGCCTCCGCGAGGGTGCGGATGCCGCTGGCAGCGACGGTGCCGAACAGCACGATCCCGGCGCCGCCCAGGACGGGCTGCGGGACGACCGAGACGACCGAGCCGAGCACCGGGAAGAGCCCGAGCAGGACCAGGATGCCGCCGCCGGTCGCGACCACGAAGCGGCTGCGGATCCGGGTCAGGGCCACCAGCCCGATGTTCTGGGCGAAGGCGCTGGCGGCGAAGCCGTTGAAGACCGGGCTGAGCGCGGTGGCCAGCCCGTCGGCCCGCAGGCCGGCGGCGAGCACCTTCTCGTCGGCCTCGCGGTCGACGATCCGGCCGAGCGCGAGCATGTCGGCGGTGGACTCGGTCATCGAGACCACCATGACGATGCAGAGCGAGGCGATCGCGGCCGCGTCGAACGCCGGTGCGCCGAAGTGGAAGGGGGAGGGCAGCGCGAAGATCCGTGCGTCCTGGACCGCGCCGAAGTCGGCGAGGCCCAGCGGGAACGCGAGCAGGGTGCCGGCCGCCAGCCCGAGGAGCAGGGAGAGCTGCTGCCAGAAGCCGCGCAGCAGCCGGTTGCCGAGGACCACCGCGGCGAGGGTGAGCGCGGCGAGTCCGACGGCCCGCATGGAACCGTATCCGGGGGCGTCCGGCGAACCGCCGCGCGCCCAGTTGACGGCCACCGGGAGCAGGGACACCCCGATGAGGGTGATCACGGTGCCCTGGACGACCGGTGGGAAGAACCTGATCAGCTTGCAGAAGTACGGCGCCGCGAGGAGGCACAGGACCCCCGCGACGATCACCGCGCCGAAGATCACCGGGAGGGCGTCCTCGGGTCCGTGCTCCTTGGCGATGGCGATCATGGGGGCGACGCCGGCGAACGACACGCCGTTCACGAACGGCAGCCGTGCGCCGATCCGCCGGACGCCGAGGGTCTGGAGCAGGGTGGCCAGCCCGGCGGTGAACAGGCTGGCCGATATGAGCAGGGCGAGTTCGGCGGGGGAGAGGCCCACGCCGGCGCCGACGATGAGCGGGGGAGCGACGACTCCCGCGTACATCGCGGCGACGTGCTGGAGTCCGGTGGTGACGAGCCTGACGGGTGGCAGCAGCTGGTCCACGGGGTGGACCTCCGCCGTCCTCGCCGGACTGCCCGGGGCGCCCGGGGCTCCGGGCCCGGAGGCCGCGTCCGGACCGGGGGATCCTTCAGGGGTGGAACCGCCGTCGGTGGTGCCGGTGGTGCTGGGTGCCATGTCGAGCCCCTCTTGTGCCCGTGGCTCCCGGCGCGCCCGTGGCGCTGGAGAGCGGTCGATCACGTGGTGGCCGAGGTCGGGACGGCGGTGCAAGGGTCCCTCGGCCGGTCTCTCCGGCTCCCCGGGCCGGCCGCCGCGAGGGGGGCACGGTCTCCGGTGGGTGGGGGTGGAGAAAACGGGTGGAGCGGGTGGCGGAGGTCAGGCGACCGGGATGACCGGGACGACGCCCTCACGGTGCACGGTGCCCTCGATGAGGCCGTACATCCGGTCGGCGGCGTAGTAGACCTCGTTCTCGTTCTTCAGGCCGAAGGGTTCCAGGTCGACCAGGAAGTGGTGCTTGTTGGGCAGTTCGAGGCGTACCTCGTCCACCTCGGCGCGGTTGTTGAGGACGCGGGTGCCCATCGCGTGCAGGGTCTGCTGCAGCGAGTAGGAGTAGGTCTCGGCGAACGCCTCCAGCAGGTGGCGCCGCACGTGGGTGTAGGAGCGGTTCCAGTTGGGCTGGGCCTCGTCGTCCCGGCCGGTGTAGCCGTACTTCCACCGGGCGGTGACCTGGGTGGCCAGGATGCGGTCGTAGGCCTCCCGGAGTGTGGTGTACCGGTCCTTGATGTAGCCCCAGAACTCCGAGTTGGTCGAGTTCAGCACGACCAGGTCCTTCAGGCCGGAGACGACCTGGACCGACCCGCCGTCGTAGACGATCTCGGTGGTGCGGGTCTCCTGGCCGGAGCGGACGAAGGAGTGGCCGACCTCCTCGGAGCCGATGAAGCGCGCGCTGCTGTCCGGGGTGCGGATCCGGTCCCAGGCGTACTCCTCGATCCGGATCCGGGCGCTGTGCACCGGTTCGGTGCTGTCGACGAAGTGGCGGGCCAGGGTGATGCCGAAGGCCTCGGCCGACTCGATCCCGTGCTCCTTGGCGAAGGCGTACACGGTGTTCTTGGTGGTGTCGGTGGGGAGGCAGTGGGCGTTCGACCCGGTCAGGTGGACGTCCTCGAAGTCGCCCGAGAGGGCGACCGAGACGTTCAGGTCCTTGATCTCGTGGCGGGTGGAGTCGCGGTAGACCCGGACGATGCGGTTCTCCGCCTTGCCGTACTGGTTCTGGCCGAGCACGTGGGCCATGGCGTGGCTCCCATATCAATCGAGCGGTCTAGCTTCCGCGGTAGACCGAGTATCCGAAGGGGTTGAGCAGCAACGGCACGTGGTAGTGGTGCTGCGCGGGTGCGACCGTGAAGACGATCGAGACCTCGGGGAAGAACGGCGGCTCGGCCGACGCCGGCGCGTAGTACGCGGCGGTGTCGAAGAGCAGCCGGACGACCGAGCCCGCCTCCACGGCCGGCAGGTCTTCGACCCGGCCGTCGGAGTCCGTGGCGGAGGTGCCGAGCACCTGCCAGCCACCCTCGGTGTGCTGGGCGAGCTCGACCGGGACGCCCTCGGCCGGGCGGCCGAGGCTGGTGTCGAGCACGTGGGTGGAGATGCCGGTCATGAGTGGGTGACCTTACTGATGGCAGTGGTGATCCTGCGTCAGTGATACCTGATGATGCGTCAGTTATCGTCGAGCAGGCGGTTGATGCGAATGTCGTTGATCTTCCGCAGTTCCTCCCGGACGATCTCGGCCTCGGTGGCCGGGTCGTTGGGGTGGCGCTCGCGCAGGGCGGCGAGCATGGTGGCCGCGGTACGGCCGGTCGCGCAGATCAGGAACACGTGGCCGAACTTGGCCTCGTAGGCGGCGTTGGCCCGGCGCAGTTCGTCGAGCAGGGCGTCCTCGGCCCCGAGGACGCCGGCCTGCTCGCGCTCGGAGGCGGCGTCGCCCGGCCTGGGCGTGCCGATCCGGGCGTGGCCGGCCATCGCGTCGTGCAGGTCGGCGGCGGAGAGCCCGGCCAGGGCCTCGGCGTTGGCGTCGAGCAGTGCCCGGCGGTCGGTCCACGGTCGGGCCGCGACGACGGCGTCGGCCCAGCCGGGGCTGGAGCAGACGTCCAGCAGGATCTCCCTCAGCTCGGCGGCGTCGGCCGCCGTCAGGGCTTCAAGGGCGTGGGGGTGGTTGGTCACGGGTGGACCTCCTGGGGAGTGGTGCCACCCGCACAAGCTAGATCGGTGGGATCAGGTCGTCAACACTTTGTTGAACGGTTGGTGGTTACGTTTCGCGACGGCCCTGGTCGCGGGGTCTCTCGTGTGTGATGCGACAAGTGCGCCCCGCCGGGGGCGGGGTCACACTGACCCTGCCGGCGGGGCGCACCCGGGCCCGCGGGCTCAGCCGGACTTCGAACCGTCCTGGCGGTTGAGGTAGTTGTACACGGTGAAGCGGCTCACGCCGAGTGCCGTGGCGACCGTCTCGACGCCGTGCCGGACGGTGAACGCGCCGCGCTCCTCCAGCAGGGCGACGACGCGCTGCTTCTCCCAGCGGTCCAGCTCGGCCAGCGGCCGGCCGTCGAACTGGCGGGTCGTCTCGGCCAGCAGGCGGTCCAGCGCGTTGCTCAGGTGGGGCAGCCGGACGGCCAGTGCCGGTGCGCCCTCCCACTCCAGGACGACGTCCTCGGGCTTCGCCTCGCCCACCGGGAGGGGCGTCGCGCCGACCGCGTCCAGCAGCGGCTTCAGCGCCGCGGCGAGCGGGTGTTCGACGTGCTCGGTCACGGCCTACCACCCTCCTCGGGCGCGTCGGCGCCTTCGTCGCCGAGCACGCTGACCTGGACCGATATCCGGGTCGCGCCGGCGTCCAGGCTCTCCCGGAGCAGCCGGGTCACGGCGGCCAGGACCTGGTCGGCCTCGCCTTCGGCGCCGGTGCCGAAGGGGCCGACCGCGACGGCCAGGCCCGCTTCGTCGACCGCCTTCCGGGCCGCCGCGGCGTGCTCCGGGAACGTGTCCAGCTCGAACGGTTCTGTCGTGAACTCCACCATCAATCGCACCCGCTCACTGTAGCGAGCGAGGGGTGGGGCGGTCAGTGGCCGGTTCGGGCCGCTCGGTGGCGACTGCGCGGTCGGGGCGGGCGGAGTCTTCAACAAAATGTTGTAGACGCCTTGACAGTTCTCCGAGGGGCCGGACATGCTTCCACCAGACAGAATCCCTCTTCCGCATCGTGGAAGTTGTGGATGACGGAAGAGAGACACGAGGTGATGGACGTGACCGCCGCTTCCCGGCACAGCTTCACGGTCAACCTGTCGATCCTGTTCGGCGAGCTCCCGCTGCTGGAGCGCCCGGCCGCGGCGGCCGCCGCCGGATTCACCGCCGCCGAGCTGTGGTGGCCGTTCGGCGAGGACCACAGCCCCGCCGAGGCCGAGCTGGACGCGCTCCGCAAGGCGTTCACCGACGCCGGCGTACGGCTCACCGGCCTCAACTTCCTCGACGACCTCGTGAAGGGGGCGCGCGGTACCGTCTCGGTGCCGTCCGAGAAGGAGCGGTTCCGGGCCAACGTCCCCGTCGCCGCCGCCCTCGCTGCCTCGCTCGGCACCCCGGCGCTCAACGCCCTCTACGGCAACCGGGTCGCCGGCGAGGACCCGGCCGGGCAGGACGCCCTCGCGCTGGAGAACCTCGTCCTCGCCGCCCGGGCCGCGCACGGGATCGGCGCGGTGCTGCTGATCGAGGCGCTGAACCGGCCGGAGTCCCCGGACTACCCGCTGGTCTCCGCCGCCGCCGCGGTCGAGGTGGTCGACAGGGTCAACGCCGCCACCGGCCTGGGCAACGCGAGGTTCCTCTGCGACCTCTACCACCTGGCCCGCAACGGCGAGGACCCGGCGGCCGTCATCGACGCGTACGCCGACCGGATCGGCCACGTACAGATCGCGGACACCCCCGGCCGCAACGAGCCGGGCACCGGCGGGCTGGACTTCGAGGACCTCTTCGCCCGGCTCACCGCCGCCGGCTACACCGGCCCGATCGGCCTCGAGTACCGCCCGTCCACCGGCGTCAGCGCCGACAGCTTCGGGTGGCTCCCGCGCGAGCACCGCGCAGCCTAGGCCGTGCCCGGCCGCGCCGGCCG
>NZ_JAQYWZ010000774.1:0-74074 GCF_036290945.1 Streptomyces sp. BE303
ATACGGGTCGAAGATCCACCTGCTCACCGAACGTACCGGTTTGCCCCTGTCGCTCGCGATCTCCGGAGCCAACGTCCATGACAGCCAGGCCCTGATACCGCTCGTCGACGCCATTCCGCCGATCCGCTCGCGACGCGGACCGCGACGCCGACCCGGCAAGCTGCACGCAGACAAAGCCTACGACCACCGCTTCATCCGTACCTACCTGCGCCGGCGGCAGATCCCGGCCCGCATCGCCCGCCGCGGCATCGAGTCCTCCCAGCGCCTCGGCCGGCACCGCTGGGTGATCGAGCGCACCGTCGCCCGGCTCGGCGGCTTCCGCCGACTCCACCGCCGCTACGAACGCAAGGCCGACCACTTTGCAGCCTTCGCCAGCATCGCAGCCGCCCTCATCTGCCACCGCCGACTCTCCAAATGAGATGACTTCTTAGCCGCCGCATCCCCCGAGGGTGAGCCGCGACGTATCGGGGCCGAGGTCCTGCGGTGCGCCGACGGCTTGACGCTGGTGCAGCCTCGGAAGCGCCTTCTGGCTTGCCAACCGAACTACGCGAGGCCAGGAGGCAGATGGCGGATCACGATGTCGGCGCCTGGGATGCCCGACGTGGGTGGGCGCGTCGGCCGGTGGTCGGCAGCGGAATCGGGCCAGCGGGTGCGGTTGCAGGGTCGGTCCATGGTGTTGCTTCTGTGTCGCCGACCCAGCCGTCGAGTTTCAGGTGCCGCTGGTAAGAGCCTCGGTAGCCGATCGAGTGGAGCAGAAGAAGTGTCACGTAGTGCAGCGACAGTCTCCAGATCTCGGCGGCGAGACCTTTGTGGGCGTAGAGGTCGTCGGCGAGTACTTCGGGGTGTACGAGGTGGTTCCTGATCCGTGTGACCGCCGTCGGACCATCGATTCGTTTAGCCGCAGCGTACTGGGCCAGTGCCGGGAGCTCGGCCGCGTCGATGGTGGTCGGCACGCCGGCGGAATCCAGTAGATAGCGCAACCGGTCCTCGGCATGGCAGTCTCGGTATTGCCGCCGTGTCATCAGCCCGCCCAGGACCAGTCTGCTCCAGGCAAGGCTTTCCAACACCGGGGCGGCGGCAAGAATCCGTTGCTCGACAAATCCTGTTGACACGGCCTGAGTCGCCATCGCCATCTGGAGGCGAGTGGTTCCCATGAGTGAGCGGTCGCTCAACGCCCGGACTGCACACGATAGAAGATCGGCGCAGTCGTCCGGGCTGGCGTCAAAGAGCCATTCCATCCCACTTGTTCTTGCCGAGTCGACGAGAGGCGAGAACCACTGCTCCCATGCGACAATCCCATCTGCGCCGTAACCCACGGGAAGTACGGGGGCTACCTTGCGGCCGAAGCCGAACGACAGGCTGACCCGGAGGCACTCCAGTAGATCCCGTCCCTCGGCAACCGAGAACGGCTTGTCGTCGGTGCGTTTGAGTTCCATGACGTGAGTCAGGACGGACTGGGTGTCGTCGGCTGCGGTCCGAAGAACGGCTGAGAGATCGAAGCGCTGGTCGATGGTCACCGTCCAGCCTTCGACTTCAATGAGCGACCGGCCGTTTGAGCGTCGAACCCCCGCAGCCGTCTTCTCCTCCAAGTGCCCGTTGCCGACCGAGAGCGGGAGGTTCATCCATTGGGCCACGATTCGTTGTAGGGGCGTATCTGGGTCGCCGGCTTCGGCGGACTGGGTCCAGCCACTACCGTTACGGCGGTGACTTGCCATGAACTTCGCGGGCAGCGTCCGGCCGACCGTGGCGACGGCATGGTCCGGCAGCAGTCCCAGATAGTCCTCGTCACGAAGCTCAACGGACCATTTCAGACCGGGCTTTACCCCAAAAGTGAGCTCGACCTTCCCCTGTCGAACACCTCCAGGGAATCCTGAGAAGGCTCCCGTGTAAAGGGTTACTGGTTCTCCCGGCGCGTTCCACCCGTGGGGTGCGGTGAGAGGAGTGTTGAACGTGATCTCGTCTGTGGGTTTCATGTCGATTGGCCCTCCGTCCGGTTGCGAGCCGCCGGTAGGGCAGCCGGACAGACTATCAGGTTGCGTGCTGTCAGGCGACGCCGATTGTGTGGAGCAGTCCCGGCAGTCCTAGCAGTTCCAGGTCGGCGACTACATAGGACGGCTGGAAGACGAGAGGTCGATGGCGGGTGCCCCGCCGACAGCCGTTGAGGGCAGCAGGCTGTAGTGCGGGGAGGCTTCCTGGGCCCGCTGGGTCAGCGTCGCGAGGCGTTCGGCGAGGTTGGGTACGCCACGCACCAGCGTGTCCCGGACGCCGTCCGGGTCGAGGTGGCCGTGCGGGCCCACCGGCCGCCGGCCGGTCGGTCGTAGAGCTGCACCCGGTCATTGGGCGAACGCTGTGACGGGCGCCCCGGCGCGGTCGCAGGAGCTGCCCCCGTCATCCGGCTCCATCCGTGATGGGCCGGACGAGGCCCAGGCGCAGGTTCCAGCGGTCCGCCCGCCCGGTCAGTTCGACGCCCGCCAACGGTGGCACGTCGAGCCGGCGGAAGGCATGGTCCGGGATGCCGAGGGCGTGCACGGCGGCGGCCCGGACCACGTCCGGCTCGGCGATCACCAGCACCCGCCCGGCCAGCGCGGCCGCGGTGCCGTCGAGCCAGGCGCCGACCCGGGCGCACAACTGCCGCACCGACTCGCCGCCGTGCGGCGCGGCCGCCGGATCGGCCAGCCACGTCATCACGGCCGCCGGCTCGTCGGCCGCGACCTCGTCGAGGGTCCGCCCGCTCCAGCGGCCCGCCGCGCAGCCGCGCAGCGCGGGCTCGTCCACGGCGTCGGGCAGGCCGAGGTCCTCGGCGGTGCGGCGGCAGCGGGCGGTGGGCGAGACGAACCGGTGGGCGGCCGCCGGCAGGCCCGGTGCGGCGGCGCGGGCGGCGCGTACCCCGGCGGCGTCGAGCGGATCGCCCTCGTCCACGGATCCTTCGCCGACGAACCGGGCCTGCCGCAGCTCGGGTCCGATCGCCGGTGCGACGAAGATCACCCGTACCGTCATGTCCTTCCCCCTTCGTACACCTGTCACCCTTGGGAGCCCCTCGGAGTACCGCGTTCCGCGCCCGCCCTCGGACAAATGCGCAGGTGACCGCGCGGCAACGATTCGGTGCACGCCCTTGGCGCCGCCGCCGCCCGGGCGCTACGGTCTGCTGCGACAACTGAAGACGACGGCGAGACGGAAGTCCGGTGGGAATCCGGCACGGTCGCGCCACTGTAAGCCGGAACCGGCCGCCTCACGCAACGGCGGGGTCCGGCAAGTCAGACCCGACCGCCGTCGTCAGAGCTCCACCGAACGGGACGCGTGTTTCCCCCAGGAGGTCCTGCCATGGCCCAGTCCGTACTCTCTCCCAGCCTGCCCGTGGGCGGTTCCGCCCCGGCCACGCTGCCGATCCGCGCCATCCTTCCCTGGGCGCTGTTCCTCGGCACCCTGATGCTGGTCCTGCTGTACTTCGTCGGTGCCGAACAGGGCGCCACCTCGGTCTTCTCCGGGGCCACCGTGCACGAGTGGGTGCACGACGGCCGCCACCTGCTCGGCTTCCCGTGCCACTGACCGGAGACCGAGCACCGATGAACAACTCCGCAACCGTCTCCTCCGGCACCGTCGGAAAGCTGCTGCTGCGCGGCCTGCTCGCGGGCCTGCTCGCCGGGCTGGTGGCCTTCCTCTTCGCCTACACCGTCGGCGAGGGCCCCGTCGCGGACGCCATCGCCCAGGAGCAGTCACAGTCCGCCCCGGCCGGGCACCACCACGGGAGCGAGGCCGAACCCGCCGCCGGCCATGAGGACTCCCACGAGGCCGCCGGCACCGCCGATTCCGGTGACGAGGAGGAGGAGCTGGTCAGCCGCGACCTGCAGTCCACGGCCGGCCTCGCCACCGGCGTGCTGGTGTACGGCGTCGCCGTCGGCGGCGTCGCGGCGCTGGCGTTCTGCTTCGCCCTCGGCCGGATCGGCCGGTTCGGCCCCCGGGCCACCGCCGCGCTGGTCGCGGGCGCCGCGTTCACCACGATCTACCTGGTGCCGTTCCTCAAGTACCCGGCGATGCCGCCGGCGGTCGGCAATCCGGACACCATCGGGAAGCGCACGGCGCTGTTCTTCCTGATGATCGCCCTCAGCGTGCTGATCGGCGTCGCCGCGGTGATCCTCGGCAAGCGCCTGGCCCCGCGTCTGGGCACCTGGAACGCCGTTGTCGCGGCCGGTCTCGGCTACGCCGTGGTGATGGCCGTGCTCGCCGTCGTCCTGCCGTCCAACGACGACGCGATCCCGGACGGCTTCCCGGCCGGGCTGATGTGGGACTTCCGGCTCGCCTCGATCGGTCTGCAGGTCGTGCTCTGGACCGGGTTCGCCCTGGTCTTCGGAGCCCTGGCACAGCGGGCCCTCACCCCCGCCGCACCTGCCGAGGACCGGACGGCCGTCCCCGCTCCGGCGGTCTGACGGGCGGTTCCCCGCCGCGCACGACTCGACCCCGCCGAAGGCGCGCAGGCGGGGTCGAGTCGTGCGCGGCTGCGTTGCGGGGCCGCAGGCGCGACGCCCGCCCACGCCTTCGGGGGGCTCTGCGCGGGCCCGGCCCCGCTCCCGTGCCGGTGATCGCGATCAGCCGTGGTGGCCCGTCTGCTCCTTCCGGTGGCGGGGGAGCCGGTGGGACCCCACCGGTCGTCCACCGGCGAGGTGCTCGGTGACGATGCGGGCTGCGACAGCCGGGTCGACCCCGCCGTACCAGACATCGTCGGGCTGCACGCTGACGACGGGTGCCTGGTTGCACGGGAACTGGCATCCCGTCTGGGTCACGAGCACGTCGTCGTCGCCGAGACCCTGCTCGGTCAGCTTCTGCACCAGGGCGCGCAGGCCCTCCTCGGCACCCCGGGCCGCGCAGCGCGGGCCGCGGCACACCAGGACCTGGTGCCGGTGGCCGGTGACGTCCTCCCAGGCCGCGGACGTGAGGCCGGGCTCCTTGCCGGTGACGGCCTTCGTCGTCGCGGTCACCGCGGCGACCTCGTCGGGCGAAGCGGCGAGGCGGGTCGCCACGAGGAGTTCGGGGCGGTGGCCCGCGCGCTCGCGCCACCAGTGCGCGGCGATCCGCCGCAGCCAGGACTGGGCCGGGCCGGAGGCCGTGAGCCGGACGCCGATCACGACCACGGTCTCGGTGCCCGCGTCGGCCAGCCTGGTCAGCTCGGCCGACAGCGAGGGGTCGGCCTGCTGCAGGAACGCGATCGAGGCCCGGTGCGAGGCCGCTGTCCTGAGGAGTTCGTCACGGCGGACGGCTTCCGCGATCGACATGCCGACCAGGAGTACGGCGCCGCGGCGGGCGTTGGCTTCGGGGACCGGGGAGGTCATGGCGTCTTCCTCTCGTGGAGCAGTCCGTTCCACCGGATGTGCGGTCGGTCGTGCCGGGGGTGGGGTTCCACGGTGGCGTCGACGCCGTAGACGCGCGCGATCATGGGCGAGGTGAGCACCTCGGGACCGGTCCCGTGGGCGACCAGGCGGCCGTCGAGCAGGACGGCGGCCTCGTCGCAGTAGGCGGCGGCGAGTTCGAGGTCGTGCAGGGCCGCCACCGTGGTGATGCCCAGCCCCCGGACGGTTTCGAGGAAGCCGAGTTGGTGGCGCAGGTCGAGGTGGTTGGTGGGCTCGTCGAGCAGCAGCACGCCGGGCTCCTGCACCAGCGCCCGTGCGAGCTGGACCCGCTGCCGCTCGCCACCCGACAGCGTCGGCCAGGAGCGGTCGAGCAGATGGCCGACGTCGGCTGCGGCCACGGCGTCGGCGAACACGGCCCGCTCGTGGGCGTCGGCGGCTGCGTTCGCCGGCACGGGCCAGCGGCTGCGGTGCGGGGTGCGGCCGAGCTCGATGACCTGACGGACCGGCAGCGACAGCCGGGTGTCCGCCTGCTGCTCCAGGAAGGCCACCTGTCGGGCCCGTCGGCGGGCCGTGAGCGCGTGGAGGTCCTCGCCGTCCAGGAGGACCCGACCGGCGCTCGGACGGGTCAGTCCGGCGACCGCGCGCAGCAGGGTGGACTTCCCGGCGCCGTTGGGCCCGAGCAGGGCCGTGATCCGGCCGGGGCCGAACGTGAGCGACACCGCGTCCAGCAGGGTGGCTCCGCCGATGCGCACACGAAGTCCCTCCGCGCGCAGGTCGACGGGGTGCGTCACCGTCACCGCCCCCTCCCGTCGGCCCGGCCCTGGCGCCACAGCAGCCAGGCGAAGAAGGGTGCTCCGAGCCCGGCCGTGATGACGCCGACGGGAATCTCCCGGTCGGGGAGGACCGAGCGCGCCAGGATGTCGCTGCCCACCAGGAGCGACGCGCCCGTCAGCGCCGACACGGGCAGCAGGACGGCGTGGCGCGGGCCGCAGACGAGACGGACCACATGCGGTACGACCAGGCCGAGGAACCCGATGACGCCGGTGTGGGCGACCAGGCAGGCGGTCACCAGCGCAGCGACGGCGACGAGGACCCAGCGGGTCCGCTCGACGTGGACGCCGAGGGAGCGGGCGGCGGTCTCGCCGAAGGCGAAGGCGTCCAGGTCGCGGGCCGAGGATGCCAGGACCGTGACCCCGGCCAGCGCGACCGCGGTCAGGAAGACGGCGGTGGGCCACCGCACGCCGGCGACCGAGCCCAGCGTCCACTCCATGACACCGCGCGCCGCGTCGCGGTCCCCGAGGACCAGTACGGCGAACGAGGTGTAGGCCCCGCACATCTGCCCGACGGCGATGCCGGCGAGCACGGTCCGGGTGGTCGGCAGCGTCCGGGTGCGCGCACCGGCCAGGGCCAGCACGACGACGGCCGCGAGCAGGGCGCCGGCGAACGCCGCCGTCGCCACCGCGCCCGTTCCCACGGCGCCGGACACGCCGACCCCGAGGACGATCACGGTGACCGCGCCGGCGGCGGCTCCGTCCGAGATCCCGAGCAGGAAGGGATCGGCCAGGTCGTTCCCGGTCAGTGTCTGCAGTACGGCACCGCAGACCGCGAGACCGGCGCCGGTGGCAGCCGCTCCCAGAACCCGGGGCAGCCGCAACTGCCAGACGATCTGGTCGTCCAGCAGCGTCACGTGCGGGTCGCCCAGCCCGAGACGGCGCACCACGACGTCGATCACCGTCCGGACCGGCTCGTGGTGCGAGCCCACGGCCAGACCGAGGAGCACGGTGGCCAGGAGCAGGGCCGCGGCGACGGCCAGGGCCGCCGCCGCGCGGCCCGGACCGGCGACCCGCACGGCGGGAGGGGACGTGGTGGTCATGATCCCGGGTGCAGTCGGCCCAGTCCCGCCGACACCCGGGCGGCACCGTCGGCGAGCAGCACACCGGGGGTCGACTCGGAGAACGGCACCACCACGAAGGCCTTGCGCTGTACGGCGGTGAGCTTGCTCAGCACCGGGTCGCCCTGCAGATAGTCGATCTTGGACTGGGCCGTGTCCCAGTCGGCGTCCGCGAGCACGATGGCGTCCGGGTCCGCGGCGACGACCTTCTCCCAGCTCACGTTCTGCCAGGCACCGGGCAGGTCTGCGAAGACGTTGCGGGCCCCCACGGCGTCGAGCACCAGCTGAGGCCCGCCATGGCCGGAGCCGACGAACGGTGCCTTGGTGTCCGAGTCGAACCACAGGACCTTCAGGCCCTTGCCCGCGGCCGTCGCCGTGAACTGGGCCAGCTGCTGCTCCTGCTGCCGCTGGATCGCGGCGGACCGCTCCGTGACACCGAAGACCCTGGCGACGTCGTTCAGTTCGCCCCACATCGCCTGCCAGGTCGGCGGCGGCACCTGGCTCTTGTCCGGGCAGCCGAACGGGGACAGGTACGACGGGATGCCCTGGCCGCCCAGTTCGTCCCGGGTGCCCGCGACCTTGTCGGTGAACGCGCTGGAGTAGGAGGCGTACAGGAAGTCGGGCCGCGCCGCGAGGAGCTTCTCCTTCGTCGGGTAGTCCTTGGAGAGCACCGGCACGGAGTCGTAGGCCGCCTTCCACCTCTCCGGGACGGCATTGTCGAGATAGGCGGTACCGGCCATGCGGGACTCCAGGCCGAGAGCCAGGGCCACCTCGGTGGCACCCTGATTGAGCGTCACCAGCCGCTCGGGCGGCGCGCCGACCGTCACGGTGGTCCCGCAGTTGTTCACGGTGACCGGCCCGGCACTGCCGGCCGTCGCAGTGGGCGTGTCGGGTGCGGGGGCGCCCGCGCAGGCGCCGAGCACGCCGGTGAACAGGAAGGCCGCGACCGCGCGGCCGACGCGTATCGGACCTGTGGGACCTACGGCACCTACGGGACGTGCGGAACGTATGGAACGGAACGGGTACGGCAGAGCGCTGGGCACGTGTTCTCCAAAACCCTCGTGGAACATGTCGCGCCGTGGCCGGTCTCCTGGCTTCCGCATCGACACGCCGCAGCCGACCTTCCCGGGTGGCTCTTCCAGCCGACCCAGTGGCCCTGACCGCTGGCAGAGCCGGTCAGCGAGGGCCGCGGCACTCCGCGGCAACAGTGGCGAGGGCCGCACCGGACTCAGACCGGTTTCCCGAACACCATGGCCACTGCAAGGTATCAGGCGTGGTCAGGTCGGTGTCGGCCGGTACCTGGGGTGATCGTTTGGATGGTTCGTCAGCGAGCGCGCCCGGGTGGCCGAGAACGGTCGGTCGTCGTCGCCGATCAGTTTCCGGGGCTCGTGGTCGGCGTCGGCCCCGGTGCCCGGGGCACTGCCCTTCGTCTCCCACCCGGCCTTCCGGGCCGCGTCCGGGATCGGCCGGCGGCCACCTGGCGGGACCGCTCGAACATGATCCGGGGGCCGGGCGGCATCACCGCCCGGCCCCCGGATCACGAGGCACACCTCAGGGAACGCCTACCCGAGACCGGTCTTCCGGATGCCGTCCAGCCGCTCCGTGTCCTCGCCGAGGGCGCGCAGGATGAGGTAGGCGGGCTCGCCGGCACCGGGCGTGCTCCCGGCGGCCAACTCCTCGTAGAAGAGCGGGATCCCGCGCCGCACCGCGTCGCAGCACTCCTCCTCGATGTCGGGGTGGCCGGCCGCCGAGGCGCTGAGGTCGGCTTCACCCTCCACGCACGCCATCAGCAGGTCGAGCACCCGGTAGCGGGCCGGCGCCGACAGCTGCTCGTGCTCCAGTGCCAGGAGGAGCATCGAGGCCAACGGCAGGGAGGCCTCGGAGAGGAAGCCCTGGGACTCGACGTCGCCCACCAGCCCGTGTCCCGACGCCTCCTCGGGCGTCCGCGCGGCCAGGAGCCGTGCGAAGTCCTCCGGGACGTGGCGGGCTCCCCGACGACAGGAGCACGCGATGCGGCTCCAGTCGTGGCGGGCGGCCTCCTGCTGCCAGGGGGCCGCCGGCGCACCGGGTGCTGCGCCCGTCTCCGACCGGGAACCGAGCCGGTGGGAGCGTGCCAGCAGCGCGCCCGTCCGGACGTCCCAGAGGCCCGCCTCGCCGTCGCCGTCCACGGCGACGAGTTGTGTGCCGTCGGCGACGAAGCGCAGCGCGAGCACCCATCCGTTGAGGTCGGTCAGCCGGTGGACCACCTCGGCGGTCGAGGTGTCCCAGATCCTGACGATCCGTTCGGTCCCGCCCGTGGCGACCCGTGCGGCGCGTGGGTCGAGCGCGGCGGCGACGACCGTCCCCCGGTGGTCGTGGAGGAGGGACCACGTCCCGAAGGTCGTCGGATCCCACAGCTGGGCGGACGTTCCACCGGCTGCCAGGATCGCCTCCGCCCGGGTGGCGAAGGCGACCGACTGCAGCCTCGGTCCGTCCTTGAACACCAGGCGCGGCGGCGCCGGTGAGTGGACGTCGCCGAGGAACATCCGGCCGCTCGCCGTGCCCGCGGCGAACCGCTCACCGTCCGGACGGGCGGTCAACGACGTGGCCTGCTTCCCGAACTGCTCGGGCAGCTCCAGGTCGATCCGCCGCCCCGGCGCACCCGCCGTGGTGTTCCACACCCTGACGGACCCGTTCTCGTCGCCGGACAGGACCAGCCCGCCGGGGCCGGGGGCGACGGCGGTGACGCGACACCCGTGGTCCGAGTGGAGCGGCACGTGCCCACCGTGCTGCGACCACGTGTGGACTCCGCCGGCCTCGTCACCGATCACCAGGAGGTGGGCCGACCGGTCGTCGCCGAACGCGACGGCGGTGGCGTGCGCGGCGGTCTCGACCGAGGCCACCACGGCCCCCGTCGCGCGGTGCCAGACGAGACACGGTCCGCGGTGGACGACCTCGGCCACCAACTCCCCGTCGGCGCTGAGGGCTATCAGCTCCGGTGAGGAGTTCAGTGAACTTCCGCTCATGCCGTGCTCCGATTCCAGGGTTGCCGTGCGGGCATCATAGGACTCACTCCAGGATCCTCGGGTTCGCCTGCCCCCATATCGTGCCGGACGGGAATTGCCGGGGGTCGTAGTCCAGGATGCAGTCGTCGCAGATGGGGATGTTGCCGTCGATCGTCAGCGGATTCAGGCTCGTCTTGCTCGCCGACATGGTGAACCGCACCTGCCGGTGGTCGCCGCCCAGGGCGTTCACCACGTTTCCTTCGGCGCAGTAGCCGCACCCCGGGACCTTCGGCGTCCCGGAGGACGCGACCGCGATGGTGCCGCTTTCGGTGTTCACACCGGCGCTCCAGGTGCGCCGGATGGGCTGGTTGTGGTCGGCGGCCATGACCTCGTGGAGCATGTCCCGCGCCTTGGCGATCTGACCCTCGACCGTCCAGCCCTCCTCGGCGGCGACCGTCTTCACGACGGCCGGGTTCTTGATCTTGGTCTTGACGCCGCTCCGTGGAGTGGACCCGCGTCCGCCCATCTCCGGGGATCCGCCCGACGTACCCTTGCCGGCCGAACCCCCGCCCGACGAACCTCCGTCGGCCGAGCCCTTGCCGGAGCCGGATCCGCCCTTGGGAGTGCTGGTGCCGGTGCCCGGGCTGTCGGGGGTCGTGGGCTTGACGGGGTGGGCGGGGGCGGGGTTGGCGGGGGTGGGGGTGGGGAGGTCGTCGGCGAGCTTCGTTCCCGAGCGCCACTTCATCAGGGTCCGGACGCCCTTGGAGACTCCCTTGAGGAGGCCCTTGACGCTGGTGACGATCCCGACGTAGTCACCGGTGGTGCGGCCGGCCTGGTACGCGCTGGAGTTGGTGTCGATGTTGAAGAGGGTCGCGGTCGGCGAGTCGTTGGTGTACTTCTCGTGCTGGTACACCGTGCAGCCGAACGGATTGGCGATGCAGCTCATGTTGCGGGCGCCGTCGTAGATGTTCAGCGCGCCGTTGACCCCGGCGGTCCAGAAGTCGCCGACGTAGGAGTCGACGACGCCGCCGGCGTAGCTTCCGGCCTGGTTGGCCGCGGCCTTGGGGTCGTCCATGACCTTGTTGACGAAGTTCTTGACGCTGCTGAGCCAGCTGAACCCCGTCGGGTCGCTGCCCGAGGTGGGGTTGTCGGCGCCGTAGGTGTAGCCGCCCATCTGGTTGGGGTCGCCGGCCTGGAAGAGCGGGTCGACGGAGAGGAAGCGGCCGAGGACCGGGTCGTAGGCGCGGACGCCGAGCAGGTTGAGGCCGCTGGTGGCGTCGGCGGGCCGGCCGAGGTAGCCGAGGTTGTCGGCCCACGTGGTGGGCACGGGGCCGCGGGGGTTGCCGTAGGGGTCGAAGGCGCGCCGGGTGACGGTGCGTGTGGTGCCGTCGACCTGGAGGCTCGCGGTGCCCTGCGGGTTGGTCGGCTGGAAGGTCAGTCCGCCGTTGCCGGTGCGGATGATGACGGTGCCGTCGGGGTTGGAGTAGTAGCGCTTGCCGGTGACGGTGGTACCGGTCTTGTCGAGGATCAGCTGCTCGGTCCCGCCGAACAGGTAGAGGACGGTGCCGTCGGGTCCGCGCTGGATGAGCAGGTTGCCGCCGGCGTCGTACAGGTAGCCGGAGGTCCGGGTGGTCCCGCCGCTCGGGGTGGTGACGGTGGCGGTGAGGCCCTCGGCGTTGTAGGTGAACGACTGGGTGGCGCCGGTCGGCGGCGTGCCGCCGGCCGAGAGCCACCTCTGGTTGGTGCCCTGGTTGCAGTCCCACAGGCCGACGCGGGTGCCCGGGGTCGTGTTCCCGTGGGGCACGTCGAGGCACTGCCCGGAGGCGACGTTGACCAGCGAGTCGTTCGGGCCGGACCGCCATTCCTGGGCGGCGCTGCCGTCACAGGTCCACAGCTCCACCTGCCGGCCGCGCTCGGCGACGCCGCCGACCGGGCGGATGCACTTGCCGCCGGTCTTCAGCCTGCCGTCGGTCTCCAGGGTCCACTGCTGGGAGGTGTTCCCGTTGCAGGTGAAGGAGAGGATGGCGGTGCCGTCCGCGGTCCAGGCGTGGTCGTCGTCCAGGCACAGCGGGGTGGCCGAGCCGGTGGCGATGCCGGAGGCGATCGATCCGGCACTGGTGGCTGACCGGGAGACGGTGCCGCCGGCGGTGTCGTACTGCGGGGTGAGCGTGGCGGTGTAGGACGGCCCGGTGGGCGCGTTCTTCGTCGCGGGCCACTGCTGGTTGACGTTCTGGTTGCAGGACCAGAGCGTCACCGGGGTGCCCGGGTTGGCGTTTGCCCAGGGCACGTCGGCGCAGAGCCCGGTGGCGGTGTGGACGAGGGCACCGTTCGCACCCTCCTGCCACTTCTGCCCGGTGGTGCCGTCGCACGCCCACAGTTCGAGCGCCACGCCGGGGTCGGTACCGCCGTTGGCCGGACGCAGGCACTTGCCGAGTGAGCGCACGGTGCCGTCGGCGGCCTTGGTCCACCGCTGGCCGCCGCCCTCGTTGCAGGTGTACGACAGGATGGCGGTGCCGTTGGCGGTCCGGTTGCCCTCGACGTCGAGGCAGAGCGCCGTCCCGCCGGTCGGGATGGCCGAGACCAGCTTGCTGGTCGCGGGCCCGGTGGAGGTGGTGACCGCGGTGAGCGTGTTGGGCTTGGCGGCGGGGGTGCGGCCCTCGCCGGGGTAGCTGCTGGACTGGATGACGTCCCGGGAGGTGTCCCCGGTGACGTCGCGCCGGACGTGCCGGGTCCGGTCGCCGAGCGTGTTGTACTCCCAGCTCTGCCAGTAGGGGGCGGGGCCGCCGATGCTGGCCGGGCCGGGGTTGTCATTGTTGCAGCGGGAGGTCTGGCCGGCCCCCGCGGCGGTGACGCCCCAGGTGTCCGTCCAGGCCTCGACGAGCCGGCTCAGGCCGTCGTAGCGGAAGCACTGCACGTCCCAGGTCCGGTCCGCCCCGCCGGAGGACTGCAGTTCGGAGACGTTGGTGACGTTGCCGGCCTGGTCGTACCCGAAGGTGCTGTCGGAAAGGGGGTTGGCCGAGGACTCCTGGAGCGCGACCCGGTGGTTGACCAGCCGCCCGGTGGCGTCGTCGTAGATCTGCGAGGTGCGGAGCAGTTCGCCGCCCGTGCCGTAGGTCGAGCGGAGCAGCTGGCCGCGCTCGTTGTAGTTCGCCCGGGCCAGCAGCGACTGGTTGGTGTCGGTGCCGCTC
Organism: Streptomyces sp. BE303; assembly: GCF_036290945.1. Taxonomy (NCBI): domain Bacteria; kingdom Bacillati; phylum Actinomycetota; class Actinomycetes; order Kitasatosporales; family Streptomycetaceae; genus Streptomyces; species Streptomyces sp. BE303. Next base: position 13,406 of record NZ_JAQYWZ010000774.1, read on the forward strand.
TGGAGGAGCAGGCCCTGGAGGTTGTAGCCGTAGCCCACGCTCTCGGCCGGCAGGCCCGCTTCCCCGTTGTACGTGTTGCTTGCGAGCAGGCCGACGTTGGCGGTGTAGGCGGAGCCGATGGTGTAGTCGCCCGCGAGCTTGCCCTCGGAGGCGGGGATCGTGGTGGTCGAACCGGTCGGCTGGTAGGCGGTGTTGTACCCGTTGACCTTCTGGACGTACTTGTCGCCGGCCGCTCCGCCGACGTAGCGGGTGGCGGAGGTGACGTAGCCCTTCTCCAACGAGTCGTACTCGACCGTGGTCAGGAGTTTGGAGGCGTCCGTCGTACTGGTGCCGCTGTACTTGGCGGTCTGCCGGCCGAAGGTGTCGTAGACGAAGGACAGGGACTCGCCGCGCCCGTCGGTGACGGTCGCCGGCCGGCCCAGGTCGTCGTAGACGGTGGTGGCCGTGCCGCTGTCGGGGTCGGTCTTCGAGGTCAGCTGGCCGCGGAGGTTGTACTCGTACGACCAGGTGTTGCCGACGTTGTCCTTGACGGTGGAGATCTGGCCGCCGGGCTTGTAGGTGTAGCCGGTGGTGACGTCACCGATCGTGCCCCCGGCGTGGATCACCGAGGACGTGGTCTGCCCGAGGGCGTCGGTGTGGACGGTGCTGGGCGAGGCGCCCTGCGGCGGCGTCCGGTCGGTCCGGTCCGCGCCGCGGTACGCGGTGGTGGACTCCCACAGCAGCCGCCCCTTGGTGTGCTGCTGCTGCGCGACCGGGCGTCCGAGGCCGTCGTAGACGGTGATGTACTCGGCCGGAAGGGTGTTCTCGACCTCCTGGAACAGCGTGGAACCCGGCGCGGTGTTCGGGTCCGACCAGGTCGGGATGCTGATGACCGGCCAGCCGTGGCTGTCGTACCGGGTCGAGGAGACCAGACGGCCGAGACTGTCGTCGACCGGGGTGCTCTGGCTCTGCCGGGGACGCAGGAGCCCGTCGTAGATGGTGACGGAGACGTCGTAGGTCTCGTTCTCCCGCAGCGTCCGGGTCGTGACGCTGGATGCGGCAGGCTTGATCCCGGTGCCGTGGATCGCGTACTCGAACGTGCGGTCGGGGCTCTTGCCGTCGTCCTTCTTGCGGCCGGGCAGCCAGACCCGGGTGAGGCGGCCGAGCGCGTCGTAGGCGGAGTCGGTGATCCGGTGGTTGACGTCGACGGCCCGGGTGATCAGCCCGCGGGACGGGGAGACGGTGCTCGTCGCCGTCCAGTTCTGCGGGTTGGTCGTCGACACCTCGGTCGGCAGGATGCCGGTGGCCGGGGTGTAGCTGGTGGTGGTGAGGTTTCCGGCGGTGTCCCGGTGACCGACCACCCGGCCGTACCCGTCGACGCTCTCGGTTGAGAGGGTCTGGAAGACCGGCCGCCCGGCTCCGTCGTAGGACTTGACCGACTGGGTGGCGGTGACCATGCCCAGCGTGGTGCCGTTCTGCCCGAGGCGGCCGTACTCGCCCGGGTTGTTGATGTCGCCGCCGCCGTCGTAGACGAAGCGCTTGTGGCTGAGCGTGTTGGCGCTGGTGGCGGTGGCGCACGGTCCGGAGACGCTGACGCTCTCGCTCGGGGCGAGGATCAACGCCGGGTTGGCCGCGGGGGCCGGTGCGTAGGTGGTGGTGGCGCAGGTCTCGTGGGCGGGGACGCTGACGTCACCCTTGTCGTTGACCTTCCAGGGGCGGCCGAGGTCGTCGAACTCGGTGGTGCTCCGGGTGGTCCGCCAGGTCACGCCGTCGGACAGCAGCGACAGGTTGCGGCCGCCGGTGGTCTTCACCTTGCGGGCGACCAGGTCGGGCAGGGTGGACAGCGGGGGAGGGGTCTCCCCGGGAGCGGGCTTCCTGGAGGTCCAGGCGGTGCGGCTGCGGTTCGCGGTCGGCACCGTGGTGGGGGCGTCCGGGAGCGACTTGGCGATCACCGTCCCGTCGGCGCCGGTGTAGGTGGAGGTCTCCAGCGGCATGCCCGCGAGCCAGGGGCTGTCGGGTATCCGCTCGCCGAGCGAGTTCCTGATGTCGGCCGGCGGCCGGGTGGCGGTGACGGAGGTGTAGTCGCCGTCCATGCCCGGCAGGTAGGCGGTGACGCTCTTGGTGACCGGGTCGGGCGCGGCGCCGGACGTGGTGGTCACCGTGCGGAAGCCCCGGAAGTCGTTCCAGGTGCGGTACCGGTCGTCCGTCAGGTCCGAGTCGTCCCGGTGCCAGGCGGCGGGGCCGTAGGCGTACTGGACGACCTGGGGCAGGGAGCCGGCGTTGGTGATGTCGTTGACGGTGACCTTGGAGACCAGGGTCTTGTGGAACCAGTCCGCCGTGGGCTCGGAGGAGCCGGGGGTGTTCCAGTGGACCGGGTAGCACGCCTTGGTGTTGTCGGCGGCCGAGGCCGGCATGGTGCCGTTGACCCGCGAGCACTCGGGGTCGCGGTAGGTGACCGTGATGTACGCGCCGCTCTCGGTCCGGACGGCGACGATCCGCGGCCGGTAGAGTGCGGGCGCGGCCGGGGAGGGGCCGTCGACGCGGTTGTCGAACTCCTTGCCGGTGAAGACCACCGGGTCCAGGGGGGCCTCGCCGCTGCCGCCCGCGGTGGTGTCCAGACCGGTGTGCTTGACCTCGGAGAACCACATCACGGACTGCACGGCACCGGCGTTCTTCGGGTCGCCGGAGGCACCGGTGACCGGGTCGATGCTGCCGCCCGCGTCGGAGAACAGGTGCTTCAGCTCGTACCGGTCGACGCCGCGCCAGCCGGCGGCGGTGCGTACCTCGGTGGTGATCTTCGCGAGGCGCTTGGTCGACCAGAACGTCGGCGAGCCGATCTTGCAGACGTTGGCGCCGGTGCCGCTGGTCGTCCAGCTCGACTGGCAGGCCAGGTCGTACGGCACGTCCGGCCAGTTGGTGGCGGTGCCGGTGCTGAGGTTCTCGGGCCGGCAGGTGGTGTCGGAGACGACGCACCGCTCGGCGGTGTCGAAGACCGCCCGGGCCGAGGGCTCGCGGCCGGCCTTGGCGTCGTCGAGCTTGTAGCCGTAGGAGATCCTGGTCAGGTACCCGCCGCGGGTGTACGGCGTCAGCTCGCCGGTGCCCCCGCCGTGGAGGGCCTGGCCGTAGCCCCGGTTGTAGTGGTTGGTCTCGGTGGCCCAGTCGAACCGCTGCAGGTTGCCGTTCGGGTCGACGACGAAGTCGAGGTTGAAGCGGTAGCCGACCTGGTGGGGGCCGCACAGCGAGTTCTTGCCCTTGGCGGCGGTGTAGCAGGGGTCGCCGCTGTTGGGGTGGTAGACGGGCGCGCCCCAGGCGCTGTTGGTGGCGCTGTCCGCCGTGGTGCCGGGCGCGTGGTTGAGACCGAAGTAGTAGGCGGTCCCGTCGGGCGTGGTGACCTTGAAGTACTCGCCCTGCCACAGGCCGTTGGACGCGTCGGTGAGGCGTTCGACCTTGGTGCCGTCGTCGCTCTGCAGGTGGTACACGCCGTTGGCGTCGCGGACCAGTTCGCCGCTGCGCGAGCCGAGCGACAGGGTGGCGTTCCACCCGGCCCAGCACTGGTCGGAGGAGTCCTCCACGCCGGCGTTGCGGCACGCCTTGTACGAGCGCTCGATGTAGCCGGGGCTGAACGACCAGCCGTCGCCGATCCAGGAGGCCTGGGAGTTGCGGGCGGAGGTGTGTCCGTCGACGGCCTGCGAGTTGTACGACAGACCGACGGAGGGAACGGGACCGGCCAGCGACGGGGGCATGGCGACCGGGTAGCCGTAGGTGAACGCCCCGGACCCGGTCTGGGCCCAGGACCCCGAGGACGACAGGGAGGTCGCGTTGTACGAGCCCTGCGAGCCCTCCGTGCCGGATACGGCCGCCAGCACCGCGGGGGAGGAGGCCGGCGCGGCCTGGTCCGAGGACGGCGCCGCGAACGCGGTCGTGTTGCGGGCGGCGGAACCGGCCCCGGATTCGGCGGCCGGCAGGGTCACCGTCGCGCTGATCCTCCGGGCGGCCGGGTCGTTGGTGTGCTCGACCGGGGCCTGGACACGGCAGGCGTCGACCTGGGGCGTCGTCAGGGCACAGGCCGGAAGGGCCACCAGGCGCAGCCGGGACGACCAGCCGCCGCCGTAGGCCTGGGCGATCGAAGCGTAGTCCAGGCTCACCGAGACGTCGCCCGCTTCGCTGCGGCCGTCGCTCCGGGCCAGGCCGACCAGCAGGCCGTCGACGCCGGCCGCCTGGGTCTTCGCCCGATCGGCGACCCTGACGTCGACCGAGGACGGCGTACCTGCGGCGCCGTCCGTACGGTCCGTACCGGTTGCGCCGGCCTGCGCCTCGGCCGCGGTGTTCGGCCGCTCACCGGCCGGGGCCGGGGCCGGGCCGACGAGGACCGGAGTGGAGCCGGCCCGCACCTTGTCCCCGGCATCGGCGGAGCGCGGCGGGGCCGGCCGCGTGCCCGCCGGACCGGCGGCACCGAGCCGGACCGTGGCCGAGGCTTCGACCGGCCACTGCGCCGGGGACGGCTTGTAGGCCGTCAGGTCCCGGGCGCCCGGCTGGGCGGGAAGCGCCGGACGGCCGGGCCCGTCCGCGTTGCTGCCCGACACCCGGGGCAGCGGGGGCAGCGGTTTCTCCGGCTGCCCGGGATTGTCGTTGCGGTAACCGCCGACGATTTTGACGCCTTCGGCGCCCGCCATCGGCGCCAGAAGGGACATCGCCACGGTCAGGGCGGCCACCGGGGCCACCCTGCTTCGTCGGCGACCCCCACCGGCGGCGGAGACGAACCGGCGCAATCTAGTGCGCACTAACCATACCCCCCACTTGAGAACAGTTCCTGGACGAGTAAAGACAATTGACGACCCGTTGCACCGCAGGATTGCGGCGCGGGAACCGTATTGCCAGACGTGCGAACCGCGCAATACCCTTCGCGAGGCCCACCTGACCAGGTGGTTCGACGCCGTCGGTGAAAGGGGGAGCTCCACCGATGTCAAGTCCCTGTTCGCCTGACGGTCACCGTGCGACCTTGTTCGCGCGGGGTTCTGATGCTGATTCAGCTCATTGAAAGGGATAACCCGTGGGGAAACCCATCCGATTCTGCCGAATTCGGACGCGCGGGCTGACGGCCCGCCTTGCCGTCATATCCGCGCTCGGCGGACTCGCGCTCGGAAACGTCGTTCCGGCATTCGCCGATGACCGCCCGTTTGCTGTGCAACCGGGACAGACCGTCCGCCCCGGGGCACTTCCGGCCCCGGATGCCGGGGGGCCGCTCCAGACCGCCCGGCTCAAGGCCAAGGCCACCGGGAAGCCCGTGACCGTCGACGAGCTCACCACCGGGAGTTCGCTCACCGTCGCGCAACCGGACGGCCGGATCACCCTCACCAGCCATCTGCAGGCCGCCCGGGTCAAGAAGGGCGGCGCCTGGACGCCGGTGGACGCCGGGCTGGCCCGGAACGCCGATGGCAGCTGGTCGCCGAAGGCGACCCCGTCCGGCGTCGTCCTGTCCGGCGGCGGCAAGGGGCCGCTGGCCACGCTCACGGACACGGACGGCCGGAGCCTCGCGCTCTCGCTTCCGTTCGACCTGCCCGAGCCGGTGGTGACCGGCGCCGGCGCGCGGTACGCGAACGTCCTGCCCGGGGTCGACCTCGACGTGACGGTCAGTGAGCAGGGTGCGGTCCGCGAGGTCCTGGTCGTCCGCGACGCCGAGGCCGCGGCCAACCCCGGGCTGAAGGCGCTGCGGATGGGCACCGCGGGCGGGAACCTCACGGTCGAGGCCGACACCGCGGGCGGCCTCGCCGCGAAGGCCGCCGACGGCACGTCGGTCTTCACCGCCCCCACTCCGGTGATGTGGGACTCCTCGACGGCCCCCGCCGCTCCCGCCGGCTCCTCCGGTCCCTCGGCGGACGCGACGGCCTCCGCCCGCGGGGCGGCCCCGAGGGCGGCGGCCCCGGCCGCCGGCCCGGACGACACCGAGGCCGTCGCCCACTCCGCGGCGACCGGCGCGCCGGTCTCGTCCTCGGCGGGGCCGGGCAACGGGGCCACGGTCCGGCCGGTCGCCGTCAAGGCCGAGCCGGGCGGCGTCACCCTCACCCCCGACACCGGCCTGCTCGGTGGGGACGGCACGACCTGGCCGCTGTACATCGACCCGTCATGGACGCCGACCGGGCCGATGGGCACCAACCACTTCGCCCAGGTCATGGAGGGGTGCGCCGGCGCCCCGAAGTACGACATCCCGCAGGCCAACGGCCAGGGCGTCGGCTACCAGCAGTACGCGGCCACCTGCCGCGGCCTGGAGCGGTCGTACTACGAGTTCAACACCGGCGCGATGACCAACCGGATGGTCGTCAACGAGGCCAAGCTCATCATGTACGAGACGTACGGCGCCAACCACGACTGCAATGCCACCGCGCCCGTGACGGCGAAGTGGATGCGCGAGGGCATCGGCGGCGGAACCGACTGGAACCACCAGCCGCAGAACGTCGAGATGTCCTTCGAGACCCAGTGGCCCAAGAGCGCCTGGTTCGACTGCGGTGGCTGGAAGCCGGTGGTGTTCAACGTCACCGACGCCATGCGGACCGTCGCCCAGCAGCAGATCCCGCGGTGGACCGTCGGCCTGTTCGGCAACGAGTCCAAGGTCGCGGGCAACCTCGGGTTCATGCGGTTCAACACCAACCCGTACGTCGAGGCGAACTACGACATCGCGCCGGACCGGCCCTACGACATGTCCACCACCCCCGACTCGCAGAACCCCGGAGGGCCGGCGTGCGGCGGCGGGCAGCCCGGCTGGATCGGGATGACCAGCATGGCCGGCAACTCCTCCAACATCATCCTCAACGCGCGCGCCACCACGCCGATGCCGGGGACCAACCTGGTCGTCGGCTTCCACGTCTGGGACAACATGGTCGCCGACGGCAACGGCAACCCGGCGGACGTGGGCTGGCCGGCGAGCCAGCCGATCGGGTCGGGCGGCCTGGCACAGGCCTACATCGGCAGCCCGGTCTCCGACGGCCACCAGTACGGGTGGAACGCCCGGGCGACCGACGGTCTGCTGAACGGGCCGGATTCGGCGTACTGCTACTTCGGCGTCGACCTGACCCCGCCGTCGCTCGCCGAGTTCGAGCGGTCGACGGTCCTCCCACCGTTGGGCAGCGGCCTCACGCCGACCGCCCACGCCGGGGACCAGAACCTCACCATCAGGGTCAGCAGCAACGACCCCACCCCGGGCGGATGCAACCGCGCCGCGTGCGTCAAGAGCGGCGTGCGCGGTTTCCAGTACGCGCTCGACGACAACATCCCGCCGGCCGGCGCCAACACCATGTGGGTGTGGCCGGACGCCGACGGGACCGCCGTCGCGGACATCCCGGTGAACCTCAACCGTGACGACTGGGGCGTCCACACCCTGTTCGTCCGCGCGGTCGACGCCGCGGGCAACACCCAGCAGCAGGCAGCCCGGTACGACTTCTACGCTCCGTGGAACCCGGCGAACGTGGTGAGCCCCGGTGACGTGACGTCCGACGGCACCCCGGACTTCCTCTCCCAGGCCACCGACGGCACCCTGACCCTGGTGCCGGGCAACAGCGACTTCACCGCCAAGCCCGGGCTCGCCTCCACCCAGGACCAGAGCCCCGAGCACGACAGCTGGAACAACTACCTGGTGGCGCACCGGGGTTCGGTGAGCGAGGGGAGCCAGGACGACCTGATCGCCTTCAACAGGGCGACCCGCAAGCTCTACGTCTACTACAACGACGCCACCGCGGTGCCGCCCGGCATCGCGGGGCACTTCAGCCGCCGCGCGATCTCCCCGATCGGTACCTCGTCGACCTGTGCGCAGGGCATCGACAGCACCTGGAACCACCTGACCCAGATGGTCGCCACGGCCCCGAACGGCAACGTGGCGAAGCGGCCCAACCTGATCACCGTGGAGAACGGCAGGCTGCGCTACTACCCCGGCAGCACACTGGGCGGCTGCCTGTTCGCCACCGGAACCGATCTGGGCACCGGAGACTGGTCCGGCGTGACCCTGCTCCCGCCCGGCTCCGTCGGCTCCACCCCGACCCTGTGGGCCCGGGACGACCTCACGGGCGCGATCCACACCTACCCGCTGTCGCTCGACGCCCAGGGCACGCCCACCACGACGATCGCGGCGCCCGTTCGCCGGCTGCTGGCCTCCGGGCTGTCCGGCCTCTGCGGGGACGTCGACCACAGCCTGACCGAGAACGGGACCGCGCTGCTCAACTGGACCTGCGCCGCCGGCGCGGGAAACCAGCAGTTCACCCTCGGCACCGACGGCTCGCTGCACGTGCTGGGCAAGTGCGTGGACGTCCCGTTCAGCGCCACGGCCAACGACACCAGGCTGGTGCTCTGGGACTGCAACAACGGCGCCAACCAGAAGTGGGTGCCCGAGGCGTCCACCGGCGCGCTGCGCAACCCCCACTCGGGCCTCTGCCTGGGTGTGGAGGGAGGTGCGACCGGTGTCGGCGGCGTGCTGGCCATCCGGAACTGTGACGGCAGCGCCGGTCAGAAGTGGGACGCCGGGATCCCGGCCGAGCAGGCCGGTGCGCAGGAGGTCCTCCCGCTGGGTCTGAGTTCCTCGGCCTTCCCGAAGGTCGACTCGCCCGGTGACGTCGACGGCGACGGCCACCCGGACCTGTACGTGGTCGCCGCCGACGGCACCCTGACGGTCCTGCGCGGCGCGGCTGCGGCGAACGGCCTTCCGCAGTTCTCCGGGCGCGTCAACCTCGGCGTTCCCAACCGGCCCGTCGGCTACCAGCTGGTTTCCGCCTCCAACGGCAGCAAGTGCGTCGACAGCATGGGGACGACCGCAGACGGCCACCGCCCGGCCGTCTGGAACTGCTGGGCCGGGGTGAACCAGAAGCTCACCTTCGCCCCGGACGGCACGGTGCGGTCCGGCGCGGCCTGCCTCTCCGTTCCCGAGAGCGGGGCCGGGGACGGCTCTCCGGTCGCGATGTCCGAGTGCGTCGGGGCCCGCGGCCAGCAGTGGACGCTGCGCCCCAGCGGCGAGCTGTACAATCCGCTCGCCCAGCGCTGCCTGGAGATCCCGGGCTGGGACACCACCAACGGCACCGGGCTGGGCATCTGGTCCTGCCACGGCGGCGCGAACCAGCGGTGGATTCTCAGCGTCACCACGGCGGTCTGAGACCCGACCCGCGCATCACGCCCGTGCCGGGCGGAGGTCGGACCTCCGCCCGGCACGGGCCTTTCCGCTCGGCCACCGGCCGCGGCAGGGTCGGGCCGGTGGGGTCGGCCCGGTCTTCCTCGCCGAGCTGGTGGTGCTGCCCGCTCGGGTCCGGGGCCCTCGGGGTTGCTGTCGCGCGCGGGTGGCCGGGGGGCCGGTCCGCCGGGGTTCAGCGTCGGCCCAGCACCTCGGCGAGGCGGCTCACTCCGTCCTCGCCGTGGCCGAGGGCGATGGTCCGGCGGACCAGGCCCTCGGCCGCGCGCATCACCCCGGACTCGATGCCGTGCGACTCCGCGGTGTGCACGACGTGGGCCATGGTGGAGACCCCCGAGGTGAGCGGGTTGATCGCGCCCGAGTAGCTGCCGCTGTCGAAGTCCTCGGCGAACTCCGCGAACAGCGGCGGCAGGATCGCACCGATCCCCTGGGCGAACGGCGCCAGCTCCCGCCCGCTGATCCCCTCCGCCCTGGCCAGCGCCAGCGCGTGCACGTACCCGGCCATCGTCGTCCAGAAGATGTCCAGCAGCGCGATGTCGAAGCCGGCCGCCCGGCCGATCTCCTCGCCGAGGTGGGTGTGGGTACCGCCGAGCACCGCCAGCACCGGCGCGTACCGCTCGTAGAGGTCGGCCGGCCCGCTGTGGATGAAGACCGCCTCCGGCGTGCCGATGCTCGGGGCCGGCGTCATGATGGCGCCGTCCAGGTACTCGACGCCGTGCTCCGCCGCCCACGCGGCCGTGGACCGGGCCCGGTCCGGCGAGTCGGCGGTCAGGTTGACCACCGCCCGGCCCTTGAGCGCGGCCCCGATCTCCTCACGGTGCAGCACGGCGTCCGAGGCGTCGTAGTTCACCACGCAGATGACCGTGAGCTCGCTCGCCGCCACGGCCTCCTCCGCCGTGGCCGCGCTCACCGCGCCCCGGGCGACCAGCGCGGCGTCCCGCCCCGGGGTGCGGTTCCAGACCGTGGTGCGGACGCCGGCGTCCACGAGGGCACCGGCCAGGGCGCGTCCCATCGGCCCGAGGCCGAGCACGGTGACAGTGGGCAGGGTGTGGTTGGTGGGCATACTTCATCTCCTGTAGACATGGTGGTGGACAACGACGACCCCGGGGGGAAGAGATGACGCGCAGCCAGGCCGTGAACCCGAACGTGTGCGGGGTGACCGCCGCGATTGCCGTGATCGACGGCAAGTGGAAGACGTCCCTGCTCTGGCTACTGGAGGCCGGACCGCAGCGCCCCGCCGAAATCCGTCGACGGCTGCCCGGGATCAGCGAGAAGGTCCTCACCCAGGCCCTGCGTGAGATGGAGTCCGACGGCCTGGTGCACCGCGAGGTGCACGACGTCCTTCCGCTGAAGACGGTCTACTCGCTGACCGACTTCGGCCGCCGGCTCTCCGACGCCCTCGGCCCGGTCTCCGACCTGGGCCACGAGCGCCTCGACCGCATGACGGCGGAGCAGGCCGGACGGGTCGGACAGGTCGAACAGAGCGAACTGTCGGCCTCCTGACCCGCTGTCATCTCCTTCCGTCCTTCTGGGGACCAGTCTCGTCGCGCCGCACGTCGTTGCCCAGTACCCACAAAAAGGTGGCTACCGGCCGGGGCCGAGGGGCGGCAGGTTCACATCTGCGGCCCCGGCGGGCCGCCCTCGCCGTCGAGGGAGTTCCTGCCGTACGCGGTGCGGAAGAGGGCCGGGCAAACCGTTCCGGTCGACGGGCGACGCCGGCGGGGGTGGTGGCCTCACAGCGCGCGGATCTCGCGCCTGGTCAGCGCGTACCCGAACGCGCCCAGGAGGCAGAGCCCGGTCGTCGCGAACACCCCCCGGCTCCCGAACGCCTCCACCGCCGCGCCGGCCGCGATCACCGACAGCGGGAAGACCCCCAGCGCGCAGAAGGTGATGGCCGCCATGACCCGGGCCAGCAGCGCGGGCGGGGTGTTCTTCTGCACGCCGGTGACGACCAGGACGTTGGTCACCGTGCTGGCGCCGCCGGCCACGCAGAGCAGCAGCACCGCGCCGACGAGGCCGGTGAACGGCACCAGGCCGATCGCCGCACCCATCACCAGGCCGGAGAGCATCGCCGTGCGGCCCCGCGAGCGCAACTCCGTGAGACCGGCCGCGAACAGGCCGCCGACCAGGGCGCCGCCGGTGAACGCGGCCAGCAGCATGCCCAGCCCGACGGCACCGGCGGCGAAGCCGTCGGTGGCCAGGGTCGGCAGGGCGACCCTGGTGGCGCCGCCCACGGTCAGGTTCGCGATCACCGTCACCGTCAGTACGGCGCGCAGCAGCGGCGATTCCCGCAGCAGGGCGCGGAAGTTCCTCGGCACGGACGAACGTTCGGAGATCGGTCGGGGCGGTGCGGCGAGGCTGCCGCGACCGATGAGCAGCAGCGTGACGGTCGACACGGCGAAGGTCGCCGCGTCCAGGCCGAGTGCGGCGGCCGGGTCCAGCCAGGCGACCAGGGGGCCGGCCGCCGCCGGACCGAGCAGACCGGCGCCGAAGGTGACCGTGCTGCTGAGGGCGTTGCCCGCGTGGAGGTCCTCGGCGGGCAGCAGGGTCGGGGTGATCGCCCAGGCGGCCGGCAGGAACACCCCGGCCCCGAGGCCGACCAGTAGCGCGAGCCCGCCGATCAGCAGGAACTCCGCCGCCCCGCCGGCGGCGACCGCGCACAGCCCGGCGGTGGCGAGCAGCCGGACGAGGTCGGCGGCCAGCATCACCCGCCAGGCGCCGAACCGGTCGGCGAGTACCCCGCCCAGGGGGGTGGCGGCCAGCCGTCCCGCGCCGTAGGCGGCCACCACCAGGCCCAACTGGCGGGCGCCGCCGGCGAGGGAGTAGACCAGCAGTGGCAGGGCGACCACCTGGAACGCGTTGCCGAACTCCGAGGTGCCCTGCCCGATCACCAGCAGCCGGTAACCGCGCGAGCGCAGCGGCGCGACGCCGATCCGGGGGCGGAACCGCAACAGCCCCGTCGCGCCGCCCGCCCCCGTACCGCCCGTCCCCGCGCCGCTAGCCATCGAGCGAGACGGGCAGCGACTCCAGGCCGCGCAGCATGATGGTGTTGCGCCAGGGCAGGGTCTCCTCCGCGGCGGCCAGCTCGATCCGCTCGAAGCGCGCCAGGAGGCCGGTCAGCGCGACCTCGCTCTCCAGCTTGCCGAGGAAGGAACCGAGGCACCGGTGCAGGCCCTGCCCGAAGGCCAGGTGGCCCGGATCACCCCGGTCGAGGATCAGCCGGTCGGGATCGGTGAAGCGGGCCGGGTCCCGGTTGGCCGCGCCGAGCGAGAGCAGCACCAGCTCGTCCGCCGGGATCTCCACGTCGTCGACCGTCACGTCGGCGTTCGTGAACCGCAGTGTGGCCATGCTCACCGGGGACTCGTAGCGCAGGAACTCGTCGATCGCGACCGGCATCGCCGCCGGGTCGGCGCGCAGACGGGCGAGCTGGTCGGGGTGGTGGAGCAGTGCCAGGGTGGCGGTGCCGAGCAGGTTGACGGTGGTCTCGTGACCGCCGATCAGCAGCAGGAAGACCATCGAGAACACCTCCTGTTCGGTGAGCTCGCCGGCGTCGGACGCCTGCACCAGGTCGGTCAGGATGTCCGTGCGCGGCGCCGCCCGTCGGTCCTTCATCAACTCCCGCAAGTAGTCGTTGAGTTCGGTGGTGGCCTGGTGGAACGACATGTCCCCGCCCTGGGTCAGGATCGCCGTCGACCAGGTGCGGAAGTCCTGCATGTCCTCCGGGGGGAAGCCCAGCAGCTCACAGATGATCATGATCGGCAGCGGGAAGGCGAAGTCCGTCACCAGGTCGGCGGTCTCCCGCCCGCGCAAGCCGTCGAGCAGGCCGTCGGTGATGCGCTCGACCAGCGGTCGCATCTGATCGACGCGCCGGCGGGTGAAGACGCCCTGGAGCAGCCGGCGCAGCCGGGTGTGGTCCGGGGGGTCGCTGTTGAGCATGTGGACGACCTCCGAGCCGAGCGTCAGGCCGGAGCCCCGCCCGCTCGCGATCGCCTGGCTGCGGCGGACGTCCTGCCCGAACCGCGGGTCCATCAGCGCGGCCCGGACGTCCTGGTAACGCGTCACCAGGTAGACCGGCAGGCCCTCGCCGAACTCCACGACGGAGACCGCGCCGGCCTCGCGGATCCGGGCGAGCGTGGGGTAGGGGTCGCGGATGAAGGCGGACATCCGTGAGGCGGCGTCGTCGACCGCGGTGGTCATGGATCTCTCCTCGGACTCGAACTCTCGCAACTACACGGTCAGTGACGGGAAGGGCCAGCGGCGGACCCGCATGGGCAGGAACCACGCGCGGCCCGCCTGTTCGGCGATCAGACCGGCCACGGCGAAGTCCTGGTGGACGGCGTCCGGCAGCCGGCCGATCTCGACACCCTCGGCCAGCGCGTCCACCTGTGCCAGGTGGCCCGGCTCGTCGATGGTGAACAGCTCCAGCATCCCGAACCGGCGGTCGCGCACCTCGACGAAGCCGGGGCCGCGCCGGAAGACGCACTTGCTCGGGAAGTACGTGGCGCGCCAGTCGGCGACGACGTCCTCCGGTGCGCCGGTCAACCGCTCGGGCGGGTAGAGGTGGTGGAAGCGGCGCCGCGCCGCGCAGCCGTCCGTGCAGACCGCCTGCCAGAGCACGGCCAGCCCCTGTCCGGTCGCCTCGCGCAGCAGCATCAGCGCCCGCGCGGAGGCCGCCGGCGCGTCCGCACAGAGCCGGACCGGCTCGGTCAGCCGCAGGCAGCGGACCCCGGCGCGGTGCAGCTCGGTCACCTCCGCCTGCGCCGGGCCGGACAGGGTGCGGCGACCGAGCGCGAAGCCCGGCAACTCCCTGGCGGCCGGGTCGTAGTCGAGCCAGAGCTCGACCTCCGGGTCGGCGGCGCGCCAGGCGGCGTCGGTCCGTTCAGCCGATCGTGACGGCATCGAGCACCTCCTCGGTACGAGGACGGGCGGCGGCCGGGCCGTGCCGGTGCTGCATCCGCATCAGCACCTGGTTGTCGGACTCGACGGCGACCTGAAGGAAGCTGTCCCCGTCGTGGAACAGCAGGCCCAGCGCGGTGAAGCGCTCCAGCACGGGCTGGACCGCCGCCGCGCCGCCGGGGACCTTGGCGGCCAGCGTGGCGGTCGAGCGGGGCTGGGCCAGCAGCCGGAAGGCGGCGAGCTCCACCGGATCGGTCAGCTCGACCACCCGCCAGTCGTACCCGGGCCGGGTGTTGACGAGCACGATTCGCCCGCCCGCGTCCCGGTAGCTGAGCCGGCTGTCGGGGAACCGCGCGATCCAGGTGTCCACCGCCGCGCTCAGACGCTCCGCGAGGTCGCCGCCGATCCCGCGCGGCGGTGCGGTGAACACGTACGCCAGTTGGGCCAGTTCGCTCTCGGGAAGGCGATAGGTCGCGCGGTACTGGAAGGCCGGCCGGGTGATCGCGAAGCCCAGTTCGGGGCGGTCGAAGTACGGGCTGAACCGCTCGATCGCGATCCGTCCCGCCCCGGTCGGCGGGTCCAGGTGGTGCAGCACGGGAAGTTGGCCGATCACCGACTCGTAGTCGGCCGGCTGCTCGCCCGGGAAGCCGTAGAGGTAGTTCCAGCTGACCGAGACCCCGGCGCTCTGCGCGTCCCGCAGCGCGCGGACGTTCTGGCAGCCCGTCACCCCCTTGTCCATGATCCGCAGGACCCGGGTGCTCAGGCTCTCGATGCCGGGCTGCACCTGGGCCGCGCCCGAGTCGCCGAGAAGCTGGAACTGGTGGCGGCGCAGGTTGGCCTTGATCTCGAAGTGCAGGCGCAGATCGACCGGGAGTTCGGCCAGCGACTTCAGGACGGTGTCGAAGTAGCCCATGTCCAGGATGTTGTCGACCACGTAGACGTCCAGTAGCTGGTGGCGTTCGGCGAGCGTGAGCACCTCGGCGAGGAAGTCCGCCGGCGGCTTGGAGCGGAACTCCATCGAGGAGCCGTTGAGCCCGCAGAAGGTGCAGTGGTGCTTCTCGCCCCACCAGCAGCCCCGGGAGCCTTCGAGGACCAGCTTGGGATCGACCCAGCCGGCCGCGACGGAGGCGTCGAGCCGCTCGAAGAAGCCGTCGTAGCGGGGCGTCAGGATCGCCGAGGGCGGCAGCGGGCGCTTCGTCATCTCGTTGGCCGTCGACGTCCCGGAGTCGTCACGCCAGCACAGCCCGGGGACGGCGGAGAGGTCGCCGCCCTCCAGGAGCGCCGGGAAGGCGGCTTCGCCCTCGCCGCGCACCACGTAGTCCAGGAAGGGGAAGTTGCGGTGCAGCGCGGCGCCCTGCGGACCGTCGCAGTTCGCGCCCCCGAACACCGTGCGCACCTGCGGGCACCGCTGTTTGAGCACCCTCGCGGCGGCGAGGCTCGCCGTGTTCTGCTGGAAGGTGGTGGTGAAGCCGACCAGGTCCGGTGGGTCGGCGGCGAGCTCGTCGACCAGTCGGTCGATGAAGGCGGGGGCGATCGTGCGGGTGGCCCGGGTCAGGGCGATGTCCTGCTCGCTCGCGCCGTTGGCGGCGAGGTGCTCGAAGTAGCTCGCGAACTCGACATCGCTGTCGCCGGCGCCGTTGCCGTCGCCGTCGAGGCCGCCGTCGACGCCGGGGGCCGGGCCGTCGTCACCGTACAGCGCACCGGCGAACGCCCAGTCGCCCGCGCCCTGGAAGTAGGACTTCTCGGAGAAGTACTGGTAGTCGTCCACGCCGAAGCCCGCGGTCGAGGCCGCCCAGTCCACGAAGTCCAGGTTGGCGTACCGCACTTCGACCTGATGGCCGGCGCGTGCGGCGGCGGTGTGCAGGATCCCGAGCGCCAGCGACGGCACGTCGATCGCGCCCCAGGGCATGTGCAGCAGGACGATACGCATGATGGCCACTTCTGTTGTCCGCAGGCTGTCGGCGAGGTGTCGCTCCGGGGCACCGCAGATGCCCCGGAGCGACCGTGGGTCACTTGCCCTTGAGTTCAGGCTTCGGCTTCGGCTGCCCCTTGAGGGCAGGCGCGACCGCTGTGGCCTTGGTGATGTCGAGCGCGAAGTTCTGGACCACGACGGCGCCCCGGTCACGCTCCGGGGTGCTGATCGGGTCGTTCTGGATGCTGCGTCGCTTCATGGTTGTTCACCTCCTTCCGTCACATCGGCGGGTACCCCGGGACGACTGCCCCGGGGTGCTCGGGGGAGCGGTGCCGGCCAGGCGTGCCCGGCGAACCGGACCATCGCGGCCAGCACGGATCGGTGGTCGGCGGTCCGGCTGCTGTAGTGCCCGCCGTCCACCCAGAGCAGCTCGTGCGGCACCGCCAGCCGGCGCAGGTCCGCGGCGTACCGGGCCACCTGGTCGGGCGGGCACCGCTCGTCGGTCCGGGAGGCGGCCAGCAGGACGGGCGCGCGGACCTGGTGCACGTAGGATCGCGGGTCGGCCGCGCGGTAGCGCTCGGGCACCTCGTCCGGGGTCCCGCCGAACAGCTGCCGGTCGAGCTCGCGCAGCGCGGGGGTGGTGGTGCGGTAGGTGGCGGGGTAGTCCGCGATCGGCTGGGCGGCCATGCCGAGCGACCACAGCTCCGGCTGCGCACCGATCGCCAGCAGCGTCAGGTAGCCGCCCCAGGAGAATCCGCACAGGCCGGTGCGCTCCGCGAGCGCCGTGCCGTCGGCGACCAGCTCGGCGCGGACGGCGGCCAGGTCCTCGATCTGCGCCAGCCCGACCCGGTGGCCGTACTCGTGCTGCCAGCGGGCGCCGTAGCCGGTGGAACCGCGGTAGTTGGTGCGCACCACCGCGTAGCCGTGGCCCACCAGGGCGTTCACCCGCGGGTCGTAGGAGTCCCTGTCGTGGGTGGCGGGGCCGCCGTGCACCAGGAAGAGGGTCGGCCACGGGCCCCCGCCGACGGGGGTGCTGACGAAGCTGTGGATCCTCCCGTACGGCCGGGGCGTCCAGCGCCGGCTGCGGGAGGTGTCGCCCTGCTCCGGATCGGTGTGGTCCGCGACCTCCGTGCCGGGCCGCAGGACCAGCGGGCGGGGCGGAGTCGACTCCCGGCTCCAGACGCAGTGCAGGGTGCCGTCCGGGGCGCAGGAGAGGTCGTGGATCGTGCCGCCGGGTGTGTCGATCTCCCGGGCGGGCGGGGCCTGTTCGGCCGGCTCCTGGTCGGCATTCACCCCCTGGCCCGCCGTCTCGCCGCCCACCGCTGCCCGGCCGACCGCTGCCCGGCCGACCGCTGCCCGGCCGACCGCTGCCCGGCCGACCGCTGCCCGGCCGACCGCTGCCCGGCCGACCGCTGCCCGGCCCGCAGGCCCCGGCCGCGCCGCCCCCGGCCCCACCGGCGGGTCGAGGTCGGCGAGCAGCAGCCGGCTCCGCCCGGCCCGCTCGTGCTGGATCAGCACCCCGCGCGGCCCCCGGTACCAGCCGGCCGATATCTGCGAGTCGAACGACAGCCTCGGGTACCTGCTCAGCCCCGCGCCCGCCCGCCAGGTCGCGACGGTGTACCGCTCGTCCTCCTCGACCACCAGCAGCAGCTCCGGTTCGAGTACGGCGAGCGGGTTGAACTCGATCGGCCAGAGCCGCAGTCGCCGGTCCCCGGCGAGCCGTAACGGACTGCCCGCCTGAGCGTCCGTCGGCCACAGGACCGCTGCGTCGTCCCCGTCGGGCCGCCCGCCGAGGGCGAGTAGTCGACCGTCCGGCGACAGGTCGGCCAGGCCCAGGTACCCCGGCGCCGAACCGACCGGTCGCGCCTCGCCCGCAGGCGGCCCGACATAGAGGTGCGAGGCGTCGTGGACACCGACGGCCACGGCCGCGAGCGAGCCCGTCCGGTCGAAGGCGACGCCGTACGCCCGCCCGTGCGGCACGCCGTGCAGTGCCGCGCCGCCCGGTCCGCCGGCGAACGGCTCGCGTTGCCACCGCCCCTCCCCGGCACCGTCGGCGTCGAACCACCAGATGGCATCGCCGTCCGGCTCGATCTCGCTCAGGTGGACGCCCCCCGGTCGGTCGGTGACCACCCGGCGCCGACCCGTCCCCAGGTCCCAGGCGACCGCCTGCCAGCGCTCGTCGACGAGCCGCGTCTCGACCGCGCGGTCGGCCGCCAACGCGGCGAAGCCGGGGGACTGGAACGCCTGCGTCACGGACCCGGCCCTTCCGGCTCGACGGTGGGGAACACGCTGCGCTGGACGTTCCGGGAGCCAGTGAACCGGCATGTGGGGAAGGACACATGTCGGGGGGTCGCGGTCCACTGTAGGGGGGTGTCGCGGATACGAACAGAAGGCGACGCAATTTATCTGAACATGTCGCTTGCCCGGGCCCACCGCGATGCTCCACGCCTCGGGAGCCTGCCCTTCGTGGCCGCCGGATCCGGCACGGCGCCGGGCCGCGCCCCGGTGGTCACGGACCGCGCCGGATCGCCGGGCGATGCGTAGCACACTCCGGGTGGCCGCGCCGGGAGTCCTCGGTTCTTCCCCCGAAACCCGGCGACGCCCGCGCTGCGCACTTAAAGTCACCAGCCTGTCGCCACACGTGGTGGGGCAGTCGGCACAGGGGAGGCCCGTCCATGGCCAGCGAGTTCCAGCAGCGCAAGCTCCGCAACGTGTTCGCCGCGTTCGACGCGGACGGGGACGGCTGCCTGCGGCAGAGCGACTTCGGTGCCCTGGCGGAGCGTTGGAGCCGGCTGCCGGCCGTCCAGCGGGACGCCGGGCTGGGGGCCAGGGTCGAGGCGCTCATGACGGGCTGGTGGGACCACCTGCTCACGGTCGCCGACACCGACCACGACGGCACGGTCGACATGGACGAGTTCCTGGCCCTCGTCGACCGGCTCCCCGCCCTGCGGGAGGTCGTGACGGCGACCGCCGACACGGTCTTCGACGCCGTGGACGAGAACGGGGACGGCCGTATCTCGCGCGCCGAGCACCGCCGCCTCGTCGACATCTGGCACGGGCGGAGCGTGGAGACCGACGACGTCTTCGACCTGCTCGACCTGGACGGCGACGGGTATCTCAGCCGGCCCGAATTCGCCCTCCTGTGGGCGCAGTTCTGGATCAGTGCCGACCCGTCCGAGCCCGGCAACGCGATGTGCGGCCGCATCCCGGAGCAGTGACCGCAACTCGGGCGGGCAGCGCCGAAGTCCCGCCTGCCGACGCCGACGCCGACGGCGAGGTTGACGCCGACGGTGATGTTGACGCGGATCGGCTCGGGCTGCCGCTTCGCGGTGCCACCGGGCCGGCCACCCGGCCGTGCCGCCCGGCCGCCCGTCGGAGCGGAGGCCCTACCGGTGGGCCCGGTGCGGCAGCACGTCGGGCGCGGGCCCTCGGCCCGGAGCGCCCGCGAAGGACGGGGTGATGAGAAGGGGCCGGTCCAAGGTGCCCTCGCGCCGGGGCCGGGCGGCGGCTGCGGCCAGCTGCGGGTCGACGGTGAGCACGGTGACGCCCAGCGGTTCGGTGAGGGCCCGCAGGGCGGGTTCGGCGAGGGTGATCCACGGCTGGGCGGGGCCCAGGACGGTGATGAGCAGCTGCTCGGTCGTGAAGGCGACGGCGGTGCGGTCGCCGAGGGGCGTGCGGAAGAGCCGGGCGGTGTGGCCCAGCGGACCCGGCCGGACGGGGACCAGGAGGAGTCCGGCCGGGACGGGTTCGGAAGGCTCGGGGTCCTCGGCGAGTGAACGGCGGTTCATGGCTGCCTCCAGGCAGGGACGGCACGGACGGACGGTGCCCCGGTCCTCGGCGCCGTCGCCGGCCGGGCTCGCACCATGACCGTATGCCCGCCCGTGCCCGCTCCGTCCCCGTCCCTGACGCTTTCATGATCCGGCCGCCCTCGTCCTTGACGCGGCCTTGACGCCGCGTTGACGCGGTCGCCGCCGTGCGGCCGAGGAATCGGCGAGGCGGCGGGCAGCACGGCCCACCGGTCGGTTCACCCGTACGTGCAGCCGTTGCCGCCACGCCGTGAACACGTCCGCGAGCCTCTCGTCCCCGGCGCCGCCGACGAGGACCTCGCCGCCACGCTCGCCCCGACGGGGCGGGCACCGGTCAGCGCAGGCCCTGCACGGCGTAGAGGAGGCCGACGGCGGCGGCCAGAACACCGAGCAGCAGCCGCAGCGCGGTCTCGGGCACATGAGGCTGGAAGCGGGCGCCGAGGTAGCCGCCGACCAGGCCGCCCAGCCCGCAGGACAGACCGAGCACCCAGTCGGGGGCGATGTCGCCGGTGGCTGCCAGGGCCAGCGCCGCGTAGGTGCCGGCACCCACGAGCGAGGTCACGAACGTCGACGCCAGTGCGGCCGGTGCCACCTCGGCGATCGGAACGCCGCGGCCGACCAGGACCGGGCCGAGGATCGAACCGCCGCCGATCCCGTAGATCCCGCCGACGACACCGACGGCCAGGGCGAGTCCGGTCGTGGTCCGGGCCGTCGGCGCGGTGGCGGCGCGGTCCCGGGCAGGACGCAGGGTGCGGAGGCACAGCCAGCCGCCGAGCGGCAGCAGCAGGGCGGCGACCAGCAGCCGGAAGACCTCCGGCCCGGGCACCGCGAACACCCGCACGGCGGCGCCGATGACGACACCCGGAACGGTGCCCGCGACCAGCAGCCGGGTGAGCGGCCCGCCCAGTCGTCCGGCCCTGCGGTGGCGCAGGAGCGCACCCGGGCCGGCCACGACGTTGAACAGCAGGTTCGTCGGCGTCACCGCGGGGCTCGGCACCCCCAGGACGCTGACCTGGACCGGCAGGAGGAACACCGCTCCCGAGACACCCACCGGCGCCGTCACCGCCGAGATCAGCAGTCCGGTGCCGAACCCGAGCAGGCTCGAAGACCAGCCCACCGCGAGCCCCCTCCGTCGGTCCTCGGGGCAGTATCCGCCATGCCCGCGCACCCGTCGGGAGCGTGTCCACGGACCGGACCGGAGCGCCCGGACCGGTCCGCGCCGGTGCGGCGGACCAGGCCGGGGAGGACGTCGGCTGTGAGGAAGGCCGGCAGGGTGACGCCCAGGGCGGGCAGGGCCCGGCCGACGGCCCGTGTGGCCCTGGCCGCCGAGCTTCGAGAGCTTGGCCAGGGGCGGGTGGTCTGCCCAGCGGTTGCGCGGTCACCGTGCTCGCGGCATCGGCGGCCCGGCGAATTGCGGGTGACAGGGCGAGCCCCGCTCGTCGGCGGTTCCGTGCTCACCTCCGCGGTTCGTCGCCGGAGCCGCCCGACCCCGCCGGCCGGACAATTCTCGGTGCGCTTCGCCTTGTGTGGGCGCGGCGGGGAATTCCTGCGCGGTGGCGGATCGCTGGTGAGCGGGGCCTTGCCTATTCCTGGCCGGTGGGGCCGGATTCCCCGGTCTGCCGTCCCGGCGCATTGCGCTGCCCGGCCTTTTGTCCGTGCGGGCATTCGCTGTGGCCACACCCGGTCCGTCGCCCTGGCGCCGGTCCGAGCGGCGGCAGGGCGACCGGACGCCACCGGCCGACAGCGGCCGACGGCGGGACCGGCGGCAGGTGGCGTCCGGGCTCAGGCGGCGGGTTCCTCGACGATCCGGCCGTCGCGGAGCTCGACCACCCGGTCGGCGAGCTCCATCAGGGTCGGGTCGTGGGTCGCGACCAGGACGGTCACCCCTTCACTGCGCACCACCGCGCGCAGCAGCTGCATGATCGCGCGGCCGGTCTCCGAGTCCAGCTGGCCGGTCGGCTCGTCGGCGATGATCAGGTCGGGCTCGTTGGCGAGGGCGCGGGCGATGGCGACGCGCTGCTGCTGGCCGCCGGAGAGTTCGCCGGGACGCTGGTTGGCGTGGTCGGCGAGCCCGACCAGGGCGAGCAGGGTGTGGGCGCGCTCCTCGCGCTGGGCCGCGGGGACCTTCCGCAGCCGCATCGGTACGCCGACGTTCTCGGCGGCGGTGAGCACCGGGAGCAGGCCGAAGGACTGGAAGACGAAGCCGAGGCGGTCGCGGCGAAGGGCGAGCCTGCCCTCCTCGTCGAGGCTTCCCATGTCGGTGCCGTCGAGGGTGATGGTGCCGCCGCTCGGGCTGTCGAGGCCGCCGACCAGGTTGAGCAGCGTGGTCTTGCCGGAGCCGGACCGGCCCTTGAGGGCGGTGAGTTCGCCCTTGCCTATGGAGAAGCTGACCCCGCGCAGCGCGTGGACGGCGCGCTCACCGGATCCGAAACTGCGTCGGAGATCGGTCACGGCCACCATGGGAGCCGTGACGGTGCCGACCGGTTGCTGCGTCATGACGACGTCCCCTCGGTGTTCGGGTGTTCCTACGGGGCTCCTTGCCGGGGGCAAAGGGCTGAGGTGTTCATGGCTATCGGTCACGCAAAAGCCGAGCGGCTTGACCTGTTGTCAGCCGCAACAGCGCTGCGGTGCGGAGCATTTGCTCATTACTTACATGATTCGCGCAAGTCCCTTCCTTTCTTTGGCCGGATCTGACAGCATCGTCCGCTATCCGGTGATCAAGTGCCGGTGATCACCGTATCGGTGCGCCGAGGGCGCCCATCCGCGTAATGGGACAAGTCTGCCCGTAGGGGCAGCGGCGCGGGGACCATGATGGACCGGGGGAGGAATCAGGATGCTCGGCTTTGTCGTGCGCCGTTTGCGCGGGCGACTGCCCCTGGCCAGTGCGGCGCTGCTCACCGTACTGATCACGACGGCGGTGCTCACCGCACTGGTGGCGTTCCAGCGCACCGTGGGTGAGGTCGGTCAGCGCCAGGCGCTCCAGGGCGCGGGCCACCCGCGGACCACGGTGGTGGTCAACTCCGAGCACGGCTTGGACAAGCGGGCCAAGGACGAGACGGCGGTCGCGGACTACAACCGCGCCCTCTTCGGCGAACTCCCCACCACCGTCCACAGCCTGGCCCGCAGCCGCTCCTACGGGCTGCCGGACACGCAGTCGGGCAGCCCGTCAGGCAGCCGGCCGAGCAGTGCGGCCACCGGGCAGCCGAGCGGCCAGGCCACCGGCCAGCCGACCGGCCAGTCCGGGGGCAAGGAAGCGGACCTCACCCTCCTCGCCACCCTCGACCGGGAGCGCGTCACCGTGCTCGCCGGCACCCTGCCCGCCGTCGCCACCGCCGGCGGCGCGGGCGGCCCCGTCCAGGCGGCCGTGCCGCAGACCGTCCTGACCCGGCTGGGCCTCACCGCCGAGGCGCTGCCCGCGGACGTCCGGCTCGCCGACCGCTACGGCGGCGCGCCGCTCACCGTGCGGATCACCGGCCTCTACCGCGCCACCGACGCCACCGACCTCTACTGGCGGCTCGATCCGCTGCAAGGGCGCGAGATCCAGGCCGGCGGCTTCACCACCTACGGCCCCCTGCTGGTCGACGACAGTGTCTTCACCGCCGCCGGCGTCCCGCAGAACGGCCGCAGCTGGCTGCTCGACGCCGACTTCGCCGGCACCGCCCCCGCCACCGTCGACGCCCTGCGCGCCCGGGCCGCCGGGCTGGGCGACGAGCTCGCGAAGAACGGCGGCCTGATCGCCCGGAGCGAACTCCCCGACCTGCTCGACGAACTGGAGTCCAGCGCGCTGGTCGCCCGGTCGACCCTGCTGATCGGCGCCCTGCAGCTGATCGTCCTCGCCGCCGCCGCCCTGCTACTGGTCGTCCACCTGATCGCGACCCGTCAGCAGTCCGAGAACGCCCTGCTCGCCGCCCGTGGTGCGTCCGGCGCCCGGCTCGGCGCCTTCACCGCCCTGGAAGCGACGCTGCTCGCCCTGCCCGCCGCGCTGCTCGCCCCCCTGCTCACCCCGCCGCTGCTCCGCGTCCTGGGCGGCTTCGGGCCGCTGCGCCGGGTGCCGCTGGACACCGGTCTCAGCTGGACGCTCTGGCCGGTCTCGGTCCTCTGCGCGCTCGGCTGCGTCCTGCTCGCCGCCGTACCCGCCGTGCTGCGCGGCGCCGGGGCGGCCGTGCTGCGCCGGGCCGGCCGCCGCCAGGCCCTGGCCTCCGGCGCCGCCCGGTCCGGCGCCGACCTCGCCCTGCTCGCCCTGGCCGTGCTCGCCTACCACCAACTCTCGCAGTACAGCGGCGGGTTGTCCCCGGACTCCGACGGCCGGCTCGGCCTGGACCCGGTCCTGGTCGCCACCCCCACCCTCGCGCTCTGCGCCGGCACCCTCCTGGCGCTGCGGCTGCTGCCGCTGGCCGCCCGGCTCGGTGCCCGGCTGGCCGCCCGCGGTCGCGGCCTGGCGCCCGCCCTGGTCGGCTGGCAGCTGGCCCGCCGGCCCGGCCGCGCCAGCGGGCCGGTCCTCCTCCTCGTCCTCGGTGTCTCCACCGGCGTCCTGGCACTCGGCCAGCACGCCACCTGGAACACCTCCCAGCAGGACCAGGCGAGCTTCACCACCGCCGGCGGGCTGAGGATCTACAACTCCAAGACCGCTCCGATGGGCCAGGGCAGCCGCTACAGCGCCCTGCCCGGAGGAGACCGGGTCCTCCCGGTCGTCCGGCAGGAGCAGTCGCTCCCCGACAACGGCTACGGGCAGGTGCTCATCCTGGACGCCGCCGGTTTCGCCGACCGCGTGCCGGTCCGCTCCGACCTCCTGGAGAACCAGGACCCGCACACGCTGTTCGACCCCCTGGCCCAGGCCGCGCCCACCGGGGCGGCGGCCGGAGTACCGCTGCCCGGCCGACCGCAACGGATCGACGCCGACGTCACGTTCGTGCCCAGGGAGCAGGCCGAGAACCCGCGCGACAGCTACGTCATACCGTCCAAGGGCCGACCGGAGGTCTGGGTGCTGCTGCGCGACCGCTACGGCCTCACCTTCCAGGCCCCCCTCATCGGGGTCCCCGCCTCGGGCGAGGGCCGCGCCACCGCCGACCTGCGCGCCCTGACGGACGCCCCGCTCAGCACGGCGTCCGCACCGCTCTCGGTCGTGGGGCTGATCGTCTCCGCGGACGTCCGGGACGGTGGGGAGCTGACCGTCCGCCGGATCTCCGCCGCCGACGCGGCGGACGCTCCCGCCGCGCCCGCCGAGGTCCCGGCCGGTCTGACCTGGGCCCCCACCGGCTCCGCGGTCAGCGGCGTCCTCGCCACCGAGGGCCGCCTCGGAGGGGCCGACGCCCAGCAACTGTTCAAGGTGCGCTACCGCCCGGTCAACGGGGCCTCCGGCAGCGTCCGGGGCGTCTACACGCCGGTCGCGGCGGCTGCGGCCGGAGCCGCCGCGGCGGGCACGCCGCAGGAGGTCGCCGGCGTCGCCACCCGGGGCTTCCTGACCGCCAACGGCGGGGCCGTCGGCGAGACCGTCCGGGTGCCCGTCGGCCCCACCGTCCTGCGGGTGCGGATCAGCGCGGTCGTCGAGTCCCTGCCGGTCGTCGGCGACAAGTCCCTCCTGCTGGACCTCGCCACCGTCAGCCGGGCGCTCGCCGCCGAGGGCCGGGAGACCCCCGTCCCCGCCGAATGGTGGCTGCCGGCCACCGGCTCCGACGACCCGGCACCCGCCGGGGCCGCCGCCGCCCTGCGCGCCGCCCCCGGCACGCCGGACCTGAAACTGCGCGAGGAGGTCGCCGCCGCACTGACCGGCGACCCGCTCAGCGCCGCCCCGCAGAACGCGCTCGCGGCCATCGCGGTCGTCACCACGGTGCTCGCCGCGATCGGCTTCGGCGCCGCCTCGGCCGCCGCGGCGGGCGAACGGTCCCGTGAGTTCGCGCTGCTGCTCGCCCTCGGTACGCCGAGGCGCCGTCTGGTTCGCACCGCGGCCTCCGAACAGGCCGTCCTGGTGGGCCTCGGCAGCCTCGTCGGACTCGGCCTCGGCGCCCTGATCGTCCACCTCATCGTGCCGCTCGTGGTGCTCACCCCGGCGGCCCGCCGTCCCGTCCCGGAGGCCGTGGTCGACCTGCCGGTCGGCACCGCGGTGCTCCTGGCCGTCGTGATCGCCGCCGTCCCGCTGCTCTCGGCCCTCCTCGGCGGCCGCCGGCGCCGGGACGTGGCCCAACGGCTCCGGAACATGGAGGAGATGTGACCAGCCCGACCGGAACGGACGGCACGGGCAGGGCGACCGCCCTCCCCTCGGCCGCCCACCGCCCCGCGCCCTGGGTGCGCACCAGGCTGCGGGCGACGCCGCTCGCCGCCCTGCTCACCGCGGCACTGGCCTTCGGCACCGTCTTTCTGGCCGCCGCCTTCCCCAGGATCCTGGACCGGACGGCCGACCAGGGGCTGCGCGAGTTCCTGAAGGACCGCGGCCCCGCCGCGACCAGCCTGTTCGCCACCTCGCGCCTGAGCGGGGGAGCCAAGGACCTCGACGCCGCCGCCGCGCAGCTGACCGCCCACACCGGTAAGACCTTCGGCGTCGCCCCGGGCGGCCCGGTCTACGGCGCGCGCAGCGGCAAGCCCCGCACCCTGGCCAACCCGGGGCTCGCGATGCCCGAGGGCGTCCTCCCGATGATGGACCTGCTCTACGTGAACGGCCTCGGCGACCGCACCACGCTGGTCGAGGGCCGCTGGCCGGAGGTCGGCCCGCAGGGCGCCCCCGTGCGGATCGCGATCAGCAAGAACGCCGCGGACACCGTCGGCATCCACCTCGGTGACGTACTCCGGACCACGGAGTCCGTCACCGGCCAGGCACCCCAGGCCGAGGTCGTCGGGTTCTTCACCGCCCCGGCCCCGGAGGACCCGTACTGGACCGAGCTGCCCTGCCCCGTGCACGCCTGCCTGGCCTACACCACGGGCAAGTTCCCGGACGCCTACTGGCGGGTCACCGGCATGGTCGCCGGGGGCGCCCTCGACCGGGTCGACGGCTGGGAGACCGGCGCCCAGGACTTCTGGCGGTTGCCGCTCGACGTCGACCGCCTGCGCGCCGACCAACTGCCCCGGGTCCAGCAGGAGATCGCCTCCTACCTCACGGGTCCCACCGCGACCGCGCTGATGGCCGCCACCCACCACCCGGACCTGCGGATCAACTCCCAGCTGCCGCAGCTGTTCACCCAGGCCACCGCCCGGCAGCAGGCCGTCGCCCCGCTCGCCGCGCTCGGCCCGGCCGGTCTGGCCGGGGTCGGTGCGGTGGTGCTCTGTCTGGCCGCCGCGCTGACCTCCGACCGGCGTACGGCCGAACTCCGGCTGCTCCAGGCCCGCGGCGGCTCGCGCGGCGGTGTGACGAGACGGCTGCTGGGCGAGGGCGCCGTCACCGTGCTGCCCGCCGCCGCGCTGGCGACGGCGCTGGCCCTGTGGCTGCTGCCCACCCCGCGCTGGGGCGGAGCCGTCCTGGCCGCGCTCGGCGTCGGCCTGTTCACCCTGCTCGCCCTCCCGGTCCGCGCCGCACTCCTCTGGTCGCGGCCCCGCGCCGCCGGCGCCCGGCGCCGGCTGGTCGGCGAACTCGCCGTGCTGGCCCTCACCGTGGCGGCCGTGGCTGAGGTCCGGCGGCGCGGTGTCGCGCCCGTCGGCGACGGCCTGGACCCGCTGCTGGTCGCATCGCCGCTGCTGCTCGCCCTCACCGGTGGGTTGGTGCTGGCCCGGATCCAGCCGCTGCTGGTCGGGGCCCTCGCCAGGGCCGCGGGCCGGCGGCCCGGCGTGGTCGGCTTCCTCGGGCTGGCCCGCGCCGCCCGCGGTACCGACACCCGGCCGCGACCCTCCGTCCTGCCGCTGCTCGCCCTCCTGCTCGCCGTCACCACCGCCGGTTTCGGGGCCACCGTCCTCGACGCCGTCGAGTCGGCCCGGACCCGTGCCGCCCGGCTCACCGTAGGCGGCGACGCCTCGGTCCTGCTCCCGATCGGCGTCAACGTCACGCCCGCCTTCGCCGCCGCGGCGGCCGCGCTCCCCGGGGTCCGGGACGCCGCCCCGGTCTGGTCCGACACCGAGGTGTTCCTGCTCGGCACGGGCAGCGGCTCCACCCGGATCTCCGCCGTGGTCGCCGATCCGGTCGCGTACGCGGCGATCTCCCGCTCGCTCGGCCACGGCGCGTTCGACCCGGCCGTCCTGGCCGGCGGATCCGAGGGCCCCGACGCCCCGTTGCCGGCGCTGGTCTCCACCGCCCTCGCCGAGAAGCTGGCCGGGGACGCCACCGGGCACCGGCTCCGGCTGCCCGGCGGCGGCGAACTGCTCGTCGGGGCGGTCGGGACCGTCGACGGCACGCCCGCCCTCCAGGGCGACGGCCGCATGTTCGTCGTCCTCCCCGCCGCGCCGGCCGTCGCCCGCGCACCGGAACTCGGCCGCCCCAACCTCTGGTTCGCCGCCGGCTCCGTCGACGAGGCCGAGCTGAAGCGGCTGGTGCGCGAACTGATCGCCGCCACGGCGACCAAGGGCCGGGTCACCGGCTCGACGGCCGAGAAGGACGCACTGCCCGCCGGGTACACGGTGCGCACCGGTGCGGGCGTGGTCGCCGAGCTCGGCGACGATCCGCTCCAGGAGTCCGCCGAGCGGCTGTTCTGGGTCGCCGTGCTCGGCGCCGGGGTGCTCGCCCTGCTCGCGGTCCTGCTGACCCTCGTACGGGCCGCGCCCGAACGGGCCGCCCTGCTGGCCCGGCTGCGGACGATGGGCCTGCGCCCCCGCCAGGGCCTCTTCCTGATCCTGGTGGAGACCCTGCCGCAGACGCTGGTCGCGGCAGTCGGCGGCGGGCTGGTCGCGGTCGCCGCGGTCGCCCTGCTCGGCCCGGCGTTCGACCTGTCCACCCTGGTCGGCGCGGCGATCCCGGCCGGCCTGCCGGTCGCCGTCCCG
Organism: Streptomyces sp. BE303; assembly: GCF_036290945.1. Taxonomy (NCBI): domain Bacteria; kingdom Bacillati; phylum Actinomycetota; class Actinomycetes; order Kitasatosporales; family Streptomycetaceae; genus Streptomyces; species Streptomyces sp. BE303. The sequence goes on from NZ_JAQYWZ010000774.1 coordinate 42,057, forward strand.
CCGGTCCTGCTCCAGACGGTCGGCCTCGCGGCCCTCGTCTCGGCGGGCGTGGTCGCGGAGGCACTGGTCTCCGGCCGCCGCCAGATCGCCACCGAACTCCGGGCGGGGGACCAGCAATGAGCGTCCCGGTCCGGCACACGACGGAAGCACGACAGTGCGACCGCGACAGAAGCACAGCGTCGACGAGAGGAGTGCAGCGGTGAACAACAGCGCCCAGGAACAGACGGCCGTCCCGGTCCCCACCTTCCAGGAACTGCAGGAACGGGCGCGTGCCGCCGCCGCGCCGAAGGCCTTCGGAGATGCGGACGCGGCCATCGTCTGCGACCGCCTGGTCCGCATCTTCAGCGCCCAGGGCGTCGAGGTGCAGGCCCTCCAGGGCCTGGAACTGACCATCCGGAAGGGCGACCTGGTCGCCCTGGTCGGCGCCTCCGGCAGTGGCAAGTCCACGCTGCTCACCATCCTGGCGGGCCTCGACGTGCCGACCGCCGGAACCGCGACGGTGGCGGGGTGCGACCTGCTGGAGATGTCGGCCCGCGAGCGCCTGCGCTACCGCCGCGAGGTGGTCGGCTTCATCTGGCAGCAGACCGCCCGCAACCTGCTGCCCTTCCTCACCGCCGCCGAGAACATCGCCCTGCCGATGCAGCTGAGCGGCAGCCGCTCCACCCGGAGCGCCTCCCGCCGCCAGGCGGCCCGGGTCGCCGAACTGCTGGAGGCCCTGGAGATCGGCGACCTCGCCCACCGGCGCCCCTCCGAGATGTCCGGCGGCCAGCAGCAGCGGGTCGCCATCGCGGTCGGCATGGCCAACAACCCGCCCGTGCTGCTCGCCGACGAGCCGACCGGTGAGCTCGACTCGGACACCGGGGCGAGCATCTTCGAGGCCTTCCGCACCGTCAACCGGGACCTCGGCGCCACGGTCGTGATCGTCACCCACGACCCGATGGTGGCCGGCGAGGTGCGGCGCACCGTCGCGATCCGCGACGGCCGGACCAGCAGCGAGGTGCTCCGCCGGACGCTCACCGACGAGCATGGCGAGGAGTCGGTGAACGAGACCGAGTACGTGATGCTGGACCGCACCGGCCGGGTGCAGTTGCCGGCGAAGTTCCTGGAGGCGCTCGGCATGGAGCACCGGGTGGCCGTGGAGCTCGCTCCCGACCACATCTCCGTCCGCCCGGACGACCTCGAAGGGCACTGAGGGCCGCGGCGCGGGCGCGGTGGAGGCGCGGCGGGCGCGGATGGGATACTGGACCGGGACGTTCCGGGGCGAGAGGTGGCGCGATGAGCAGCCGGGTGCGGGTGCTGAGGAAGCAGAACCGGCTCAGCCTGGAGGCGTTGGCGGCCAAGGTCGGGGTGACCAAGAGCTACCTGTCCAAGGTGGAGCGCGGCCTCAGCGACCCGTCGATCTCCACCGCGCTCAAGCTCGCGCACGCGCTGGACGTGGACGTCAGCCGGCTGTTCTCGGACGAGGTGGAGCCCGAGCTGGTGACCGTGGTGCGGGCCGGCGAGCGGACGCCGATGGCGGGGGGCACCGGCCCGGGGACCCCGCACTACGAGGGCATCGCGACCGGGCTGACCGGCAAGCAGATGGTGCCGTTCATGATGCACCCGCCGACCGAGCTGGGTGACTCGCCGTTCAAGTCCCACGCGGGCGAGGAGTTCCTCTTCGTCCACGAGGGGACGGTCGAGCTGGAGTTCCCGGAGCAGACCGTGCGGCTGGAGCCGGGCGACAGCGTCTACTTCAACTCGGCGCTGCCGCACCGTTGCCGCTCCACCGGCGCCGGGCCGGCCGCGGTCCTCGTGGTGATCCACGACGACCCGGCCGGCCCGGCGGACCGCGTTCCCACCCTGCCCTGACGCGAGGACCCTGACGCGAGGACCCTGATATACGAGGACCCTGACGCGACGGCCCTCACGCGAGGTCCCGGGGACGGGTCCCGGGGGGCGACGGGCGTCAGCCGACCGCCGCGAGCAGCTCGGCCAGCCGGCCGGTCCGCTCCTCGTCCAGCGGCAGCAGCGGGCGGCGCGGCGTGCCGACGTCCAGTCCGCGCAGCGCCAGGCCGGCCTTGACGGTGGTGGGCAGGCCGCCGCGCAGGATGAACTCCAGGACCGGCAGCTGGCGGTAGAACACCTTGCGGGCGGTGTCCAGCTCGCCGGCCCGGACGGCACGGTAGAGCTCCAGCACCGGTTCGGGGATCAGGCACGGCGCCGCGGTGCACCAGCCGGCCGCGCCGGCGGCGAACGCCTCCAGCGCCAGCGGGTTGCTGCCGTTGTAGAACGGCAGGGCGCCGTCGGTGAGTTGGGAGAGCCGGTGCATCCGCTGCACGTCGCCGCTGCTCTCCTTCACCATGGTGATGTTCTCCACCCGGTCGACGAGGGAGACCATCAGCTCGGGGGAGAGGTCGATCCCGCTGGTGGCGGGGTTGTTGTAGATCATCACCGGCACGGAGACGGCCTCGGCCACCGTGGTGAAGTGCCGGACCACCTCGCGTTCGTCCAGCTTCCAGTACGACACCGGCAGCACCATCACCGCGTCCGCGCCCGCCTGTTCGGCGAAGCGGGCGCGCCGGACCGCGTTGCGGGTGGTGAGGTCCGCGACGCCGACGACCGAGGGCACCCGTCCGGCCACCGCCGCCAGCGCGGTCTCGGCGGCGGTGTACCACTCCTGGTCGTCGAGGTAGGCGCTCTCGCCGGTCGAGCCGAGCGGTGCGACGGCGTGGACGCCGGAGACGATCAGGCGGTCGACGAGAGCGGCGAGAGCGTCGGTGTCCACGCCGCCGTCACCGGCGGCGAACGGGGTCACCGGGTAGGCGATGATCCCTTCCAGGGTGAGGCTCGTCATCTCAGGCACCGCCGTTCGTGTCGTGGGCGTCGTGGGTGTGGGGGGAGCCGGGCGGGACGAGTGCGTCGCCGTGGCCGGCCCGCAGGGCGCGCCGGGCGTAGTAGGCGAAGTTGGCCTGGCCCCGCTTGGGGGTGGAGGTCCAGTCGTGGGCCTCGCGGGCGAGCAGCTCCGGTATCTCCTGGATCCGGCCGGCCGCGGAGGCCAGCAGCTGGAGCCGGGCCGCCCGTTCGAAGAGCACGGCGAGGGTGCAGGACTCCTCGACGGTGCCCGTGGCCACCAACTGTCCGTGGTGGGCCAGGAGCAGCGCCCGCTTGTCGCCGAGCGCGGCCGAGATGAGCTCGCCCTCCTCGTTGCCGACCGGGATACCGGGCCACTTCTCGAGGAACGCGCAGTCGTCGTACAGCGGGCAGAGGTCCATGTGGGAGACGACCAGCGGGGTCTCCAGCATCGACAGTGCGGAGATGTGCAGCGGGTGGGTGTGGATGATGCAGTTGACGTCCGGGCGGGCCCGGTACACCCAGCTGTGGAAGCGGTTGGCCGGGTTGGCCATGCCCCCGCCTTCGAGGACGTTGAGGTCCTCGTCCACCAGGAGCAGGTTGGACTCGGTGATCTCGTCGAAGCCGAGACCGAGTTGCTGGGTGTAGTAGGTGCCGGGCCGCTCGGCGCGGGCGGTGATCTGACCGGCCAGGCCGGAGTCGTGGCCGGCGTCGAAGAGGATCCGGCAGGTGAGCGCGAGCTTCTGGCGGACGGTCCAGTCGTTGTCGGGGATGGCGCTCTGCATCCTGCGGTGTGCGAGGTCGACCAGGTCCGCCTTGGCGGCGGTCAGGGTCTCGGCCATGACGGTGCTTCTCCTTCGTGCGGGGACACCGGGTCCGTCGGGGACGCCGGGGTGCGGCGCGCCGCCGGGCGTGCGGCGCGTCGGTGTCGTGCGCCGGAGGATCGACGAAGGACACGTCGTTCACCTTAGGACACCTTGTGTCCTCGTGTCGACGCCGAACGGGCGGCGTACCGGGCGGCGTACCGGGTGCCCGGGCGCTGCCACCGAGGGTGACGGTCGGCGGAGGTGCCTGCCGGAGGTCACCCGGCGGGGGCCGGACCGGTGGTCAGCTCTCCCCGCCCGTGCGCCGGATCAGTCCGGACTGCTCGGCGTCCTCGCGGAGACCGCCCCGGGGGGCGCCGCGGTCGGTGCGGTCGCCCCGGGCCGCGGCTGTGCAGAGGGCGAAGACGATCAGGGCGCTGGCCGCCACGGCGAGGATGCCGAGCGCGGTCAGGACGCGGAGCCAGGTCACGGAAGGTGCCTCCTGGAGGGCGGCGCGAAGGGTACCGCCGGGGATATCGGCAGACCGGCCCGCCAGGTCGAGTGTTCACGGGCGGTTCCGCATCGCGTCCGCCGCGCGAACGGCGGCGTGCGCGGGCGGTCGAAGCGCGGGCGGCGCACTATTCCGGCGCGTGCGCCCCTGGTGGGACGGCCGGCGCCCGCAGGGCCCCGAGGTCCGGCTTGCCGGTCCCGGTGGGGAGGATGTCCGGCAGGACCAGGATCGTCGCCGGGTCGCAGAGCGGCCCGCGCCGGTCCCGCACCCACCGGTGCAGCTGCTCAGCCGTCACCCCGCTGCCCGGCAGCACGGTCACGGCGGCGTGCGCCCGCTGGAGCCGGTCCGGTCCGGTCGCGGCGAACATGACCGCCGTCCGTACCGTGGGGTGCGCCAGCAGCGGTTCCTCGACGTCGGGGGGGAACACGTTGTGCGCGTCCACGATTGCCATCGAATCGCGCCGCCCCGCCACCGTCAGGTAGCCGGCCCCGTCCAGACCGCCCGGGTCGCCGGTGTCCGGCAGGCCGTTGCGGAGGACCCTGGCGGTCAGCTCCGGGTCACGTCAGTAGCCCTGCATCGCGGTGGGCGTCCGCACCGTGGCGGCCACCAGCTCCGGCCGCGGCGGGCGGACGGACCGGCGCAGGCCCCCCTTCGGCCGCCCGGTCGACCCTCCGGTGAACCGGACCGCCATCGCGTCCTCGGGCCGGAACCGAGGCGCCACCGGCTCGGCCGGCAGCGGCGCGGCCGGCTCCAGCAGGTCCGTGCCCGGGCCGGTCGGTCCGAGCGCCAGCAGTTCGGCCGAGGGCAGTTCGGCCCCGATCCGCGCGGCGGCCGCGCCGAACCGCGCGGGACCGAAGACGAACGCCGCCGTTCCCGCCGACTCGGCCAACGCGATCTGGTCCGCCACCGGGCGGTCGGTGTGGAGCATCGCGACCCGGCAGCCGATCAGGTTGGCCGCCACCCGCACCAGCACCGCCTCGGGGCGGTTCCCGGCCAGGACGGTGACGCCGTCGCCGCGCCGAAGGCCGGTCGCCGGCAGCGCCGTGCCGAGCCCGGCCCCGGTCGTCCCGCCGCTCACCGTGCCGAGCGGGTCGGTGAGCTGATGGACCATCATGTCGGCCACCACCATGGAGCGCGCCTGCCCGGTATGTCCGGGCCGTCGTGGCGGAGGCGCCGGTCCGTGGCCGGTCCGTCGGTGGCCGGTCCGGCGGACCGCACCGGCTTCGTGGGGCAGGCCCGCGGCACGTTGCCGGAACCGGGGACCCGGCCTCCGACGTGGACTGTTGTGGATTGTTATCGTGCCGGGTCGGGCACGGACGGGAGGGCCGGCACCCTTCCTGCCCTCCAGGTCGGGGATTCCTCCCGTCCTGCGGGTACGGACGCGCGCCCTCGGCCGGTTCGCCGGGGCGGGTTCCCGTTCCTCGGCCCGAATTCGGCGTGCGATCGCCACGCGAGGACGTGCCGGCCCTCGATGGGCGTACAGTCCGTCCGCCTGCCCGGCGGGCAGGATGCTTCGAGCAGCGTTGAGGTCAGGATCATGGAACACCCCACAGGCACGGCAGTCCCACCGGCGGCCCCGACCGGCGACGCGGTCCGTCCACGGTCCCGGCGTCCGCTCCGCCGCTCCCCGGATCCGGGCCGAGGACCCGCCGCCACGCTGAGGGCGGGGGCACCCCCGTCTCCCCGGCCCGACGGCGGGGGCCTCCCGGGAGAGCGCCGGTGAGCACCGTGGACGGGTCGACCGGCGCGGGTGGCCCGACGGCGGTCCGGCCGCGGACCGGAAGCCGGACGGGGCCGACGCCGGCGGCGGGTGTGGGCGTGGGCGTGACGATGGCACCGCGCGGGCCGGTCGACCTGCGCGGCGAAGCCGGCGAGCCGTTCGCCGTCGAGTACCCGGGCGACGCCGTTGTGGTCGTCTCCGGCCTGCCCGGGAGCGGCAAGAGCACGTTGCTGCGCCGGTGGTCCGCCGGGGCGCCGTCGGCCGCCACCGTCGACCCGAGGGCCGTCCACGAGGCCTGCGCCGCCGTCATGCCCGCGCGCCTGCCGTACGGCGTCTACCGGCCGTGGGCACGGCTGGAGCACGTCCGGCTGCTCCGCCGGTCGGTCTCCCGCGGCGGACCGCTGCTGGTCCACGACTGCGGCAGCCGGGCGTGGATGCGCCGCTGGCTCGCCCGCTCCGCCGCCCGCCAGGGACGCGAGCTGCACCTCGTCCTGCTCGACGTCGGCGCCGCCACCGCCCTGGCCGGGCAGCAGGCCCGCGGCCGGTGGGCGCCCCGCCGAGCCTTCGCCCGCCATCGGCGCGGCCTCGACCGCCTCGTCGCCTCGCTCACCCGGCACGCCCGCGGCGACGGCGCGACGCCCACGCCCGAGGCCGCGTCGGTGCTGCTGCTGGACGGGGCCTCCCGCTCACGGGCGGTGCGGGCACGGTTCGGACCGGGGCCGTCGGGCACGACGCCCGGAGCCTGAACGGGGCCGCCCCGTCCCGGCTCGTCCCGCGCTGTCCCGCCCGTCCTCGCCCCGTTCTCGGTGGGGCTTCGGCGCGGACGGGCGGGGCTCGGCGGCCGGTGGCGCGGGCCTGCCGGGGATCCGGCGGCGCGCGGAAGTGGCAGCCGTCACGGCGCCGCTCCGGCTGATGATCTGGTGGCGGGGGTGGTCGGGTGGGGAGACTGGGGAGAGAGATCACCGACCGATCCGTCCGCCGAGAGGGAGCCCCCGCATGCCCGGCCACACCGCCGTCACCGAGAGCCTCTGGTTCCGCCGCTTCCACCCCGTCGACGCGGCGCCCGCACGGGTCGTGATCTTCCCGCACGCGGGCGGGTCGGCCGGCTACTTCCTGGAGTGGTCGGCCGCCCTCTCGCCCTACGCGGACGTGCTCGCCGTCCAGTACCCGGGCCGGCAGAACCGGTTCGGGGAGCCTGCGGTCGACTCGCTGGCCGTCCTCGCGGACCGGGCCTACCAGGCGCTGCTGGGCTGGGCGGACCGCCCGCTCACCCTCTTCGGGCACAGCATGGGCGCGTCCGTCGCCTTCGAGGTGGCGCGCCGCTTCGAGCGCGACGGGGTGGCCGGACCGGTGCGGCTCTGCGTCTCCGGCAGCCGCGCGCCCTCCGTGCCCCGGGACTCGACGGTCCACCTGCTGGACGACGACGGCCTGCTCGCCGAGGTCGGCAGGCTCGGCGGCACCGACGAGCGCGTCCTGGCCGACCCCGAGGTGCGGGAACTGATCCTGCCGTCACTGCGCGGCGACTACACGGCCATCGAGACGTACTGCGCCGCGCCGGACGCGACGGTCTCCCTGCCGGTGACCGCACTGACCGGCGACGCCGACCCGCGCGCGACGCTCGACCAGGTCCGCGGCTGGGCGGCCCACACCACCGGCGGCTTCGACCTGAACGTGTTCCCCGGCGGCCACTTCTACCTCGCCGACCAGCGCGCCGCCGTGGTGGAGGTCCTGACCGCCCGTCTGCGGGGCTGACCCCGGCGTCAGACGGAGACCAGGTCGACGAGTCGGGCCAGGGCTGCCGCGAGCGCGTCCAGGCCCGGCCCGGCCGCCCCGCCGGGCTCGTCCATGTAGAGGTCGCGGCGGATCTCCACCATGAGCGCGCTGACGTCCGCCGTCCCGCCGTAGTACCGCAGCGGCACGTACGTCCCCGCGAAGGGGCTGTCGAGGCCGGTACCGCCGAAGCCCGCGAACGCCCGCTGCGCCGCGTCGAGCACCGGGGCGGGCGTGTGGCGGGCGTCGGTGCCCAGGCAGATCGGCGGCCGGGGGCCGTCGCCGTGGAGCTCGTACGGCAGGGCCTTCGTCGGGTACGAGTGGACGTCGACGACCACCGCGCGGCCGACCGCCGCGAGGCGCCCGGCGACCGCGGCCGTCATCGCCTCCGCGTACGGGTGGAAGTAGCGGTCGAGCAGCGGCCCTCCGTCGAAGCCGGCCGGGCGGAGGTCCTCGCGGTGGGTGGTCCGGGTGTAGACCGCCCCCATGCCGGCCGCGAGCATCTCCTCGCGCTCGTCGGGGAACCTCTCGGGGTCGACGACCAGCCGGGAAAGCCGGTTGACGAAGCGCCAGGGCGTCGACCCGGCGGCCTGCGCGGCCCGGTGGGCGATCTCCGCCGTGTGCGCGTCGGTGATGTGGTCCAGTTCGAGGGCGAGCTCCCGGTCGTCCAGCACGATTCCGGAGCGGACGTCGGCGGGTACCGTTCGGGCGGAGTACGGGACGTGGAGGATCACGGGGGAGTCGGGCGATCCGGGGTGGAGCCGGAAGGGGCCGGCCACGTCGGGTGCCCCGGGTGTCCCGGGTGTCCTGGGTGCGTCGGGTGCGTCGGTCATCTGTGCCTCGCTGCGCGTCCGGTGGTGCCACGGGGGTGTCACCGCCATCATGTCCGCCCGGGGCAGCCCCGATCACCCGATCGGCGGATCACCCGGCCGACCGATCGTCCGATCCGCGCCGGCCCTGCGGAACTCCCCTGCGAGGCCCCGCTCAGGAAGCGGGGTCGATGGTGACCTTCACGTGCTTCATGATCGGCTGGTCGCTCTGCGTGCTGTAGTCGCCGAGCGCGCAGAGCACGTTCATCTCGGGCATGTAGCCGGCTGCGCACCCGCGGGGGATGTCGTACGGGATCGCGAGGTAGCCGTGGAGGGAACGCCGGCTGCCGTCCTTGGCGGTGCTGGTGATGTCGACGGGACCGAGGTCGGCGATTCCGCGGTCGCGCATGTCGGCGCGGTTCATGAAGACGAGCGTGCGCAGGTTCTTGACGCCCCGGTAGCGGTCGTTGTCGGAGTAGATGGTGGTGTTCCACTGGTCGTGGGAGCGCATGGTGCCCAGGGCCAGGGTGCCGGGCGCGGGCACGACGTCGGGCAGGGCGGCGGCGGAGAACTCCGCGCGCCCGGACGGCGTCAGGAAGACCAGCTCGCGGGCGGGCTGCCGGATGCGGAAGCCGAGGGGCAGGCGCACCCGGCGGTTGAAGTCCTCGAAGCCGTCGAGCGCCCGGGACATCGTGTCGCGGATCCGGTCGTAGTCCTCGACGTACCACTCCCAGGGCGTGGCGCTGTCGGGCAGGGCGGCACGGGCCATGCCCGCGACGATGGCCGGCTCGGAGAGCAGGTGCGGGGACGCGGGCCGCTTCATGCCGACCGACAGGTGGACCATGCTCATCGAGTCCTCGACGGAGGTGCTCTGCACGCCGCGGCGCTGATGGTCCTTCTCGGTCCGGCCCAGGCACGGCAGGACGAGGGCCAGGCGACCGTGCACGAGGTGGCTGCGGTTCAGCTTGGTGCTGACCTGGACGGTCAGGTCACAGGCCCGCAGCGCCTCGAAGGTGTACGGGGTGTCCGGCGCGGCGAGGGCGAAGTTGCCGCCCATGCCGACGAACACCGAGATCCCACCGCCGTGCATCGCCTTGATGGTGCCGACGGTGTCCAGGCCGTGCTTCCGGGGCGGCCGGATCCCGCAGACCTCGCCGAGGCGGTCCAGGAACTCGTCGGTGGGGCGGTGGTCGATGCCGCAGGTGCGGTTCCCCTGGACGTTGCTGTGCCCGCGGACGGGGGAGGGACCCGCGCCTTCGCGGCCCACGTTGCCGCGGAGCAGGAGCAGGTTGACGACCTCCCGGACGGTGTCGACGCCGTGCTCGTGCTGGGTGAGCCCCAGGCACCAGCTGACGATGCTGCGGTCGGCCTCGCCGTACACGCGCGCCGCCTCCAGGATGTCGGCGCGGACCAGCCCGGACTGCCGCTCGATCTCCTCCCAGGCCGTGGCCTCGCACAGTGCGCGGTACTCCTCGAAGCCCGCGGTGTGGCGGTCGATGAACTCCCGGTCCAGCGCCCGGGGGTCGGTGGCGGACTGTTCCAGGACGGCCTTGGCCATGCCGCGCAGCAGGGCCATGTCGCCGCCGATGCGGGGCTGCAGGTTCAGGGTGCTGGTGCGGGTCGTGCGGTAGAGGCCCATGTCGAGGAAGTCGTGGGGGACGATGGTGCGGGTGGCCGCCGCCTCGATCAGCGGGTTGACGTGCACGATCCGGGCCCCGCGGTGGTACGCCGCGGCGAGGGCGGTGAGCATACGGGGCGCGTTGGAGGCGGCGTTGACCCCCAGGATGAACAGCGCGTCGGCGGCCTCCCAGTCCTGGAGGTCGACGGTTCCCTTCCCGGTGCCGAGCGAGGCCTGCAGCGCGCGGCCGCTGGCCTCGTGGCACATGTTGGAGCAGTCCGGCAGGTTGTTGGTGCCCAGCTCGCGGGCCATCAACTGGTAGAGGAACGTCGCCTCGTTGCCGAGCCGGCCGGAGGTGTAGAACGCGGCCCGGTCCGGGTCGTCCAGCTCCCGCAGGGTGCGGCCGACCAGCTCGAACGCGTCCTTCCAGTCGATCGGGACGTAGTGGTCCGAGGCGGGGTCGTAGACCATCGGTTCGGTCAGCCGGCCCTGGTTCTCCAGGTCGTAGTCGCTCCACCCGGACAGTTCGGTCACCGAGTGCGCGGCGAAGAACTCGCGGCCGACCCGCTTGCGGGTCATCTCCCAGGTGACGTGTTTGATCCCGTTCTCGCAGATGTCCAGGTGCAGGCCCTTGGTGTCGTCCGGCCAGGCACACCCGGGACAGTCGAATCCGCCGTTCTCGTGGTTCATCCGCATGATGGCCCGTGGGCTGTCGACCGGCGATCCCTTGCGGACCAGGAAACGGCTCACGCTCTTGGCCGCGCCCCAGGCGGCGGCGGGGTGGTGGTAGGGACGGAACTCCGGCTCCCCCTCCGGCACGGGCCCGACCCGGGACTCCGTGGGACCGTCGGGCCCCACGGAGTCCCGGGGGGCCTGTTCGTCCTTGTCGGTGCTCAAAGCTCTCCACCCTTCCGCCGTGCGGGGACCCTTCGGCCCCGCAGGTCACACCCCGCCGTCCTCGGCGCCGATCGACAGGACGACCGCGGCCGTCCGCCCTCTGGGCGTCTCGTAGTCGACGGTGTCGCCGGCCCGGTGGCCGAGCAGCGCGTGGCCGAGCGGGCTGTCGACCGTGACCAGCGTCTCGTCCAGCGCCTCGGCGACCTCGCCGACCTGGACGGTCATCTCCGTGCCGTCCTCGAACCGGACCGTGACGGTGCTGCCCACTCCGACGGCGTCGGTGCTGGGCCGGCCCGCGACGGCTGCCCCGTGGAGCCGTTCGTCGATCTCGGCGATCCGGCGGTCCAGTCGGTCGAGCTCCGTGGCGCGCTGCAACTCGTCGGCCTGGTCCGCCGGATCACCCACCTCGTCCCCGCTCCGCAGGGTGGCGGCGACCTTCTCGCGTTCGATGTGCAGGTCGGCGAGGTCCTGCCGGAGTGCCTCGCGGGCGACCTCGCTGATGGGCTCTGGTCCACCGGTCATTCCTGCTCCTGTCGTGCCGGGGGACGGGAGGTGTCTCCGGCCAATCGCAGAATTGGGGCTTTTTCGAAGATATCAGTCAAATCGCCACGCCGCGGCGGGGGTGGGCCCGTCGGGGCGAGGAGCTCGGCCGCCGCTCTCTCGCCCGCCTCCTCCGCCGCCCCCGAGGCGTCTCCTCCGCCCTTCCTCCGGGCTTCCTCCCTCCTCCGTCCGGCGGGCGCGTGGTCGTTTTCGGGCGGGTGCTGGACGGGGGCAATCGGTGGGACATCAAAAGTTGACACGTTTGTGACAACGAGTCATGCGCAAAGCCTTCCCCAGATGCTCACGGTTCTGGCATGTTGCGTTCAAACCCCGTGTGATCCCCTCACGCACGGGTCGATCGGAGGATGCACGTGTCACCCCTGATATCCCGGAGCGCAGGCCGCCCCGCCGCCGCGCTCGCCCTGCTCGCCGCCGCGACCCTGGCCGCACCCGCCACCCTGGCCGCCGCGGCGCCGGCCGCGTCCACCGCCCCCGCCGTCTCCGCGAAGTTCGCCGCCGAGTCGGCCACCGGTCCGGCCGGGGCGCCGGGCACCACGACCGCCCTCGCGGCCCCCGCCGCCGCGACCGCGCCGCAGATCGCCGCGGGCTGGGCCGCCGGGACCCGCGCCTACCTGGTCATCAGCGCCCCCGCCGACACCGCCGCCGCCAGGACCGCGGTCACCGCCAACGGCGGCACGGTCTTCGCGAGTTACGACGCGATCGGCGTCGTCGTCGCGCACTCGACCTCCGGCACCTTCGCCGCGACCCTGCGCGGGGTGGCCGGAATCCAGCAGGTCGGTGCGACCCGGACCTCGGACGTCCCCGCCGACGCCTACAGCCCGGCGCTTCCCGCCAACCCCGGCCAGTCCGCGACCACGCTCACCGAGAGCAACCGCTGGGACATGACCCAGATCAAGGCCGACCAGGCCTGGGCCGTCTCCACGGGCTCGTCCGCGGTCAAGGTCGGCGTGCTGGACACCGGCGTGGACGACCAGCACCAGGACCTCGCGCCCAACTTCGACGCCGCCGACTCCGCCTCCTGCGCGTACGGCAAGGCCGACACCCGTACCGGTGCCTGGCGCGACGTCGACACCCACGGCACGCACGTCGCCGGCACCATAGCCGCGGCGAAGAACGGCAAGGGCGTCATCGGCGTGGCCCCCGGCGTCAAGATCGCCTCGGTCCGGATAGCCGAGCCGACCAGCACGCTGTTCTTCGCCGAGAACACCGTCTGCGGCTTCGTCTGGGCCGGTGACCACGGCTTCAAGGTGACCAACAACAGCTACTACACCGACCCGTGGCAGTTCAACTGCCCGGACAACGTGGACCAGGCAGCCATCATCGAGGGCGTCCGGCGCGCCCAGGAGTACGCCGAGGGCAAGGGCTCCCTCCAGGTCGCCGCCGCGGGCAACTCCACCTACGACCTGGCCAACAAGACGACCGACAGCGAGAGCCCCAACGACTCGACCAAGGTCACCCGGACCATCACCAACGCCTGCATCGACATCCCGACCGAGCTGCCCGGCGTGGTGACCGTCGCCGCGATGGCCAGCGGCACCGGCAAGGCGTCCTACTCCAACTTCGGCAGGGGCGTCATCGACGTCGCCGCGCCGGGCGGGGACGGCGCCACCGGCGTCTACTCCACGCTGCCGGGCGGCAAGTACGGCAGCAAGAGCGGTACCTCGATGGCCTCCCCGCACGTCGCCGGCGTGGCGGCGCTGATCGCCGGTGCCAACCCGACGTTCACCCCGGCCGACATCCGGTCCCGGCTCGCCACCCAGGCCAACGACGTGGCCTGCCCGGCCTCCGACAGCCGTTGCACCGGGACCACCCCCAACAACGCCTTCTTCGGCGAGGGCCAGGTCGACGCGCTGAAGGCGGTCGGCGGCGGCACCCCGCCGACCGGGAAGTACTTCGAGAACCTGACGGACGTCGCGGTCGCCGACAACGCGACCGCGGAGAGCCCGATCGCCGTCACCGGGGTCGCCGGCAACGCCCCCGCCACCCTCAAGGTCGGCGTGGACGTCAAGCACACCTACCGCGGTGACCTGGTCGTCTCCCTGGTCGCCCCGGACGGCACGGTGTACCTGCTGGAGGACTTCGCGAACAACGACAGCGCCGACAACGTCGTCAAGACGTACACGGTGAACGCCTCCGCGAGTCTCGCGGCCGGTACCTGGAAGTTGCGGGTGAAGGACGGCGCCTCGGGCGACGTCGGCACGATCGACGCCTGGAACCTCACCTTCTAGCCCTTCCGCACCTCTGCCGTCGCCTGCGCTCCGCCGCCTCCCGGGCGGCGGAGCGCAGGCCGTCGGTGCGGCGCCGGCCGGGCCCGGACGTCGGGGCGACCCGGCACTCCGTCGGATCAGGGCGTCGCGGGTCCGGGTACCACCGGCCCGGACAGCGCGGGCCCGGGCGCCGGCGGGCCGGAGTACCACGTGGCGTCGTCGTCGTCCGAGGTGAAGCTCGTGGTGACGGAACTGGTCACCCCGGAGATCAGGCCGAGCAGGAGGAAGACCACCAGCAGCGCCCGCCCGCCGCCGCTCATCACCAGGGGGCGGGTCGCCGAGACCCGGGCGCCCGGCGCCCGGCCGACGGCGCCCTGTGCGGACAGCGGTGTGCCCGGTTCCTTGACGCCCGGTGCCGAGGCGCCCGACGCCGGTACGACCGGGACCGGGACCGGCCCGTCGGGCTCGTCACCGAACAGCCCCTTCGGGTAGGCCGAGGTGAGCATCAGCAGGTAGGCCATGTAGCGCATCCGGTAGCGCAGGATCGCGGCCGTTGCCTCGAACAGCGGCTGGGGCATCCGCCCCAGGATCAGCACCACCAGCCAGCTGATCCACCCGACCACCCACCACCCGGCGTAGAGCAGGCCCTGGACGATCGCCGCCGGGATCACCAGGATCAGCCGGAAGAACACCGCGAGCCGGTTGAGCTCACCGGGCCGCAGCTCCACCTGGACGGGGTAGTCCGGGGTCCGGAACGCGAACGGCGGATAGCGGTCGACCGTCAGCAGCAGGTAGGCGTTCACCCGGGTCTCGTACGGCACGTACGAGGAGAGGTAGTCGGCGGCGAAGACCGGCAGCCGGCCCAGGACCAGCGCGCCGAACCAGCCGACCACCGCGACCAGGAACGCCACCACCGACAGCACCCAGACCACGATGAACTGCGGGATCAGCAGCAGGACACGCACCAGCACGGTGAGCCGGTTCTGCGGTCCCGGCGCCGGAATGTCCAGGGCCGGCAGCCACTCGCTCGGACGGGGGGCGGGGGTGGGGGGTGCCTGCCACATCCGTGCCTCCAGGTCTCGACGCCAGGCGTGCGCGGCCAACCCGCCGCGTGCTCCGAAGATCGCAGCAGCCCGCCGCCCCCGCTCGCTGTACTGCGCCGCCCGGGGGACGGCGCGGTCGGTGAAACGGTCATATTCCTGTGCGAAAGGGCGAGTGATCGGTCGGACAGCGGTCGTCGACAGCAGGAGAACGAACGTCTGCGGCCGGTTTCGAACAGCCGGTTCGGGGTCGAGGAGTCGCGCGGCAGCATCGACGTGACAGCGCGGGGCCGTCCAGGCCGGGTGCACTGTCATGTCCAGGACGTGCAGTGCCCGCCGCGGGGGTTCCGGTTTGCCAGCGATCGACGACCACGACCACCTCTCCGACGGGGGCGGCCCCGCCGACCTCGCGGACTTCGACGCCTTCCTCCGGGTCTCCGCCGAGCTGACCGGCTTCGACGAGGCCGAGCTGCGCGCGACCGGTATGGCCGACGAGCATCACCGCACGCTCCTCGCGCACCGGGCCCGCGACGAACACGCCCTCCTCCGCCTCTGGTACGTCGGAGCCTGGCCGGACGAACCGCCCTCCTCGCCCCGCGCCTACGACCAGGGACTGATGTGGCGGACCTTTCACGGTGCCCCGCCCGGCTCCACCGCCCCCGGACACGGCAGTTGGTCCGAAGCCCCGAACGGCGGCGGTGACCGGTGAACCGCCGACCGACAGACCGGGACCAGGACGTCATCGTGGTCGGGGCAGGGTTCGCCGGCTCGCTGGTCGCCCACCGTCTCGGTGCGCAGGGCCACCGGGTCCTCGTCCTGGAGGCCGGCCGCCCCGTCCCGGACGCGGTCGCGACCACCACCGCGTACCGCGCGGCCGGCGGCGGCGCCCCCACCTCCCCGTACCCCCTGAGCGAGGACGCCCCCTCTCCCGACGTCACCGACCTCGTCGGCCTTCCCGGCGGCGGCTTCACCGCGACCGGACACCTCGTCCAGCACGGCCCGCTGCCCTACGCCAGCGGCTACCTGCGCGCCAACGGCGGCACCGGACTGCTCTGGACCGGCCTCACCCCGCGCATGCACCCCGAGGACTTCCGCACCGCCGACCTCGGACACGGCCGCAACTGGCCGATCGGCTACCACGACCTCGAACCGTACTACCGCGAGGCCGAGCAGGAACTCGGCGTCGCCGCCGACGCCGGGCAACAGCGCCACGCGGTCGGACTCCCCGTCCCCGAGGACTACGCGTTCCCGATGCGGGCCATCCCCGCGAGCCACCTCGACCGGACCGTCGCCCGCGCCCTCGACGGCCGGACCGTCCGCGATCCGGCGATGACCGAGGACGCCCGGCTCGCCGTCACCGCCACCCCGCACGCCCGCAACGGCCGGACCACCGCCCGGCCGGGTGGCACCTCCGGCCCGGGGGACCGGCACGGCCCGCTCTGCCGGGGCAGCGCCGGCTGCGTCCCGGTCTGTCCGACGGGGGCGAAGTACACGCCGCTGCGCACCCAGGCCCGCTGGGCGGCCACGGTCCGACTGCGCACCGACGCGGTGGTGAGCCGGGTCCTCGTCGACGGCACCGGCCGCGCCACCGGTGTCGAGTACCTCGCCGACGGCACCGTCTACACCGCGGAGGCCGACCTCGTCGTCCTCGCCGCCCACGCCGTCGAGAACGCCCGGCTGCTGCTCCTCTCCGGCCTCGCCGAACGAAGCGGCCAGGTCGGCCGAAACCTGATGGACCACCCGGCGCTGCTCACCTGGGGCCTCATGCCCGAGCCCGTCGGCCCCTACCGGGGGCCCGGGTCGACCAGTGGGCTGGAGTCCTTCCGCTTCGGTCCGGCCCGCACGCGCCGGGCGCCGTACCGGGTCGAGATCGGCAACTGGGGCTGGTCCTGGGCCGTCGGACCGCCCCAGGTCGAGGTCGAGGGGCTGCTCCGTGCGGGACTGCGCGGGAAAGAACTGCGGCATCGGCTGGGCGACCGGCTCGGCCGTCAGTTCTCCCTCCAGTTCGAACTGGAGCAGCCGGCCGACCCGGCGAACCGGGTCACCCTCGACCCCGACCGCCGGGACCGCCTGGGCCTGCCGCGCCCGGCGATCCGCTACGACCTCTCCCCGTACGTCCGGGCCGGCATGGCCTCCGCCCGCGCGGTCTCCGACCAGCTCTTCGCGCTGCTCGGTGCCGAGGACCACACCCGCTACGAGGCGGGCGCGGGCTGGCCCGGCCGGCTGGAGCACGAGGGCCGCAGCTACGCCTACCGCGGCGCCGGCCACGCCGGCGGCACCCACGTCATGGGCGACTCGCCGGCCACGTCCGTGGTCGACCAGTGGCAACGCTGCTGGGAACACCCCAATCTCTACGCCGTCGGGTGCGGCTCCATGCCCTCCCTCGGCACGTCCAACCCCTCGCTCACCATGGCCGCGCTCGCGCTGCGCAGCGCCGACCGGATCCACCAGGACCTGCTGGCGCTGCGGGACCGGGCCACGCTCTCGGCGCCGTCGCCCGCCGTGCCGCCTGCGGCACCGACCGTTGACGGTGCGCCACTCGCCGCACCGTCGCCGACCGGACCGCAGCCCGCTGTTCCTGTCATTCCCGCTGCCGGTCCCGCTGCCGTTCCTGTCGTTTCTCCGTCCTCCGTCGTCCCTTCGGCCCGTCCGTCGGCCGCACCCCTTCGGGAGTCCCTGTGACCGGTCTGCCTCTCCCGCCCGTACCGGAGCCCTACCACCTGCCGTTCCACTACGGAGCCCTGCACAACATCGGCGTGGACTACCTGGTCGAGCCGGGGCCCGTTCGCGAACTGCTCGCGAAGCGCCACCCCGCGCTGGCCGCCGCCGAGTTCGGTGGCCGGGCGTGCGTCTCGCTCAACTACCAGCTCTACTTCGCGCAGTACCCCACCGGCGGCGGCATCACCGAGGAGGTGGAGATCAACGTCATCGCCCACCCCCGGAACGCCGCCGACCGGCTCCCGGCCGTCGGCTACGGCGAGTACGCCCGCGGCTACGACCGGACCGGTCTGCTCGGCATCGCCCGCCTCCACGTGCTCTGCGACAACCCGCTCGCCATCGACGCCGGCACCCGGCTCTACGCCGAACCCAAGTACCCCGGCTGGTTCGTGACGGTGCTGCCCTCGCTCAACGCGGCCGCCGTCCACGACCGCTGGTCCTTCTCCTGCCGCCGGGCGGCCCTGGAACCGGACCGGACGGACGCCGCGGACGGAGACGACGGGCCGGACGGTCCGGACGGACAGGACGGTGCCGACGCACCGCGCCGCCTCCGGCGGTATGACGAGGAACTCCTCGCGGTCGAGGCCGACCTCGCCGGACTCGACGGCGAGCCGGTCGTGAATACCCCGATCACCGGGTACGGCACCGACCAGGAGGGCAGGCTGCTGGCCGGGCCGCTCCTGGTGCACCAGCCGTACCGTTTCCACCCGCTCGACGACCGCACCGCCGGACGGATCCGGCTCACGCTCGGCGACCGGACGGCGGAGGCCGTCGGAGACCTCGCGCGGCTGGTGGGCGAGGCGCCCGCCGCGGGGGTGTGGACGTACCAGTCGGCCCCGGTGGCCGCCCACCACCGCGCCTACTACCTGCCCTGAGGTCCGGGCCGGGCGTACGGTCCGGACCTCGCCCGTCGCCTGCCGGCGTGCCCGGACGGAGGGCGCACCGGCAGGCGCGCAGGGGCGCTGGGTGCCGGGGTGCGGGAACGGAGGCGTGCGGGCGTCCACAGGGACAGGTGGGCCGTTCGGCTCAGGCCGGCTCGGCTCAGGCCAGCTCGGGTGAGGCCCGAGCGGTGCCCACCGCCTCCTCCTCGACGGCGGGGGCCGTGGGGCCGTCCGTCGCCGACCGGGCCCAGCGGCCCGCGAGCAGCGTGCCCACCACGAGCTGCAGCTGGTGGTACATCATCAGTGGCAGCACCAGGAGGCCGGCCTGAGGGCCGAACAGCACGGTGGCCATCGGCAGCCCGCCGGCCAGGCTCTTCTGCGAACCGCAGAGTACCGCCGCGATGCCCGAGGCCCGGTCCAGCCCCAGGAGCCGGACGCCCAGCGCGGCGCAGGCGAGGGTGGTGGCGAGCAGGAGCACCAGGACCGCCGCCAGGCCGAGCAGGACGGTGGGTGTGACCGTGTGCCAGATGCCCTGTTCCACCGCGCTGCTGAACGCCGTGTAGACGACCAGCAGGATCGAGCCCCGGTCGACCGGGGTGAGCACCCGCCGGTGGCGGCTCAGGAAGGCGCCGATCCACGGGCGCAGCAGCTGCCCGACGACGAACGGCGCGAGCAACTGGGCACAGATCCGCACCAGGCCGTCCGCCGACAGGGCGGCGCGGGCGCCGAGCAACCAGGCCGCCAGCAACGGGGTCAGTACCAGACCGGCCAGGCTCGAATACGTCCCGGCACAGATCGCGGCGGGCACGTTGCCCCGCGCGGCGCCGGTGAGCGCGACCGAGGACTGGACCGTCGACGGGACCAGGCAGAGGAACAGCACCCCGGCCCGCACCTGCTCGGTGAGCGGGACGGGCGTCAGGATCGCCGTGGCGACCCCGAACAGAGGGAACACGACGAAGGTGCAGACGAGTACGAGCCCGTGCAACCGCAGGTGCCGGAGTCCGGCGACCGTCTCGCGGGCCGACAGCCGGGCGCCGTAGAGGAAGAAGAGAAGGCCGACCGCGAGGTCGCAGGCCAGGTCGGCGCCGCGCGCGGCCCGTCCGGTGGCGGGCAGCAGTGCGGCGAGCAGCACCGCCCCGGCCAAGGCCGCCACGTAGGGATCGAGGGCGTGCCACCAGGGCCGTGGTGGGCCCGCGCCGCCGGGTGCCGGGCGGCCCCGCGCCTCCGGTGGCGGTGCCCGGTGCCGACGGGCCGCGTTCACGTCTCTCCCTCCGCCTCCGGGCCCGTCGCGGGCACTCCCAGCAGACCGGTCGCCAGGACGACGCCGCCGTCGTGGTCACTGCCGGCCGAGCCCCGACCGGTCTGGAGGTTGGCCGTCCGGTCCACCTCGACGATCGAGTCGATCCTGGGGTTGTCGATCACGGTGATCAGGCTCCGCTCCGCCGCCGCCGGGACGGCGCAGCCGAGCGCCGCCCAGGCACCGGCCAGTCCGGCGGCGGCCATGTGCCGCCGCCCCCGGCGCGGCCGGGCGGGTCGGCCCGGTCCAAAGCCCTTCACACGCCCACCTCCTCGCGGACGTGCGGCCGTGCGATGTTCCGCTCCAGCAGTTCCGTGGACTCGCGGACACCGATCTCGCGCCGCTGCCCGACCGGGGCCGGGAGCCGGCCGTCCGCCCCCTTGAGGCCGGCCAGTGCCTCGTCCATCGCCTGATGGGCGGCGAACAGGCAGGGGGTGCTGTAGATCGCGACGTCGACCCCCAGATCGCCGAGCTCCGAGAGGGAGAGCCGCGGTGACTTGCCGCCGGCGATCTGGTTGAAGAGCAGCGGCTTGTCGCCCACGACCTGCCGGATCCGTCGGATCCACTCCTCGCTGCGCACGCCGTCGACGAGGACGACGTCCGCGTCCGTGGCGGCGAGCGCCTCCGCCCGCCGGAGGATGTCGGCCTCCTCGGTGGCGTCCGTCCGGGCGACCACCACGAGGTCGGTGCGGGTGGCGAGCACCTGGTGCAGTTTCTCCAGGTACTCGTCGAGCGGGAGGACCTGCTTGCCGTCGGCGTGGCCGCACCGCCGGGGCCGCTTCTGGTCCTCCAGGATCACACCGGACGCGCCGATCCGCTCCAGCCGCCGCACCACGTGGCAGGCCACCTCGGGATCGACGTAGCCGTCGTCGATGTCGACCAGCAGGTGGTGCTGCGGAAAGGCGCCGCGCAGCCGCTCCACGAAGGCGACCATGTCCGGCCAGGCGATGAATCCGATGTCGGGCAGACCGTAGTAGGACGCCGCGAATCCAAAACCGGAGACGAACATTCCGTCGTAGTGTTCGGCTGCGATCGATGCGGAGTACATGTCGTAGACGCCGATGAGCGGGGTCGTTCCCGGGGTGGCGATCCGCTCGCGCAGCCGCTGTCCGTGACTTGCGGCAGCGATGCCGCTCTCGTGAAGGTTCTCGTGTCGCAACGCCATCTCCTCACTTGCGGGACCCGCACGCGGGACGCACGGGACTTTGCCATAAATTGGCCATTCCTAGGGCCAACTGAGGCAACATCACTATGCTCTCTTTAATGTTCCGTGGGCAAATCTTTAAGCGAAGTTCCCTCGCGAGAGTGATATGCAGTCATATTGATCCGAGGAATTCGCCGAGAATGGGGCGCGGACGGCGCTCAGAGCGCGAGCCGGCCGCCGATCACGTACCAGTGGCCGCCCGCGCCCAGGTGGTCGACGAGTGCGCGCTGGACGGCGGTGTCGCGGGGGAGCGAGGCGAGGGGCTGCCCGGCGTCGCCGAAGACGTAGCGGAGCGGATTGGTGTCCTCGGGCTCCGGGGGGCCACCGGGGCGGCGCAGCGGGACGAACCGCCGCTGGAACCGCACGATGTTCGAGTCGTCGGGCAGGTAGTGCCCGAGCTGGGGGTCCAGCAGCCAGGAGAAGATGCAGGCCGCCCGGTACGGCTCGGCGGGGAAGTGGGCGGGGAAGAACCCCCGGGCCCGCTCCAGCGAGCGGTCGCAGGCCCCGGGGGAGAGCGGGCCGGAACTGTCGGGGACGTGCAGCTGGAGGATCCACTCGCCGAGGCCCGCCGCCCGGGCGGCCTCGGTGACCCGGGCGTCCGGTCCGCCGTTGCCGGTCGTGCTCCTGCGCTGGAACTGGAGCCGGCCGAGCTGGAACAGCTCGCCGCGGAAGTGCAGTGTCAGCCAGGAGGGGCTGCCCAGCCCGGTGGGCCGTCCGCGCCACCGGCTCACCGCGAGCTGCCGGCCGAGATCGGCCAGGGTGGTCCGGGTCACCTCCGGCGCGACTCCCAGCGTGCGGTGGTACGCCCGGGTGTGCGGTGCCAGGGCGACGAACAGCAGGGTGGAGAGCAACCCGCCGCCGTCGGTGTCGGCCGGCCAGTCGGGGGTGAGTCCGGACGGCCGTCCGAGCGTTCCGACCGCCGTGGTCTGGAGGTGCAGCATCTCCTCGAAGACGGTCCGCAGGCCGCGGTCCCGGGCCAGCCGCGACCGCGCGGCCAGTACTCCGTTCACCGCGTCGAACGGGACTGCCAGTTCCAGCAGCGCGTCCGCCAGTTCCTCGTCCGCCGGCAGGTACTGCTCCACGGTTCCTCCTCGGTGCGCGGCCCGCTCGGCCGTCCGAGCGGGGCGACCGGGTGACCCTATCGACCGGCGGGGTGTCCGGGCGCGGGGAACCGGGCCCGCACGGTCGGCCGGATGAGGGCCGGCGCCGACCGCGCCCGTGAGGTCAGCGCGGCCGGCCGCCTGCGCGGCGGTCGCGCAGCGCCCGGAGCGCCCGTCGAACCGTCCGGGTGGCCACCGGCGGGAGGAGGTCGAGCAGCAGTCGTCGGGGGGTCGACCGCGGCGCCGCGCCCGACCGTACGGCGTTGTTCAGCCGGACGACCGGCACCCCGGCGATGGTGTCCTCGTCCACGGTGAAGCCCTCGGCCCGCCAGTCCCGGGCCAGCAGGATCCGACGGACCGCCTCGGCGTCGCCCCACGTCCCGTAGAACTTCATCGGCGTGAGCAGCACCGGCCGCAGTCCGCCCGTGAACACCGCCTGCCAGACCGCCGCCGAGACGCCGGGGGTGTGCTCCGAGCGGTAGTCGTCCAGGACCACCAGGCCGTCCTCGGCGAGTGCCGCCCGCGCCACCTCGATGTCCCCGGCCACGTGCTCGTACAGGTGGGAGGCGTCGACGTGGACGAAGCGGCAGCTGTCGGCCGGGATCCGGCCGTCGGCCAGCACCGACGTCGGCGCCTGGACGATCTCCGGCAGCCGCGGGTGGAAGGCCAGGTAGTTCGCCTCGAACGCGGCCCTGGTGAGCGAGGTCCGGTACGACATCGTCATCTCGGCGGCGTTGTCGGCGTCGCCGGCCTCGGAGTCGAAGAGGTCGCAGACCGTCAGCCGCTCGCCCGGCCGCAGGTGGTCGCCGAGGAGGACGGCGCTGCGGCCGAGGTAGGTCCCGAGTTCGAGGATGTCGCCGGTGCGCCCGGCTGTGCTCTGGGCGGCGAGCAGGTGGCGGAAGGCCTCCTGGTCGAGCCGGAAGAACCAGCCGGGGATGGCGTCCCGGCTCGGGGCCGGGCGGGGTGCCGCCGTGGTCGTGGCGGCGGGGCCGGCGGCGGTGTCGGCACTGGGCACGGCGGTCTCCCTGCGGACGGGGCGGAGCGTGCGCGGGCGGGGCCCGGCGAGCGGTTCACGCGCGGCAGTGCCCTGGTCCGGGGGCGGACCGGCCGTGCTGCGAGGGCGTCATCATAGCGACGGGCGGGCGCCGCGGGGAGTCGTGCGGAAGGACTTTCCGCACGCGCCGGTCGGGCCCCGTGTTCATCCTCGCGTCACGGTGCGGACACCCCCGGGCGTCGTCCTGGCGTCCACGCGTCGCCGGGCGGGCGCCGCCCGGCTACCTCGCCGGACCGGAGCCCTCCAGCCGGGTGATCGTCTCCGCGAGCCAGGCCCGTTCCGCCGCGCCGGAGGCCCGGGCGACCAGCAGCATGCCGCGCCGGAACGGGTTGTCCTCCTGTTCGGCGGCGACCGGTCGGCCGTCCGCGTCGTAGAAGAAGCTGCTCGGCGCGTCCAGGAACGCCAGTCGCCGACGGAGCACGGCGGCCTGGCGGGCCGGGTCGGGGAGGCGGTGGAGGAAGGCGGCGACGGTGATCGCCCGGCTGGCCGGCGCGCTCGGCGGCGGTGCGGCCGTCCTCTGCGCGGTCACGGCGGTGCCGCTGGCCCGGCTCTTCACGGACGACCCGGCGGTGGCCGGCGAAGCGGTCGGATTCCTGCGGATGGCCGGGCTCTACCTGCTGCCGTACGCGCTGGTGGTCGCCCTCGGCGGGGTCCATCAGGCGGTCGGCGCCGGGCGCCCGCTGATGGTGTCCGTGCTGCTCGGCCTCACGGCGCAACTCGCCTCCGGCATCGCGCTGTCGGGCCCGTTCGGGGTGGCCGGCCTGTGGGCCGGGACGGCGGTCGGCGCGCTCGTCCAGCTGGTGCTGCTCCACGTCCTGACGGTCCGCCGCCGGCCGGCCGGGCCGCCGGAGGGGTCCGTGGAGTCCGCCGGGCCGTCCGCAGGGGTCGCCCGGCGGTGACCCCCGCGGCGGCCCCCGGCGTCGGGGCGGGCCTCAGGCGGTGCGACCGTGCGGCAGGCGGGTGGCGAGCAGGGCGCCCGCGGCGGCGGTGGCGGCCAGGGCCCAGAGCGCCGGGCCCAGGGCGGTGACCAGCGGATGGCCCGCGGTCAGGGTGGCCGCGGTGGCCACACCGACGGCCGGACCGATGTTCATCGCGGTCTGCTGCAGCCCGCCCGCCACCCCGGCGTCGGCCGGCGAGGCGGCACGGACGATCGCCGCCGTCGCGGTGACCATCACCGTCCCGAACCCGGCGCCCAGCAGCAGGAAGGCCCCACCGATCGCGAGCACGCCGGTGGTCGGTCCGAACCCGGCGACCCCCAGGGCCCCGGCCGCGATCGCCGACATCCCCGCCACGACCGTACGGCGCGGACCGTACCGGCGGGCCAGCACGGCGGAGGCCGGCGCGGACGCCACCATCGCCACCGCCAGTGGCAGGGACCGCACCGCGCTCGCGAGCGGGTCGAGGGCGAGGACGTCCTGGAGGAAGTAGGTGCCGAGGAAGATCGTGCCGAAGAGCGCGGCCGAGGCGGTCGACAGCACGCCGAGGGCCGCCGTCACCGTGGTCGAGCCGATCACGGCCGGTGGCAGCAGCGGGCGCGCGGTGCGCCGCTCGTGCCGGAGGAAGGCGGCTCCCAGCGCGGCGGCCGCGGCGAGGCCGAGCCAGGTGCCGGCCGTCCAGCCCCGGTCGGGGATCCCGGTCAGGGCGAAGGCCAGGCAGGACAGCGTCGCCCCCAGCAGCGCGGCGCCGGGGAGGTCCAGCCCGGCGGCGCGGTCGCCGGGCGCGTGCGGGAGCCGGACGAACAGGGCGGCGGCGCCGGCCGCGACGGCGGGCAGGACGGTGAGGACG
Organism: Streptomyces sp. BE303; assembly: GCF_036290945.1. Classification (NCBI taxonomy): domain Bacteria; kingdom Bacillati; phylum Actinomycetota; class Actinomycetes; order Kitasatosporales; family Streptomycetaceae; genus Streptomyces; species Streptomyces sp. BE303. The sequence continues at coordinate 66,864 of NZ_JAQYWZ010000774.1, forward strand.
AAGACGGACCGCCAGCCGAAGTGGGTGGTCAGCGCACCGCCGACGACCGGGCCGGCGGCGGCCGCCAGGCCGATCGCGCTGGTGCGCAGCGCGATCGGCGTGCCGAGCCGGTCGGCGGGGTAGGCGGCCCGCAGCAGTCCGAGGGTGGCGGGCTGGAGCAGTGCGCCGGCCACTCCCTGGGCGACCCGCAGGGCGATCACCCAGCCGATGTCGGGCGCCAGGGCGATCCCCGCGGAACTGGCGGCGAACCCGAGCACGCCGACGGCGAAGACCCGCTGGTGTCCGTAGCGGTCGCCGAGCCGCCCGGCGAAGACCAGCAGGCTGGCCACGGTGATGAGGTACGCGGTGCTGGTCCACTGCACGTCGGAGAGGGAGGCGTCGAGGTCGCGTCGGAGGCTGGGCTGGGCGACGGTGAGCACCGTCCCGTCGAGGGCCACGACGGCGGCCCCGGTGATGCTGCCGGCCAGGGTGAGACGCTGCCGGGTGGCCGCGTTCACCGGGGCTCCGGGCCGAGGTGGGCGTCGAGGGCGGCGCGCAGCAGCGGTTCGAGGGTGTCGGTTCCGGTGACGAGCCGCAGGGTGCCCCAGGCGCGGAGCTGGGCGAGGCCGTGGAGGTTGGCCCAGAACGCCGCCGCGGCGGTGACGGGGTCGGGCACGCCGGCCGGGTCCGGGACGCCGGGCGGGGTGGCGGCGTACGGCCCGGGCCCGCCGGTGCGGCCCGCGGTGTCCGGGCGGGCCTCGGCGACCAGGCGGGCGATGACCTCGAAGAGCGGCAGGGTGGTCCGCCGCAGGTCGGAGCCGCTGCCCTCCAGCACGTCGTGGCGGAACATCAGCTCGAACATGCCGGGCTGGGCGGCCGCGAAGTCGAGGTAGCCGCGGGCCAGCCGGCCGAGCGCCGCCCGGGCGGCGGGGCCACCTGCTCCGACAGGGTCCGCGGCCGGCCCGGCGAGGCCGAGCGAGGCGGCCAGGTCGTCGAAGCCGCGCCGGGCGATGGCTGCGAGCAGTTCGACGTGGGTGGCGAAGTGGCGGCGGGGGGCGCCGTGCGAGACGCCGGCCTGGCGGGCGATCTCGCGCAGGGTGAGGGCGTGCACGCCCTCGCGGGTCACCAGCTCGACGCCGGCCGTCACCAGGCGCCCGCGCAGGCCGGTGGTGGAGTCCTGATCGGTCATGGACACTGTCTACCAAGATCGAGTAGACATTGTCTACTCGCGGTCGGAGCGGGTCGGCGGGCAGAATCGGCGGCATGGACGAAGGCGGCGAGCCGGCCTGCTGGCTGGACCGGGTGTGCGAGGACTGCGGGCGCCTGCGGGAGCGTCCCGGACCGGGGCCCTGTGAACACTGCGGCACCGGCGCCGGGCCGGTCGGCGGCGCGGATCCCGGCGCGCGCGCCGGTGCGGACGACCGGACGGACGGACGACCGGACGGCGTCACGGGCACCGCGCCGGACGGGGAACGCCCCGGGGCGGGTCACCGACGGTGACCCGCCCCGGGAACGGACGTGGGAACGAACGGGGCGTCAGCGCGACAGCCCGTCGAGCGTCTGGCCCGAATCGGCCGCCGTGGAGCCCGGCGTCGGCGTGCCGGGCGGGATCTGCTCGGCGTCCGGAACCGTCGGTCCGGCCTCCTGGGCCGGTGCCCCGCCCTGCCCGGGGAGGTGCGCGGGCCCCGAGCCGGGCGCGCGGGTCGGTACCCACCGCTGCCGTCCCAGCACCGTGCCGAGCCGTTCGACGGCCGGTTGCGTGTAGCGCGCGGCCAGCGGCCCGGTGACCACCAGGATCAGCACGTACGCGGTCGCCAGCGGGCCGAGGCCGGGCTCGATGCCCGCGGTGACGGCCAGGCCGGCGATGACGATCGAGAACTCCCCGCGTGACACCAGCGCCCCGCCGGCCCGCCACCGGCCCCGCGTGGCGATCCCCGCGCGCCGCGCCGCCCAGTAGCCGGTCGCGACCTTGGTGAGCGCGGTGGCCACGGCCAGCAGCAGGGCCGGCAGCAGGACCGGCGGAATGCTGGTCGGGTCGGTGCTGAGACCGAAGAACACGAAGAACACCGCGGCGAAGAGGTCCCGCAGCGGGCTGAGCAGGATGTGCGCGCCCTCCGCGGCCTCGCCGGACAGGGCGATGCCGACCAGGAAGGCGCCGACCGCGGCCGACACCTGGAGCTGCTGGGCGATGCCCGCGACCAGCAGGGTCAGCCCGAGGACCACCAGCAGCAGCTTCTCCGGGTCGTCGTGCGAGACGAACCGCGAGATCAGGCGTCCGTAGCGGAGGGCGACGAAGAGCACCGCGCCGGCCGTGGCCAGGGCGATGGCCAGCGTGACGGAGCCCGCGAGCAGGCCCGCGCCGGCCAGCAGCGCGGTCAGGATCGGCAGGTAGACCGCCATCGCCAGGTCTTCCAGCACCAGGATGCTGAGGATCACCGGGGTCTCCCGGTTGCCGAGCCGTCCGAGGTCGCCGAGCACCTTGGCGATGACCCCCGAGGACGATATCCAGGTCACCCCGGCCAGCACCACCGCCGCCACCGGGCCCCAGCCGAGCAGCAGCGCGGCCACCGCCCCGGGTGTCGCGTTGAACAGGAAGTCCACGGCGCCGGCCGGGTACTGGGCCTTGAGGTTGGTCACCAGATCGGCGGCGGTGTACTCCAGGCCCAGCATCAGCAGCAGCAGGACGACGCCGATCTCGGCGCCGGTGGCCACGAACTCCTCGCTGGCGCTCAGCGGCAGCAGCCCGCCCTTGCCGAACGCCAGCCCGCCGAGCAGGTAGAGCGGGATCGGGGAGAAGCCGTAGCGTCCGGCGATCCGCCCGAGCAGGCCGAGGACGAGGATGACGGAGCCGAGCTCGATGAAGACGGTGGCGGTGTGCATCCGATCACTCCCGATCCAGGATCGCGGCCGCCGTGTCGACGCCCTCGCGGGTGCCGATGACGATCAGGATGTCGCCGCCGGCCAGCCGGAAGTCGGGTGTGGGGGAGGGCACGGCGCCGGTGCGCCGCAGGACGGCGACGATCGAGGCGCCGGTCTCGGTGCGCATCCGGGTCTCGCCGAGCAGCCGCCCGTTCCAGTACGAGGCGCCCTCGACCGGGAGCCGCTCGGCGACCAGACCGAGGTCGGTGGTGTGTAGCAGGCCCGGGCTGTGGTGAGCGGGCGTCAGGGCGTCGACCAGGGCGGCGGACTCCTCGGCGGTGAGCCGGAACGCCTGGGAGCAGGCGTCCGGGTCGTCCGAGCGGTAGACGTTCAGACTGCGCGCACCGTCCCGGTGGGCGATCACGGACAGGTGCCGTTGTTCTCGGGTGGTGAGGTCGTACTGGACGCCGACACCGGGCAGCGGGGTGGTCCGGACACGGGGGATCGACACGGCGGCTGTCCTCTCGTCAGGGTGCTCCGCGGGGCTGCGTGTGGCGCGGGCGCGCCGGAGCACAGAGGAACGCCGGCGCCTGACCGCGTGTGACACGCGAACGCGCAACCGGATCAATAGTAATGAGTATGTAAAGTCCGAAAATGACACCCCGGTCCGAGGAGCCGAAAACGACACCTCGAACCGGGGGAGACGGCCTGCCGGGAAGCGGTCCGCCGGTCGGGACGGGACCGCCGGAACGGCGGCCCTACTGGGGCGGCTGGTCGCGCAGCTGGTCCTTCACCCTCTCCTGGGCCGTGTCGACGTGGCCGCTGTACTTGCCCTGCGTCCGGTCGTCGACCATGTCACCGCCCTTGTCGACGGCCTTCTCGGCCTGGCTCTCGTGGCCTTTCAGCATCTGCTTCAGCTTGTCCATCATGGACATGTGGTCACACTCCTGGATGAGACGGCCCCACTCCCTCCAGCATCACCGCGCACCGGAGTGTCCGCATCCGGTCAGCTTGCGCGCCGGGGTTGGCAAGGCGGCGAGGAACATGTCAAATCGGGAGTCCCACGGACCGTCGGAAGGACTCGCCTTGAACGTTCGGACCGGTCGCCAGGCCGCCACGCCCCGCCCCCGGGCCGCCACCGCCCGCCGCACGGCGGGCGCCGCGCTGGCCGTCGCGGCGCTGGTGACCCCGCTGCTGCTGGTCGGCACCGGCACCGCCACCGCAGACTCGGACCCGGCCCGCAAGGGGGCCAAGCTGGCCGCGCGGCTGGTCGACGACAGCAGCGCGGACGAGGCCTTCGAGACCCTGGAGGCGTTCCAGCGCTTCGCCGACCGCAACGGCGGCAACCGGGTGGCCGGCGCGCGCGGCCACGAGCAGTCCGCCGGCTACGTCTACGAGCAGGCCCGCCGGGCCGGCCTGAAGGTGTCGAAGCAGGAGTTCGAGTACACCTTCTTCCAGGCCCTGTCCGAGCGGTTCGCCGTGGTCTCCCCGCAGGCCGAGGAGCTGACGGTGCGGACCATGACCTACTCGGTGAGCGGCCCGGCGGGCGGCCTGACCACCGGGCTCGCGGTCGTTCCGGTGGATGCCACGACCGGCTGCGAGGCCACCGACTACGCCGCCGGCACGGTCACCGGCAAGGTCGCCCTGATCCGCCGCGGCGGGTGCAGCTTCGCCGTCAAGGCGGCCGCGGCGGCCGACGCCGGCGCGGCCGGGGCGATCGTCTACAACAACACCGCGGGCGACCTCAACGGTACCCTCGGCGACCCGGCCGCCGGCCGGATCCCGACCGGCGGCATCTCCCAGGCCGCCGGGGAGGCCCTCGCCGCCAAGGCCGCGGCCGGCCCGGTGACCGTCACCCTGGACATCCGCACGTTCATGGAGAAGCGCAAGACCTGGAACGTCTTCGCGGAGACCCGCGGCGGGGACGAGGACAACACCGTGGTCGTCGGCTCCCACCTCGACTCCGTGGTGACCGGGCCCGGCATCAACGACAACGGCTCGGGCTCGGCCGGCATCCTGGAGGTCGCGAAGAACCTCGGCACCCGGCCGGTGAAGAACAAGGTGAAGTTCGCCTGGTGGTCCGCCGAGGAGTTCGGCCTCAAGGGCTCCGAGGCCTACGTGAAGTCGCTGTCCGAGGCCGAGAAGAAGAAGATCAAGCTCTACCTGAACTTCGACATGATCGCCTCGCCCAACTCCGCCCAGTTCGTCTACGACGGCGACGACTCCGACCACGTCGGCTCGGGCCCCGGCCCGGCCGGCTCCGCGCAGCTCGAACGCCACATCACCGACTTCCTCGACGACTGGGACGTCCCGCACGAGGGCACCGACTTCACCGGCCGCTCCGACTACGGACCGTTCATCGAGGCGGGCATCCCGGCAGGCGGCACCGACACGGGCGCCGAGGTGATCAAGACCGCCGAGCAGGCCGCACGCTACGGCGGCACCGCCGGGGTGGCCTTCGACAAGTGCTACCACAAGGCCTGCGACGACCTGGAGAACCTCGACCTCGCCGCCTTCGACGTCAACATCGCCGTGATCGCGAACGCCGTCGGCACCTACGCGTGGGACCTCTCCTCGCTGTACGCGCCGGTCGCCCCGCAGCACACCGACGGCCAGGCCGGCAGCGGCGGCGGCCTCCAGGAGGGCCACGCCCACGAGGTCGAGGCCTGACCGTACCGGCGGTGGAACCCGGGGCCCGGCCCCGGCCCCGGAGGGCTGCTGCCCGAGGGGGCCGAGGCCCCACCCGCCTCCGCGCCCGACCCGGCCCGGTCCCCCTCCCGCCCCGTGCGGACGGGAGGCCGGGCCGGAGTCGTGGGCGCCCCGGCCGCGGGCGCCCCACCGCCCGGGGCGCCGGTCGGGGCCCGATGGGTGCGACGCCGGGGCGCCTGACACCATGGCACGGAGATCACGTCACCGTGACACCCTCGGAGGAGTCAGCACCATGAGCAGCACGCACTACGACGTCGTCGTCCTCGGCGCGGGCCCCGGCGGCTACACCGCGGCCGTCCGCGCGACCCAGCTCGGCCTGAAGGCCGCCGTCATCGAGTCGAAGTACTGGGGCGGGGTCTGTCTCAACGTCGGTTGCATCCCCTCCAAGGCACTGCTGCGCAACGCCGAGCTCGCGCACATCGTCACCAAGGAGGCCAAGACCTTCGGTATCAGGATCGAGGGCCAGGTCACCTTCGACTACAGCGAGGCCTTCAAGCGCAGCCGCACCGTCGCCGACGGCCGCGTCAAGGGCGTCCACTACCTGATGAAGAAGAACGGCATCACCGAGTACGACGGCCGCGGCACCTTCGTCGACGACCGCACCCTCCAGGTCGCGCTGAACGGCGGCGGCTTCGAGATCGTCACCTTCGACCACTGCATCATCGCCGCCGGTGCCTCCACCCGGCTGCTCCCCGGCACCGGCCTCAGCGACCGCGTGGTCACCTACGAGGAGCAGATCCTCACCGAGGACCTGCCCGGCAGCATCGTCATCGCGGGCGCGGGCGCGATCGGCGTCGAGTTCGCCTACGTGCTCCACAACTACGGCGTGAAGGTCACCATCGTCGAGTTCCTCGACCGGATGGTGCCGCTGGAGGACGCCGAGGTCTCCGCCGAGCTCGCCAAGCAGTACCGCAAGCTCGGCATCGAGGTGCTCACCTCCACCCGCGTCGACTCGATCGACGACAAGGACCCGGCGGCCAAGGTCCGCGTCACCGTCACCGCCAAGGACGGGCAGCAGAAGGTCCTGGAGGCCGACAAGGTCCTCCAGGCGATCGGCTTCGCGCCGCGCGTCAACGGCTACGGCCTGGAGAACACCGGCGTCAGGCTCACCGAGCGCGGTGCGATCGCCGTCGACGGGCGCGGCCGGACCAACGTCGAGCACATCTTCGCCATCGGTGACGTCACCGCCAAGCTGATGCTGGCCCACGCCGCCGAGGCGATGGCCGTCATCGCGGCCGAGACCATCGCCGGTGCGGAGACCATGGAGCTGGACTTCGCGATGATCCCGCGCGCCACCTACTGCCAGCCGCAGATCGCCAGCTTCGGCTACACCGAGGTGCAGGCCCGCGAGCTCGGCTACGACGTCAAGGTCGCCAAGTTCCCGTTCACCGCCAACGGCAAGGCCCACGGCCTCGGCCACCCGATCGGCTTCGTCAAGGTCATCAGCGACGGCAAGCACGGCGAGCTGCTCGGCGCCCACCTGATCGGGCCCGAGGTCACGGAGCTGCTGCCGGAGCTGACCCTGGCCCAGCAGTGGGACCTCACCGTGCACGAGGTGGCCCGCAACGTCCACGCCCACCCGACCCTCGGCGAGGCGGTCAAGGAGGCGATCCACGGGCTGGCCGGGCACATGATCAACATGTGATTCCGGAACCGGTCGCGGG
>NZ_JAQYWZ010000775.1:0-13214 GCF_036290945.1 Streptomyces sp. BE303
CACCAACCCGGACGACTGGGCCCGGATCTCCGGCAAGAAGGGCGAGCGGATCGTCTTCATCCGGACCCTGGTCACCGGGAAGCAGGGTGCCGAGTCCGGCCGCTCGATCGACACTGTCGCCAACACCGGGCAGTACCTGTAGACCGGCGTTCGGGGCGGGCGGGAGGACTCCGCAACCTCATTCGCCGAGGGGTCCTGTGTGTGCCGCCTCGCCGAGCGCTCGTAGCGCCCCTCGGCCGACCGACAAGCCTCCCGCCCGCACAGCCCGGGCCGTCCCTGGTACCGGGCACCTCCTCGATCAGTGGAGTCCGTACATGCGCGCACCCGACACCTCCCCCGCGCTTCGGCCCGCCGCCTATCTGTGCAGTCCCCCGCAGAATCCGACGGCGGAAAGGGACCGCGAGGCACTGACGAGCTTCGCCACGCGCCTGGGCCTGCCCGCCCCGGTGTTCTACCTCGACCACGCACACCCGTCCTCCTGGGTCCATCACGCCCGACCCCGATTCGAGGAACTCGTCCTCGCCATGATCGACGGCACGCACCGGATTCTGCTGATACCGGGGACCTGGGTCTTCTCCGGCGAGGACGACCGCGTCCGTCTGTCGGTGCGAGTCCTCACCGCAGCCGGGTGCACACGGATCCTGATGCCACCACGACATGCCACCCCCGTTGGCCGGGACCAGTAGGCGGCAGCCGACCGGAACCCCCAGCAGGTACCGGGCAGTGAAGGGTCCTCTCCCCCGGCCAAGTCCCCTTCGCCGAACTGCGGGGCCTTCGAACGATGAACCACTCGCGGCGGGCCGGTCGTCTCGATGCCTGGACTGTCCGTGCACCGGTATGCGGTGCACCGAACCGGACGCTGCCTTACCTCGGGGTGTGGGAGCCGGGTTGTCGGTCGGGTGTCCGTTCCGGCGGGGTCGCCGGGACGGACACCCGGTCGGTGTGGATCAGTTGGTGGATGTGTCGACCTTGACTTCGGCGAGGGAGAGGAAGTCGGTGCCGGTGAGCTGGACGCGCACGAAGCGTCCGTCGGAGCCGACGGGGATGGTGAGTTGCTGCTTGGGTGCGGTGCCCTTGATCCGGATGCGCTTCACCGCGGGGTCGGCCGCGATGTCCGCCCAGCTGCGGCCGGTGAGGTCGGTGGCCGACACGACGAGGGAGAAGTCGGTGATCTGGGCGTCGCAGCAGTCCGTGCGCCGCAGCAGCCGCACGTCGCGGATCGTGCGTGTCGCGCCGAGGTCGGCCTGCCACCATGCCTGGGGCTCGGTGCTGGTACGGCTGACGCTCCCGCCCGGCCAGGTGCCGTCAATGTTGCCGTCCACCGCCCGGGCCGCGGACACGCCTGCCCAGGTGGAGGACTGGCTGGCCGGCCTGCCCTGGGCCGCGTTCACGGTGGCGGTGACGGGTGCGCCGTAGAGGCCGTCGGTGAAGACGGTCTTCCACTGCCGGTCGGCGAACCACTCCTGGGCGGCCCGGGTGTAGTGCAGACCGTCGCTGTTGAAGATCCCGTAGGTGGGCGCCGCGGAGGACTGGAAGAGCGGTGTACCCGTCGGGGAGGTGGCGTCGGCCGGGTCGATCAGCGTGTAGGGGTTGGGCGCGGGCCGGGCGGCGAGGCCCGTCAGCGCCTCCACGACGTGCTGCGTGGGGACCTGCTGGTAGACCGTGGTGCGCGGACGGTAGAGGAAGACCGGGTATCCGGTGGTACCGGTGATCGTGCGCAGCGGTTCCAGGACGTTGAGGAACGCCTGCTGGACGTGGTCGGCGCTGACCGTCGATTTCGCTGCCGCCTCGGCCTCCCACTGGTTCCAGTGCATGCCGATGACGCGCGGTCGCTTGCCGGCTTCCTGCAGCGCTCGCAGGGCGTTGCCGATGGTGTTCAGGGTGAGCTGGTGCAGGCTGTCGGCCTGGGTCGGGTCGCGGTCGGGCCACCACCGGTTGCTTGTCCCGTCCGTCTCCTGCGTGCCCTGGCCCTGCCAGGCCACGTGGATCACGTTCAGGTCGGGGAGGGCGGCGCCGGCGTTGACGGCGCGCTCCCACCGCAGCGCGGTCACCGACGCGACGTTGTAGCTGTAGCCGTTGTTGAACTCGTAACCGAGGTTGGTGCCACGGCAGGTGTACGGCGACCATGTCGCCGCCGTCGCCCCGACCGCGAGGTTCGGTTGCCGGTTGAGCCCCTTGACGTGGCTGAAGGACCCGCACTGGGCCCGATCGGCGGCGTCGTTCATGTACGCCCCGAACCCGACCGCGTTGCTCTGACCGAGCACGATCAGCACGGGGGCGTCGACCGTGAGGTCATACGGAGCCCGGGTGGGGTCCCCCGCCGGCGGGGTCGATGCGTTGGACGGCGTGTGGTTCAGGGCGACGGAGCCCACCAGCAGGGTGACGGCGGTCGCCAACGAACCGGCGAGGCGGGCGTGGGGGCGCGTGCGGCGTCCTGCCGCGGCGGAGTGCTGGCGGGGGGTGTTGCCGAGCGACGACGGGTCCTGGCCGTCGGCCGGTGGCCGGGCAGAGGGTCTGTTGAACATCAGGGGTGGCTCCTTGGCTCGGGGATCGGGACGGCGGTGGCTCGTTCTCCCGGTCGGCACGCATCGTGCGGGCGGAGTTCTCGCGTTCACGCCTCGATCGGAACTTCCCGGTCCGTTCGAGGTGTTTCCAGGCGGTCGGGGGCTGGCCGACCTGCGGGCGAAGGGGTCTCCACGCCCTCCTGGGGTCAGCGAGGTGCGGTGGGGGAACAGGCCGACAGGGCCGGACCGTCGGCGCACATCGGGACCGCCACGGCCTGCCCGCTGATGGTCGCCGTGGTCATCAACGGCGCCCGATCCCAGCGACAGGACTGTTCCTGCGGCGTATCCCAGCCCGCGGAGCCATTCACCGCAAGGCACCGACAACGATGTGCGCCAAACGGTCGAACCGTGCGACCAGTGGTTCGCCGAACGGCCTACCGGTCGGCGGAGAGGCTGGCGCCTCCTGACACCGACGCCAACAACGCCCGGTCCCCCTGCACGCCCCGGTGGGCACCGAGTCGCCCGGAACCTGCCTGCCTACGGCCTCGCGGGCGTTGCGCAGGCCGTTCCCGGCGACCTGCCGTGGCGGCCTGCCCGACCAGGCCGGGCACCCCGTTGTGTCGGTTCATCGTCGCTCTGGTCACCGTTCACGCCGCCCTTGGCACCGGCACTCGTACGATTCGGACCGCCGACTTGAGCCTCACCCGGGACGCGCCCGAAAGCCGCCGTGGTCCACAGCGGTACACCCTCTACCCGGAGAAACTCACGAATCGGCCAGCTCCAGACAGTAACTGATTTACCGTCACCACGCCGGCCGGCCGGCTACGACCGATCCCCGCCGGCCGGGTGCGGCAAGGTACCGGTCGACCGGAGCCGCGCCGGCGCGGGCGGTGGTGAACGTCTGCTGGAGGTGCTCGGAGCAGGCCGGACTCGTCACTCGGTGAACTGCGGCGCCGGAACTCGGTAGTCGCCTACGTAGATCCCTGGATGTGGTCCGCCCGCCGCGGGCGGACGGTGGAGGGACAAGGCCCCGCCACTACCGGAACCGCTGGCAGGTGAACGACATGCTGATGCGCCAACCACCACGCAGCGTCCGCGCCCCGCGGACGGCGGTCTACCTCCGGTGCTACCCGTTCGACCCCACCGGGATGGAGTGCCAGCGCCATGCGCTGGAACGCCTCGCACAGCGACACGGCCTGCCCGAGCCGTTCGAGTACCTGGACAACGGACGCCGGTCCGGCGGCCGGCTGCCCCGGCTGGAGTGTCTCGTGCGGGACATCGAGCAGGGCTGGATCGACCGGGTGCTGATTCCCGGTCCGTTCGTGTTCGCGCTGAACGACCGCGAGGCCGAGGCCGTCACACGGCAACTGAGTCAGCTCGGTTGCCGTGTGGTCGAGCTACCCCATGGCGGGGGTTCTCCCACGGTGACCGCCGTCGCCTAGATGTGCATCTGCCGGAGCTGGTCCGCCGTGCTCCGGGTCGCGGGACACCGGTGGCGACCGGCTACGGGTCGCATCGGCGCACGGGCCGCCGGGATCACGGGCCGATCCCCCGGAAGCCTGCATGTACCGCCCGCGGCGGTCCGGTGCTACGCGCGCGGCGGTTGGTCCTGGTCCGGTCCTGCGGGCCGTGGGGAGCGGGGGTTGTCGGCGGCGAGGTCATCACCCGCGGCGGCGACGGCGCCACCCTCACCACCACCCACGGCACCCACCACGCCCCGGCCCGACCCGTGCCCGTCGTCGACGTCATCGGCGCCGGGGACGCCTTCGTCGCCGGCTACCTCTCCGGGACACTCGACGGCCTCACCGCCGAACAGCGCCTGCACCGCGCCACCACCACCGCCGCGTTCGCCGTCGCCACCCGCGGCGACTGGGAAGGCCTGCCCACCCGCACCGACCTCCCCCTCCTCGACACCCCCGCCGGCACCACCCTGCGCTGACCCCGAGACCCCCCCGCATCACCGTCCACGCCCGCGGCACCCACCAACTCGCCGAAGGCGCCCGCCGGGTCGACGACCGCCTCGTCTTCACCGACATCCTCACCCGGCCGACTCCTCGAAACCCCCCGCCCTGCCCCCCACCCCCACCACCGCACCACCCGCAGCGATGTACGGCGCGCAGTAGCCAGGACACGACCCGGCCGCGCCTCGTCCTCCCCAGGAGTGTCTCCGCCGCAAGACAAGCTCCAACCGCCATCAAGCGCTCCGTCGACGGACACCCCCACGCCACAGCGCGTCACCTGCGACCGCCCCCGGGACCCGACCGGCCGAACCTTCCGTGAACCCGGGGGCCCCGGCTGTCTCCGGCCTGCTCCCCCGCAGACCCGAGACAGCTCCCGCCCGCCACGCTCCGCCACGTTCATCGAGCTGCGCCTCACCCGAACCAACCCTGAGCAATCCCGGGCGAACCTGGTCACCGTGCAAAAGGAGGGCCGCGGAGCGCGTGCGCCCCAGCCCGTGGCCCGGAGAAGCGTGGCGGGTTCGAAGTGGCGGGTGAGGCTTCGGACGACCTGGTGGTCGGTGCCGCCCTGGCCTCAAGCGCTGCCCCGCGCATGGGTCCTTCGACGGTTGGGCCGGTTCGTGGGACGAGGTGTCCGTGGCGGGACGGTCGCGGCAGTGTCACAGGCCCGTGACAGGGCGGGTCCGGCCGGGGCCCGCGCACTCTTCCCCCACTGGTACATGTCGGCGAACTCCGTTGCCTCTGAGGCCGCTTCGTTCGCACGGCACGCCGGCCAGGAGATCCACCCGGCCCATCCGATGTCGACCGGCGTGGTGCCGGACGTTGCCCGGATCCCCGGGCCGCCCGGCACCCGGTCACACTCCCAAAGGGGAAACCATGTCCGACCTGACGCGCGGGACGGCGCCGAGCGCCACCACCGACCTCGCGCTCCTCCAGACCGCCGACGCCTGCTCAGGCACCTGCTCCGGCGCCGCCTCCGACACCGGTGAGCCGGTGCGCGGCGGCGCCGACCGCGGCAAGAGGTCGGGCCCTGCGCGGCGGGCCCGTTCGCTGCGTCCCTCGGCGGCCGGTGCCCGGCGCAGTGGCCTGCGCACGGCCTGCGCCGCCCTGCTCGTCACCGCGGTCACCGGGTGCGGCGCCGCGCAGGGCGGCGTGCTCGGCTTGTCCATGGAGCCGAACGCACCCGGCACCACACCGGCGAGCGGCACACCCACGGCTCCCGGGACGCCCCGCTCGCCCGCACCCAGCCCCCGCCCCACCGGGTCCGCCGGACCCGCCTCCGCGAAGGCGACGCCCGCGGGCGTCCCGCCTTCGGGCTCGCCGGCGAAATCGGCCGCCCTGGTCCGATCCACCGCGCACGGCGGCCGGACGGTCGCGCTCACCTTCGACGACGGCCCCGGCCCCGCCACCGCCGACGTCCTCGACGTCCTCGCCCAGTACGGCGTCAAGGCGACGTTCTGCCAGATCGGCCCCCAGGCCACCGCGAACCCGGCGATGGTCAGACGCATCCTCGCCGCCGGCCACCGCCTGTGCGACCACACCGTCCACCACCTCCAGCCGTTCGCCGCACTCGCCCACGACCAGCAGGTCCAGGAGATCGGACCCGCCAAGGACATGATCGTCCAAGCCGGCGGACCGGGCACCCAGGTCCCCTGGTTCCGCGCCCCCGGCGGCGGCTTCACCCCCGCCAACGAACAGGTCGCCGCCACCGCCGGTATGCGCTCACTCACCTGGACGGTCGACAGTCTCGACTGGACCAAACCCGGCGTCGCCGCCATCGTCGCGAACGTCCAACGCGAACTGCGCCCCGGCGGCGTGGTACTAATGCACGACGGCGGCGGCGACCGCACCGAGACCATCGCGGCCCTGCACCAACTACTGCCCTGGCTCAAAGCCCAGGGATACACCTTCGACTTCCCCGCCGGATGACGACCACCCCGGCAAGGCCGGGGAACCCCCGCATCCCGCCGAACACGGCCGGCCACCGCAGCACCGGGCACCCGCTCACCGGGCGTGGCAGCCGGCCTGCCCACTGCCCACCGCGACACCACCATGCCTCCCGACACGGGCCACACGGATCGGTGCTCCCACTTCAGCGGGCCAACCTCCGATGCCGGCCCGTGCCGCGGCCGTCGGCCCCGGCGGCGAAGCCCCCGGCCACCCCGCCCCCGTCTCCCCACCCGCAAGGCCCGCCGTACCGCCGCCGACCCGCCCGCGGGGGGCCGGCACATGCCGCCCGGCGTCGCGAACGGCGAAGCCGAACCGCGTGCTCACGACAGTTACGCGGATCCAACCCGCACCCCGGAGAGGCGGGCGCCGCCCACGCCCGGCGGTCAGCCCGCCGTACCGCCGGCCCGCACCGGAGCTCCCCGGCTGGTCAGATCACCGCAAAGGCCAAAGGATCACCATGTTCGACCTCTCGTCCCCGGATCCCGACGGGTCCGCCCCGCCGCCGGTTCTCCGTACCGGCGGCGGGGCCGCCGAGGAGCTCGGTGCCTGCCCGGAAGGGGAGTCCGAGGACGGAGAGCTGACGGAACGCCTTCGGTCGGGGGAGGACGGTGTCGCGGCGGTGCTCTACGCGCGCCACCACCGGGCCACACTCGCCTACGCCCGTTCCTTCGGCAGTATCGCGGACAGCGCCGAGGACCTCGCCAGCGAGGCCTTCACCGCTACTCTCGCCGCCGTCCGGGCGGGCGGCGGCCCCTCCGACAACTGGCGCCCCTACCTTCTGGCCGTGGTCCGCAACACCGCCGCGGCGTGGGCGCGCGCCAACCGCCGCAGCCTTCCCTCCGCCGACGTCGACCTGTTGGCCGACCGGAACACCACGGCCCCGTCACCCGATCAGATCCACTCATCGGCCCTCGAACACGATCTGATCGCCGCCGCGTTCCGCGCACTGCCCCCGCACTGGCGCGCAGCGCTGCAGCACTCAATACTCGAACAGCGGCCGACGGACGAGGTCGCCCGCCTCCTCGGGCTGAGCACCAGCGGAGCCTCCTCGCTGGTGTCGCGCGCACGCGAAGGCCTGTGCCGCGCCTACCTGACAGCACACCTGCAGGGGGCCGACTCCCCCGAGTGCCTCGCCTGCACCGACCAACTCACAGCACTCGTCCGCCACCCCGCGCGAAGAAAGTCCAAACTCCTGATCCGACACCTCGACGACTGCGCGCGATGCCGACACCGCTACGAGGAGATGCGCGACACCAACCGGCGCCTTCGACTCGCGAGGACGGCACTCGTCCGGTCCACGCCCGATGCCGAAGACCCCGCCGCGCTCCTCGCACGGGGGTCGGCGACGGCCGGGCCAACCTCCCCGTCCCCTCCGACCGACCCGAGGACCGCACCCGCCGTCACGGCCGAAGGCACCACGGCCGTGACGTCGGCACCACCACCTGCGGACGGGGACCCGTCCGCAGCGTACGACCGGCCCAGGCCCCCGCCGGAGGAGCCTCGTCTCCCGGGGAGAGCGGTGCACTGACCGCCGATCCTGGCGGGGGTGAGGCAGGGCCGCAGGCCGCATGCGCGTCGGCGCCGCTCGGCGCCGACACCGCCGCGGGCTTCGGCGGATCCCCACCCGGCACATCGCACCGATGGCCCCGCAGCTGCGAGTTCGTCTACGCCGGCCGCCAGGACGGCCTGTGAGGTCGGATCCCGACGGCACGCCGCGGACGACGCCCCCGGGTCCTGTCACCCCGCCGGGAGGAGCTGTTCCGTCCAGATGCACTTCCCGGTGGCCGCGTGCCGCGTGCCCCACCGGTGGGAGAGAGCCTCGATCAGCTGGAGACCACGCCCGCCCTCGTCCGTGGCGGAGGCACGCCGGATGTGCGGCGTGGTCAGGCTTCCGTCCGACACCTCGCAGATGAGCACGTCACTGCGCAGCAACCGGAGCCGGACCGGGCCCTTGGCATGCCGGACCACGTTGCCCACCAGCTCGCTGACGACGAGCTCGGTGGTCATGACCAGCTCGTCCAGGTTCCAGGCGGCGAGCTGGCTGCGGGCGTGCTCCCTGGCCTGCGCTGCCGCCATGGCTGTGTCCGGCAGCAGCCACGAGGCGACGTTCCGGTTCGGGATGCGGTGGACGCGGGTGATGAGCAGGGCGGCATCGTCGCACGTCTGCCGGGACGACAACAGGCCCGCGACGATGGTGTCGCACAGCTGGTCGAGGCTCTCGGCGACCTCGCCGTGGTCGGCGCCGGGCGGCGGCCACCCGGCTGTACCGGTGGCTTCGTCGAGGATGTCCGTAAGGTCGGCGATTCCCCGGCCGATGTCACGCGCACGGGACTCGACCAGCCCGTCCGTGTACATCACGACGAGGCTGTCCGGGGGCAGGACGAGTTCGGTGGTGTCGAACGGAGGCGTGCCCGCGCCGAGCGGCGGGTTGATGGTCAGCTCCGGGAAGCTCACGGTGCCGTCGGGCTGAACGATGGCGGGTGGGGGGTGGCCGGCGTTCGCGAAGGTACAGGTGCCCGAGACGGGGTCGTAGACCGCGTAGAGGAACGTCGCGCAGAAGTCGTCGCCCAGGCCGCTGACGATGTTGTTCAGGTGCACGACGAGTTCGTCGGGAGGCAGGTCGAGGACCGCGAGGGTGTGCACGGCCGTGCGCAGCCTGCCCATGGTGACCGCCTCGGACAGCCCGTGACCCATCACGTCGCCGATGGCCAGCGCGACTCGACCCGAGGTGAGGGGGATCACGTCGTACCAGTCACCGCCGATGTCGCCACTGGTGGGGACGAAACGGGCGGCGGCGGTGACGGCCGGCACGGAGGGCAGCGCATGGGGAAGCATGCCCCGCTGGAGTTCCTGGGCTCGGGTGTACTCGGCGTCATAGAGACGCGCCCGCTCCAGTGCCTGGGCGATCAGCGCGCTCAGCGCACCGAGCAGGGTGCGCTCGTTCTCGTTCAGGCTGCGCCGCCGGCTCCAGCTGATGCAGCAGAATCCGATGACACGCCCGGAGACCACCAGCGGCAGGAAGGCCCAGGAGTTCTTCCCCCCGATGGCCACGAAGTCGGCCGTCGCCGGGTAGGCGCTGATCAGCTCCTCCGGGGAGGGGAAGAACATCAGCGTGTAGGGAGCGGAGAGGACGTCACGGACCGGAGTGCCCTCCGCCATCTCCGTCACCGGGGCCTTGCGGACCAGTTCGGTGAAGACGGGCGGGTAGCCGGCACAACCGACCGACCTCAGACCGCCCTCCTCCACGGCCTGGATGATCAGACCAGTGGCGTCGAACGGTGGCAGCACGTGCTCGACGACGGTGCCGACCACCTCGTCGGAGGTGATGGCGCGCGCGAGGGCGCCGGTCAGCTGGGCGACGCGAGCGGAGTGTCCGACCGCGTCGTACCCGTGGTACGTCCGGCGGTCGGTGACGTCGGTGAGAAAGGCCAGAAGTCCCTCGGCCACGGGCAGAAGCCGGAAGCGGTACCAGCGGCCGGTCGTCTCCAGACGCCCTTCGTCCTCGACCGGCGTGGTGCCCGCC
This sequence comes from Streptomyces sp. BE303, assembly GCF_036290945.1. NCBI lineage: Bacteria > Bacillati > Actinomycetota > Actinomycetes > Kitasatosporales > Streptomycetaceae > Streptomyces > Streptomyces sp. BE303. Next base: position 9,936 of record NZ_JAQYWZ010000775.1, read on the forward strand.
ATCGCCCGCCGGAAGAGATCCCGCAGGCCCGGCGCGACAGCCTCCGGCACCGTCTGCCACAACGTGCTCCCGAGCAGTCGCGGTGCGGGGCCCAGCAGCGTCTCCGCCTCGCCGTTGACGTACGTGACCTTCCCCTGGCTGTCGCAGGCCAGGAACGCGTCACCCATGGATCGCAACGAGCGCATCACCACGTCGTGCGGCAGGGCCGACTGCGCGGCCTCGGACATCGGCCCGGTGCCCTGCACCCCGCCGCGATGATGTTGCACCGGATCCATTCGATCACCTGCCCTGCTCCGGCGATCACCTGCCGGAATCCGACACACGCCCAACGGGACTACCACACCCGAAGCAGGATGCTCTCTGTGGTCACGACCCGGTCCCGTCCGTTCGGGTGATGCGCTACCGCGTCCGATCCCGCGAACCGGGCCGACCGGCCAAGACCACCCGACAGGTATGACCGGGATTGCGAACCGGACCGGACGCACGAGGCGACGGAATGCCGCGGCCGAGGCCGCCGCAGGCGGGCCGTGAGCGACCCGGTCTGCGCCGACGGCGCACCTCCCCCACTTTACCGCCGATGGGCCGATTCCCGCTGTCACCGCCGACGGCGTGACCCCGATGTCCGCGGCGGTGGGAGGGCAGCGGCCGAATTCCGGTCAACCGTTCGGCGCGCCGCTGGCCGCACAATGCGACCGCTCGCCGCACGTCCTGATGCGATGCCTACCCGTGCACGCCCGGGTGCGTTGGGATGCGCCGCAGGGGGCGAACCCCGGTGCCGGAGACGACCACGGCGACAACCGACGAGCAGGCCCCTGTGGTGCCGACGCGTCGAGGGTCCAGCGCCGGCAGCCCGTCCCGCACCACACCCGCTGACCTCAGGAGGCACCGCGTGGAAACTCCGCCGACCGCCCGTCCGGCTGTACCCGATCGTCTGGAACACCTCGAACAGAGCGAGGAGTTCCGCCAGCTGCGCAGTTCCTTCCGGGGCTTCGCGTTCCCGGTGACCGCAGGCTTCCTGCTCTGGTACCTGCTGTACGTCCTGCTCTCCAACTACGCCCCCGACTTCATGGCGATCAAGCTGTTCGGACACATCAACGTCGCCCTCGCACTCGGGCTGCTCCAGTTCGTCAGCACCTTCACCATCGCGGCCCTGTACGCCCGCTACGCCGGACGCCGCCTCGACCCGCGCGCCACCGCCATCCGCGAAGGCCGCACCACCGCGACGCTCCCCAACCCCCGGAGGGCAGCCTCATGACCACCACCCTGCTGGCCACCGGCGCCGCCACCGAGCACCGCGGCCTGACCATGACCCTCTTCGGCCTGTTCGTCCTCGCCACCCTCGGCATCACCGTCTGGGCCGGACGCCAGACCAAGGACGCCTCCGACTACTACGCCGGCGGGCGCGGATTCACCGGCTTCCAGAACGGCCTGGCCATCTCCGGCGACTACATGTCCGCCGCCTCCTTCCTCGGCATCGCCGGCGCCATCGCCCTCTACGGCTACGACGGCTTCCTCTACTCCGTCGGCTTCCTCGTCGCCTGGCTGGTCGCCCTCCTGCTGATCGCCGAACCACTGCGCAACTCCGGCCGCTTCACCATGGCCGACGTGCTGGCCTTCCGGATGCGCCAGCGGCCCGTCCGCACCGCCGCCGGCATCTCCACCATCGTGGTGTCGATCTTCTACCTGCTCGCCCAGATGGTCGGCGCGGGCTCCCTGGTCGCCCTGCTCCTCGGCGTCAGCGGCACCGGCGCCAAGCGCTGGACGATCGTCGCCGTCGGCGCACTGATGGTGATCTACGTGGTCATCGGCGGCATGAAGGGCACCACCTGGGTCCAGATCGTCAAGGCCGTCCTGCTCATCGCCGGCGCCGGCCTCATGACCGTCCTGGTCCTGGCCAAGTACGGCTTCAACCTCTCCAGCATGCTCGGCGCCGCCGCCGACGCCGGTGGCAAGGGCTCCGCCTTCCTCGAACCCGGCCTCAAATACGGCGCCACCGGGACCAGCAAACTCGACTTCCTCAGCCTCGGCCTCGCCCTGGTCCTCGGCACCGCCGGCCTGCCCCACATCCTGGTCCGTTTCTACACTGTGCCCACCGCCAAGATCGCCCGCAAGTCCGTCCTCTGGGCGATCGGCATCATCGGCGGCTTCTACCTGATGACCCTCGTCCTGGGCTTCGGAGCCGCCGCCCTGCTCGGCCCGAAGACCATCAAGGCCTCCAACGCCGCCGGCAACACCGCCGCCCCACTGCTCGCCGAGCACCTCGGCGGCGGAGCCGGCACCACCGGCGGCGCGGTCCTGCTCGCCGTCATCTCCGCCGTCGCGTTCGCCACCATCCTCGCCGTGGTCGCCGGACTGACCCTTGCCTCCTCCGCCTCCTTCGCCCACGACCTCTGGGCCAACGTCATCCGCCGCGGCAAGGCCAGCGAGAAGGAGGAAGTCCGCTCCGCCAAACTGGCCGCCGTCGCGATCGGCGCCGTCGCCATCGTCCTGTCACTCTTCGCCGACAAACTCAACACCGCCGCCCTGGTCGCCCTGGCCTTCGCGGTCGCTGCCTCCGCCAACCTGCCCACCCTGCTCTACTCACTGTTCTGGAAGCGCTTCAACACCGTCGGCGCGGTCAGCTCGGTCTACGCCGGCCTGATCAGCTCCGTCCTGCTGGTGGCCTTCTCCACCGTCGTCTCCGGCAAGCCCACCTCCCTGCTCCCGCACTCCGACTTCCACTGGTTCCCCCTGGAGAACCCCGGCCTGGTCTCCATCCCGATCGGCTTCCTCGCCGGCTGGATCGGCACCATGCTCTCCCGGGACAAGGCCGACCCCGCGAAGTACGCCGAACTCGAAGTCCGATCCCTCACCGGACTCGGCGCCCACTGACCCCGGCTCCGAACAGCCGCCCCGAACGACCTGCCGAGAGCGACCGCCCACAACCGTCCACCGGACACCGAAACGGCCTTCGCCCGGTCCCGAGCCTCCGAGGAACTCGCGGGACCGGGCGAAGGCCGCCGGCCAGAGTCCGCCGCACGAGGACGTCCGACGCGGCCCGGGCCGTGGCGGCCGGGTGACGACGACAAGCACCGGGCAACAAGCACAGGGGAGGCACGGCCGCCCCGAATGATCAGATATCTGGAGTTCATGATGAGTAACGAGAGCCTGGCCAACCTGCTCAAGGAGGAACGGCGCTTCGCCCCGCCGGCAGAGCTCGCCGCAGCCGCCAACGTCACCGCGGCCGCATACGCTCAGGCCTCCGAGGACCGCCTCGGCTTCTGGGCCGAGCAGGCCCGC
>NZ_JAQYWZ010000776.1:0-371 GCF_036290945.1 Streptomyces sp. BE303
CTCCGCTCTGAAGGCCGCCAGTACCTCCGCCTCGGAAGCACCCACCGCGAGCATCGCCCCACCGGCGGGAAGGGCCTGCATCAGTCGGCCGCCACGGCGCCGCAGACGGTGCTATACACTGTGTCAGTCAACGACGTTCTTCCGTAGGTGGGCAGGGTGTTGTACGAGGGGGTCCCGGTCCCCCCCCGGGAACCGCTCCTTCCCGCGCCGGCGACCTGGCGGGCCCGCGGTCGGGAGCGCTCGCTGATCGACGGGTGGCGTCACCGTGTCACCTGGAAGCCCGTCACCGATCTGGCCGAGGCGTCGCCCAGAGTACTCTCTGAGATCGACTGATAACATCAGAACTAAAGAGACGAATAATCAGAGGTATA
>NZ_JAQYWZ010000777.1:0-409 GCF_036290945.1 Streptomyces sp. BE303
AGCATTCGCCGGAGTCAGAACCAACGGACCGAACACCGGCGAAGCAGGCAACTGATACCCGGGCGGGGCAGCCGTCTCACGCCAGTAATACGTGCCGACCTCCACCGTCCGAGAACACAGACCATTCGCACCCGTCGTACACGCCGCACCCACCTGCGTGTCCGGGTTCACCCCCGACGTCTGCAGACCCGGAACACCATTCGTCTCCTCCCACAGATCGAACACACCACCCGCCAACGGCGCCGCCGTATTCGCATCCGTCTTCAACACCCGCACCTCACCCGTCACCGGGGGCTGCGGCAGATCAGCAGCCGTCACCTGCACACCGGCCGAAGCATTCGCCGGAGTCAGAACCAACGGACCGAACACCGGCGAAGCAGGCAACTGATACCCGGGCGGGGCAGCCGTC
>NZ_JAQYWZ010000778.1:0-484 GCF_036290945.1 Streptomyces sp. BE303
GAAGCGGCCGTCCCGGGTGTACGTGGTGCCGGGGTGCTCGGGGTCGGGGGGGACGAGGGCTTCCAGGTCCCAGCCGCGGTCCGTGGGGAACCCGCCCATGGCGTCGGTCCCGGAGGCCAGCAGGTCCCATTGGTCCTACGGGGTTTCTGCCCCTCAAGGTAACAGGCAGTCCAACCCGACGATGACGATCGGTTCGTCGGTGACCGGCGCGGCCGGAGCGGCCGGTACCGCCGCCGCAGACCGTCCGCCGACGAGCCTTTCCAGCCGGAACCCGGCCCGCCGGTCGGCGGCCGGGTCGTCGAAGACCCGGGCCGCCGGGAGGGGGAGTCCGGTCGCGGCGGCCAGCCGGTTCACGGGCTGGGCCGACACCCCGGAGGACCTCTGGGACCTCCTGGCCTCCGGGACCGACGCAATCGGCGGGATCCCCACGGACCGCGGCTGGGACCTGGAAGCCCTCAACCACCCGGACCCGCAGCACCCCGGC
>NZ_JAQYWZ010000779.1:0-41889 GCF_036290945.1 Streptomyces sp. BE303
CCCGCCTGCTCGGCCTCGCCGACTCGGTCGGCACGCTGGAACCCGGCAAGAACGCCGACCTCGTGGTGCTCGACTCCGCCACCCACGACCTGGTCGCCGTCATGCGCCGCGGCGAGTGGATCACCGGGGCCGACCGCTTCGGCGCGGTCGAGCCGCCGTTCGGTTCTGTCACGGGATCCGTCCGGTCCGACGGCTAACGTCCGAACCGTCCTCGGACGCAACGTTGTTCCCTGTTGATTTGAGTTCACGTTCTGGTGGGTAACTGGCAGGATGTGCGACATGAACTACCATGCCTCGGAAGACCGCTACGCCTCGATGACCTATCGCCGCACCGGACACAGCGGTGTGCAGCTGCCCGCGGTCTCGCTGGGGCTGTGGCACAACTTCGGTGACACCCAGCCGCTGGACGTGCAGCGCGCGGTACTGCGCCGGGCCTTCGACCGGGGGGTCACCCACTTCGACCTGGCGAACAACTACGGCCCGCCGTACGGGAGCGCCGAGCGCAACTTCGGCCACCTGTTCGCGCAGGACTTCCGCCCGTACCGGGACGAGCTCTTCATCGCCTCCAAGGCGGGCTACGACATGTGGCCCGGCCCGTACGGGGACGGCGGCAGCCGCAAGTACCTGCTGGCCAGCCTCGACCAGTCGCTGGGGCGGATGGGCCTGGACTACGTGGACGTCTTCTACTCGCACCGCCACGACCCCGAGACCCCGTTGGAGGAGACGATGGGGGCGCTGGACCACGCGGTGCGCTCCGGCCGCGCGCTGTACGCCGGCATCTCCAACTACCCGGCGGCCGAGCACCGGGAGGCGGCGGCGATCCTGCGCGACCTGGGCACGCCGCTGCTGCTGAACCAGGCCCGGTACTCCGTCCTCGACCGCGCCCCGGAGGACGGCCTCCTGGCGGCGGTCGGCCACACCAGGACCGGTCTGATCGCCTACTCACCCCTGGCTCAGGGGCTCCTGACGGACCGCTACCTCACGGGCGATGTGCCGACCGGCTCTCGGATGTCGGTCGGACACTTCCTCAAGGAGCAGGCGCTGACCGGCGCCAAGCTGGAGCAGTTGCGCGCGTTGAACAAGGTCGCGGAGCGGCGCGGCCAGACGCTGGCGCAGCTGGCACTGTCGTGGGTGCTGCGCGACCCCCGGGTGGTCTCGGTGATCATCGGGGCGAGCAGCGTGGCCCAGCTGGACCAGAACATCGACGCGCTGGACGGCGGGCCGCTGTCGGAGGAGGAGCTCGCCGAGATCGACCTGCTGAGCCGCTGACACGACGAAGAAGGGCGACGACCCGCACCACGTGGTGCGGGTCGTCGCCCTCCTTCGTCGCCCCGGGCGGCGGCAGCGGCCGGCCGGCCGGCGGGGGATCTCCGCCCCGCAGTGCTCACCCACCATTTCACGACACCTGATTGTTGACTTCTGTTTCTTTGTGTTCGAATATGAACCCGAGGCTTGCTCAGTACGGGTAGCCGAGACAGGCCCGGCAGGGAAGGAAGCCATGATCAAGACCTCGGACAAGCTCGCGGACGGCCGCGAACTCCTCTACTTCGACCAGGACGACGCCACTCCCCGAGCCCGCTCGGTCGACCTGCGTCCCTTGGAGCCGGCGGCGAGCCTGTCCGAGATCCGCAGGGACCCGCTCACCGGGGACTGGGTGACCATCGCCGCGCACCGGCAGGCCCGCACCTACCATCCGCCCGCGGACGAGTGCCCGCTCTGCCCCTCCCGTGACGGCCGGCTCAGCGAGATTCCCGCCCCGGACTACCAGGTCGTCGTGTTCGAGAACCGCTTCCCCGCCCTGGCCATCGGTGCCGACCCCGAGCGCCTTGGCCACCCGGTGACCAAGGCGGAGCCGGGCGCCGGGCGCTGCGAGGTGGTGTGCTTCACCGCCGACCACGGATCGTCGTTCGCCGACCTGACCGAGACCCGGGCCCGCCTCGTCCTCGACGCGTGGACGGACCGGACCGCGGAGCTGTCCCAGCTGCCCGACGTCAAGCACGTGTACATCTTCGAGAACCGCGGCGCCGAGATCGGTGTCACCCTCGCCCACCCGCACGGACAGGTCTACGCCTTCCCGTTCGTCCCGCCGCGCACCGCCCGCATGATCGAGCAGACCGACTGGCACCGCGTCACCACCGGCCGCAACCTCTTCGAGGACGTGCTGGCGGCCGAACACGCCCATCCGGTACGCGTGGTGCTGGCCGGTGAGCACTGGACCGCGTTCGTTCCGTTCGCCGCCCGCTGGCCCTACGAGGTGCACCTCTATCCGAACCGGCGGGTCGCCGACCTGACGCAGCTGAACGAGGCGGAGCGCGCCGAGTTCCCCGGCCTCTACCTGGAACTGCTGCGCCGTTTCGACCGCCTGTTCGTCGAGGAGGGGAGCGGCGGACAGGCCGCGCCGACCCCGTACATAGCGGCCTGGCACCAGGCACCGACCGTCGGTGCCCCCGAACTGGCCCTGCATCTGGAGTTGTTCACGATCCGACGGACGGCCGGCAAGCTCAAGTTCCTCGCCGGTGTGGAGTCGGGGATGGACGCGTTCGTCAACGACGTGTCGCCGGAGGCGGCCGCGCAGCGTCTGCGGGAGGTCTCGTCATGAGCAGCTACCCGGTCACGGGCGGCGCCGCCCATGTCGGCAGGACCCCGCGCCACCCCGACCTCGACGACACCGTCACCGACGCCCGGACCTTCGTCCCGAGGCAGAGCACCGAGAGGCAGCACGCACGATGAGCCCGGTACACACCGCCGCCGGCGCGACGGCCCCCGCCCGGACCGGGGTCTGGGCCGCCCCCGGCCGAGTCAACCTGATCGGCGAGCACACGGACTACAACGACGGGTTCGTCCTGCCGATCGCGCTGACCCAGGCGGCCCGCGCCACCGTCCGCCCCCGCGCCGACCGGGTTCTTCGCCTCTACAGCGAGCAGGGGGACGGCCGGACCGTCGAACTGGACATCGACGCCCTCTCCCCCGGCAGCGTGGACGGCTGGGCCCGCTACCCGGCCGCCGTCGTCTGGGCGCTCCGCGAAGCCGGATGCCCGATCGGCGGTGCCGACGTGCACATCGACAGCGACGTGCCGACCGGCGCCGGCCTCTCCTCCTCGGCAGCGATCGAATGCGTCATGGCGGCCGCCTACAACGGCCTGCACAATCTCGGGCTGACCAGGAAGGAACTGGCCCGGATCGCCCAACGCGCGGAGAACGCGTTCGTCGGCGTGCCCTGCGGAATCATGGACCAGATGGCCTCGGTGTGCGCCCGGCAGGGCCAGGCGCTGTTCCTCGACACGCGGGACCTGTCCGCCCGTCACGTCCCGTTCGACCTGGAGGGCGCCGGCCTGCGGCTCCTGGTCATCGACACCCGCGTCAAGCACGATCTCGCCGACGGCGAGTACGCGAAGCTGCGGGCCGGCTGCGAGCGGGCCTCAGCCCTCCTCGGCCTCCCCGCCCTGCGCGACCTCACCCCGGACAGGCTGCCGGCGGCGCTGGACCGCCTGCCGGCCGAACTACGCCCGCTCGTTCGCCACGTGGTGAGCGAGAACGCGCGCGTCGAGCAGGCCGCCGCTCTCCTCCACGGCGGCTACCTCCACGCCCTCGGCCCGATCCTGACCAGCGGACACGCCTCGCTGCGCGACGACTTCGGCGTCTCCTGCCCGGAGACCGACCTCGCCGTCGAGGCCGCCGTCGACGCCGGCGCGCTGGGCGCCCGGATGACCGGCGGCGGCTTGGGCGGCTCGGTGATAGCGCTCGTCGCGGCCGACACCGCGCCCACCGTGACCACCGCGGTCGAGACCGCCTTCCGACAGGCCGCCTACGCCGCTCCCCGCACCTTCACGGCCGTCCCTTCCTCCGGCGCCCGTCGCATCGTCTGAGCCGTCCGAAGGATCGTCCCTGACGGCGGGGGCCGGCCGGTCCGGTCCCCGCGCGCCGCGCAGGCGGCCCCGGCTCTCGGCAGCACGTCGACCGGCGCGTCCGCGTCCGGGCGGGCGCTCAGACGTGGGGCGTGAGGGGCCCTCCGGCCGTCCGGGACCCGCCCAGCGGAGCGAGAGTGCCGGCGGCAGCCGCCAGGACCTCGGCGAGCAGAGCCGCGGTGCGACTCGCCTCGTACAGCTGGTCCCGGGCATCGCGGGCGGCCCGGATGACGTCGAACGCCGCGTCGCCCACCGGTTCGGTGGCGGGCGCGATCCGGCCCGAGGCCTGCTCGCTGCTGAGGAAGGCCTCGACCTGGTCCAGCAGCTCCGGCAGGCGCGCGGCGATTCCGGCGAGCGCAGCGACGGTCTCGGCCGCCTCGGCGGTGTGCAGCAGGCCCGGACGGCCACCCTGGGGAGCCGTACCGGCGGCACGCAGAAGATCGGCGGCCTCGGTGGCGAGGCGTACGACGGAAAGGTTCGGAGGGACGGGCTGACTCATGGGTGGTCCTCCTCGACGGGGCGGTGGTGAGGGACCGTCACCGACGCTCCCTGGCACCGTCTTCCCCTTCGTCTCCGCGCCACACCACCCGAATTCTCGTCGGCCGGGGGGCGGTCCGCGGAGAGCGGTCCGCGGAGGGAGGGCGGCCCACGGACGGGGCTCGGCCGCGCGAAGCGGCGACGGGTGCGGCGCGGCAGCCCGTCGTTCCTCAGAGCGCCGCCAACTCCTCCAGCACCACGGCGGTCCCGGCGGGCCGGGAGAACATCGGCCAGTGGCCGGTGGGCAGTTCGCGCAGCTCCCACTCGGGGCCGGCGAGCGGGGCGAAGTACGGCTCCCCGGAGGCGATCATCGCGCGGATCTGCTCCAGCGGGAACGAGCAGGAGACGAGCGCCTTCGGCAGGGCCTGTCCGCCGCCCGTGAGCCACAGCGGTTCGGTGAAGACCCTGACCGGCACATCGGTGGCGCGCGCCCGGATGTCGTCGAGGGTCTCCCGGTCCAGGCCGTCCAGGCTTGCGCCGCTCGCCGCCAGTTCGTCCCAGGGAGGCATCGGGTGCCGCCAGCCGCCGACCAGGGACGCTTCGGCGCGGGCCCGGTAGGCGGGTTCCCAGAGGTCGCGCAGGGCGGCGCCGTCCGGGAGCGGCCCGCTGTCGAGGTAGACGACCCGCCGGATCCGCTCGGGCAGGCGGTCGGCCGCGCCGGTGGCCGGGGCTCCGCCGCCGCTGTGCGCGACCAGGACGACCTCCCGGAGGTCCTCGCGGACCATCAGACCGGTCAGATCGGCGATGTGCGTCTCCAGTCCGACCTCCGGTCCGGCCTCGCCCGCACGCTCGGCCAGGCCGGTCAGACTCACCGGGTGGACGGTGTGCCCGGCGGCGCGCAGCGGCGCGGCGACCGCGTCCCAGGCCCAGGCACCGAGCCAGAAGCCGGGCACGAGTACGAACGTGCTCATGGCGTCCTCATGGAATGTCGCCCCACCTTCCCGTGAGGGTCGAAGCTGATCATCCGCAGGGCCGGCGCGCCCGGTGGGGGCGCCGCCGACGCCAGGGTAGCGGGCGCGGGTGCCGCGAAGGCCGTCCGACAGGCCAGCAGATTCCACCATCCGTACCGGATAGGAGAGTTCGGTCTGACGGGTCGTCAACCTCGGTCCGTCCGAAGCCCTCACGCCGGTCGCCCGGCGGCCCCGCGCCGCTCCGGGCCGTAAGCGCCAGCCGCCGGATAACGAGAGCGCGGAGGTCAGGCCGTGTCGACCGGACACGGTCAGCCGTGGACCGGGCGAAGCGATCGTGTTCTGTCTTGTTGATCCGGACCGGCCATTGACCGGGCGGTTCCTCGGCGGCGAAGAAGAACCCCCTGCTGGCAGCAGGGGGTTCTCGCGGGCTGGGTAGTCCAGGTGGCCGATGTACAGTGCTGGCGATGGCCGGCCCGGCCTCCTCCTCCTGGACCTCACGTGCGAGAGCTTCGGCGAGGGATTCGCCGGTCTCGACGCCGCCGCCGGGCGGTTCCCAACGGCCGGCCCAGGAGTCCGACGCCGTACGTCGGAGCATCAGGAGCCGGCCGTGGCGGACGATGAGTGCACCCACACAGAAGGCGTCGTATCCGTCTCCGTGGACCAGGTCGATGAGCTCACGGTGCACGATCAGCGGGTGACGAGTTCCCGTACGGCGTCGCTGACGGCTGGGATCTCGTCGGGCCCGGCCCACTCGTGCGCGTCGTGCTCGGTGAGGGTGACCGGGCCGGTCCGGGTGACAGTGACCTCGAAGGTCAGCTGCCGGGTGAGGGCGCCGCTGCCGGACGTGTAGTCGAAGTGCCCGAGATACTTCTCGACCGCGTCGATCCGCAGGCCGGTCTCCTCGTCGACCTCCCGCAGCAGGGCCTGCTCGATGCCCTCGCCCTTCTAGCTGACGTCTCCGCGCCAGCCCGCGCCGGGGTCGTCGGTGTGGAAGGTGTACTCGCCGTCGATGAGGAACGGGGTGCCGATCTGGTCCAGGAGCTGGACCACGGACGCGTGGAGCGGGTTGAAGCGCCGTTGGAGCGTGACCATCAGCTGCACCTGGGCCTGCTGGCAGATCGCGGCGAGCTCGCGCGCCTCCGGCAGGGAGGTGGCGAACGGCTTCTCCTTGAGGACGTGCACGCCTCGGACGGCGCACTCCTCGATCACGGCCCGGCCGGCGTGGTGCGGGACCGCCACGATGGCGAAGTCCGGCGCCACGTTGTCCAGCAGGTCGGCGGCCCGGGTGAAGCCCGGGACGTTGTGCGTGTCCTGCTGGGCCCGCAGGGCGTCCGGGTCGTTGTCGCAGACCGCGACCAACTCGGCCCGGTTGGAGGCGAGCAGGCCGGGAAGGTGGTCTTCGAGTGCCTGGTGTCCGAGGCCGATGACCGCCGCGCGTCGTTTCATGGGCTGACTCCTTCCGCATCGTGAGGGAACTTGTCGATGCGTGTCGAGTACAGCGTCAACTCCGCTTTCCTGGACAGGCATTGTCTGTAGTCCCGGGGTTGTCCCGCGCTCGCGCGCAGTAGGCTGCCTGTCACTGTCGATGATGGAATTGGCCCCGTGGACGACCCGATCCGGCACCCCCTCGCCTACGCCCGTGAACTGCGCGGGTGGTCACAGAGCGACCTCGTCGTGTTCCTCGACCGGGCCGCCCGCAAGCACGGGCTCCGCTCCGGCGCGGACAAGACGGCCGTCAGCCGGTGGGAGAACTGGCGCAAGCAGCCGAACCTGGACTCCCAGATCCTGATCGCGGAAGCCTTCGACGTTCCGATCGCCGACATGGAGCTGTTCGGGTGGCCCGATTGGCTGCCCGGCCGCGAGGTTCCGCTGCCACTGGGATCGGCGTACACCGTCCAAGCACTTCGAGATGCACAGAGAGCCGCCATGGACCGCCGCAGCTTCATGACCTTCAGCGCCGTCTCGCTGGCCGGCCTCGCCGCCCAGTGGGCCACGATCGAGCCCGATCGCCTGACTTCTGCCCTCGACGGCAGGACGGCGGTGGACCCCGGGCTCGTGGACTGGCTGGAGGAAACCAGCGCGAAGCTGACGACCCTGCCCACCGAACAGCGCCAGCACACGATTAAGCTGATGGACGCTCATCTCGCCACCGTCCGGACCTGATCGAGGGCGGCGGCCACGCCGAGCCCGTCGCCAAGCGCCTGCACCTCCTGGCCGCGTCACTGGCCACCACCTGCGGCTGGTACCGCTTCGACCAGGGCAAGCACTTCGCCGCGGGAAAGCTCTGGGCAGGGGCCTTGCAAGCCGCCAACGCCGCAGGTGACCGCGACTTCGGCGCCGGTGTGCTCTCCGACTTCGCCTACCAGTCGAACTGGATCGGCCAGCCGAACCTCTCGGTGGGCCAGCTCGGCCACGCACTGTCCGGTACCAAGCACCCCACCGCCCGGTCGCTGCTGTTCCTCCGGCGGGCCAGGGCCTACGCCGCGCTCGGCGACCGCTCCGCGTGCTACCGCGATCTGTCCGACGCCGAGACGGCACTGTCGACGCGGGCTACCGACCCCGCTCCAGGCTGGTGCGCGTGGATGAGCCCCGCGGACCTCGCGGTCGAATCCGGCCAGTGCCTGCTCGATCTCAGCCGGGCCGACGAGGCGCACGTCAGGATAGCCGAGGGCCTGGCCCTCCTGCCCAAGGCCAGGGACAAGACGCGCGGCATCTTCCTGACCTACCAGGCCAGGGGCTTCCTGCAGACCAACGATGTCGAGCAGGCTCTCGCCGTCACCACCGAATCCCTCGATCTGGCCACCCGCATCGGGGCCGAGCGGTGCGTCACCCTGATCCGCGAACTCGCGCCGGCGTTCAAGCCGTACCGCCAGGTTGACGGCGTCGCCGATCTCATCGAGCGCGTCCGAGCTGCGTGACAGGCGCTCGGATCAGAGTCGCGGTGATCAGCGGCCCGGAGAGGATGATCCGAGCCGCCGTCGTCAGGAGGCTGCCAAGAGCCAGTCTGCGAAGCCCGGCCCCATGCGGGTCGCGGGGCCGGGCTTCGCGCCGCTGTCAGCGAGAAGTGCTGGATGCCCTCGTCAAGATCCTCTGCGGTCTCTACCTCCCGGACACCGGCCGCGTCCTCTGGGACGGTACCGACACCGCCGGAGCCGACCGGGATCAATTGTTCGCCTCCGTCTCCGTCCTCGAACAGGACTTCCAGCGCTGGCCGTTCACCCTCCGCGCCAACGTGCTGGTCGGCCGCCCCGAGCACGGCGACGACCCCTCGCTGCTCAAGCGCGCCGCCGACTACGCCGACCTGCACCCGGTGGTCAAGGCCCAGGACAACGGCTGGAACACCCTCGCCGCCCGTGGCTTCGAGGGTGGTGTGCAGCTGTCCGGCGGGCAGTGGCAGCGCGTCGGCATGGCCCGCACGCACCACCGGGCGACCACCGGCGGCATCGACGGGCGCCCCACCCACCTGGTGATCGCCGACGAACCGACCTCCGCCCTCGACGCCCAGTCGGAGGTGGCCGCCTTCGCCCGAATCCGCGAACTCGCCGACCAGGGCCTCACCGTCATCCTCGTCACCCACCGGCTCGCCGCCACCGCCGACGCCGACCTCATCTACGTCCTGCACGAGGGCCGGCTCACCGAGCAGGGCAGCCACGCCGAGCTGATGGCGGACCCCGACGGCCGGTACCGGGCCTCCTACCTCCTTCAGGCCGCCCAGTACGCCACCGCCGTCCCCCACCGACGCAGCGGCGCCCACGATCAGGACGAGCCGGCCCCGGATCCGGCCTGACCGTCACCGGGGGTGTCCGACGGGGAGCGGCCGCACGATGCCGGGCGCGACGTCGGCGGGTCCTGCGACCAGCGGGCGCGCCGGCCTCCGACAGCCGTGCCGGGGCGGCCCCCTGAACAGCCCCCTGAACAGCCGCCGGGACAGCCGGCTCTGTTTCACGCGGGCGGGCTCCCGGGCGGACGGAGGGTCCGGCGGATGGCGTTGCGGAGCCAGTGGTGGGCCCTGTCGGCTGCATGGCGGGGGTGCCAGGCCATGCCGACGATCACGGGCGGCAGCGTCAGGGGGAGGTCCAGGAGGTGCAGTCCGAGGGCGACGGCGTCGCCGGTGAGGGGTGAGGGGGCCGCGCCGGGGAGTGCGGCAGGGACGAGGCAGACGATGTCGCTGCGGGCGGCGAGGGTCATGGCGGCCAGGTGGCTGGGGAGGACGATGCCGACCCGCCGGTGAAGGTTCTGCTCGGCCAGGGCGGTGTCGAGGGGGCCGGTGAACCGGCCGCGGCGGCTGACCGCGACGTGGTGGGCGGCGGCGAGCCGGGCCGGGGTCAGGGGTCCTTCGGTCAGCGGATGGCCGGGCCGGACGGCCGCCACCATGCGGAGGCTGACCAGCTCCTCGACCCTGGTCTCGGGGTCCACGTGGTCGATGGACCCGACCTCCAGGTCGATCCGGCCGTCGCGCAGGGCCGGGCCGGCCTCCAACTCCTCGGCCCGGAGCCGGAACGAGACCCCCGGCGCCTCCTGCTCGGCCAGGCGCAGCAGTCCGGGGGCCAGGGCCGCGCCGACGAGGTCGGCGGTCTGGAGGGTGAAGGTGCCGCGCAGGGTGGCGGGGTCGACGCCGGCATCGGGGCTGAGCAGGGCTCCGAGGCGCTGCACGACGGCGGCGGCCTCGTCGCGCAGGGCCAGGGCGCGGGGGGTGGGGACCAGGCGCTGCCCGGCCCGGACCAGCAGCGGATCCTGCAAGGTGCGGCGCAGGCGGGCGAGCGTGCGACTCATGGCGGCGGGCGAGGTGTGCAGGCGGGCGGCGGCCCGGGTGACGCTCTGCTCGGCCAGCAGGGCGTCCAACGCGATGGCGAGGTTGGCGTCGAGGGCCGAATCCGGGCTGTTCACCAGCATTATTCCGTTTCCGTCAATGATTCCGTGCCGACGTTCCCATTGTGGCAGCACCGGGGTCCTCAGCAGGATGAGGGGCGTACCGACCAGCCCGACCTGCGAGGTTTTCATGATCGTCATCACTGCTCCCACCGGGAACATCGGCCGTCACCTGCTCTCCCGGCTCCTGGAGTCCGCCCCCGCCGCAGGCGAGGAACTGCGCGTGATCGTGCGCGACCCCGCCCGGCTTCCGGACGCGGCGCGCGGACGCGTCGAGGTGGTCGTCGGCTCGCACGGGGACGCCGAGGTCGTCGACCGGGCCTTCGACGGTGCGGACGCGGTCTTCTGGCTCGTCCCCCCGGTCGCCGCCCCGTCCCCACAGGTCGCCTACAGCGGCTTCAGCGGGCCGGCCGTGAGGGCGCTCGCGGCGCACGGCGTCGGCCATGTCGTCGGCGTCTCCGCACTCGGCCGCGGCACCCCGCTCGCCGACCGGGCCGGCCTCGTCACCGCTTCCCTCGCCCTGGACGACCTCATCGCCGACAGTGGCGTCGCCTACCGGGCCCTGGCCAACCCGTCCTTCTTCGAGAACCTCCTGGAGGAGGCCGACTCGATCCGCGAGAAGGGCTGCTTCACCGACTCCGTCGACGCCGACCGCAGGGCGCCGCTCGTCGCCACCGCCGACATCGCGGCCGCGGCCGAAGGCCTGCTGCTGGACCGCTCGTGGACCGGCACCGGCAGCGTCCCGGTCCTCGGGCCGCAGGACCTCTCCCCCAACGACCTGGCCCGCATCATGACCGAACAGTTCGGCCGCCCCGTCCGCTACGAGCGCCAGTCGCTCGACGCGCTGTACGCCACCCTCGTCGGCTACGGCCTCGACGACGCGTTCGTCCAGGGCATCGTCGACATGAAGCGCGCCAAGGACCAGGGCCTGGACGCCGGCGTCGCCCGCACCCCGCAGACCGCCTCGCCCACCGGCTTCGAGCAGTGGTGCGCCCGGACGCTCAAGCCGGCCGTCCTCTCCTGAAGCCCCCACCGCACCGATGCCACCTGCCGCTCTGGAGACACCCTGATGCCCGCTGAGAAGACCGCATCGCCGGTCACCGCGTTCATGCTCGTCAAGACCACGCCCGAGTGGCTCGCCCTGACCGTCCGGCAACGCGTCGAGACCTTCACCACCGAGGTCCTGCCCGTGATCGAGACCAGGACGACCGGCGTCCGGTCACGCTTCTACGACACCGAGTTCTACTCCGCGCGCGTCACCGACGTCTGGGTGTGGGAGGCCGACGACCACCACGCGTACCAGCTCCTCATCGACGCGCTGCGCGAAACCCCGTTCTGGGACCGCTACTTCGAGGTCGTCGACCTCCTCGTCGGCACCGAGAACGGCTACGCCCGCACCTACGGCCTCGACCCCGTCGCCACCATCACCACCTGACACACCGCCCACCACCCGCCGCGCGCGTCTGTTCCTGTGCCCTCCGGCCCCACCCGGCCGGAGGGCACAGGAACAGGAGGGCACAGGAACCGGAGGAGCCGGAGCCGTGGGCCGTCCCGCAGGGGCCGGCGGGAACGGTTGTCCCGCGAAGGCCGGGGCCGGTGATCCGGCGGTCGGTCCGGTGCGGGGTGATGATGGAAGGGAGTAGACGCGAGGAGGCCTGCGATGGTCAGGTTCACTCCGAACGACCCGACCGGGATCGCCGTCAACGCGGGCGGGACCGGCCCGGCCGACTTCACGGTCAACCCGTCCGGAACAGCCGTCGGGTTGGAGATCTGGCACCGGACGGTCCGCTTCGACCCGGCGGCGCCGCCGCCTCCCCCGTTCGTCCTCGGCCCCGTCTGGGACCCGCCCCACCCCACGCGCGCACTGCACGCGGACGTCCCCGTGGGCGGCCTCTACCAGGCCCGCCTCTTCGAGAAGGGCAGGGGCAGCGCCGCGCTGGCGGAGAAGCCGCCGCCGGAGCTGCTGGTCGGCAGGGTCGACACCCCCTGCGCGGGCCCGAAGACGCGCCTCAAGTTCCTCACCGCGTGTATCGAGAGACCTCAGACCCTCCTCACGCCGGGCGGCACGTTCGTGACGGCCGCCTTCGCGACGAGCGCCCCGGTCATGGCCCGGGTCCAGATCTCCGACAGCCCGCCCCAGGTGGCGCCGCTGACCGGGCATCCCTTCTTCGGCAACCAGGAGGTGATCGCCACCGCGACCTCCGACCGGCCCGCGCTGATGCACGAGTTCTCGCTGATCGACGACCTGCGCTCGCCGCTCACCTCGTCCCACGTCGGGCTGCGACCCGGCACCGAGCTCTTCTTCCTGATCGTGGTGTGGGACGCGGCGGGCTTCTTCGACTTCGTCTGGAACACGACCGGCGAGGCCCCCGTGACACCACCGGAGAAGATCAAGGTCAAGAACCGGATCGTCGAGGCCAGGGTGACCGCCGTCCACTGCTACGAGGACAGCGACAGGCACAGCTTCGGCGAGGCGGACTTCACCTTCGGCCTCACCGGCGGGGCGAGCACGGTGACACAGACCTTCACCTGGGATCCCATGGCCCTGAGGTCCGACATGGCTCCCCTCCCCGCCTGGGCCACCGCCCTCCAGTTGGTCGCACCGTTCACGGACGACAGGGTGGTCGTCTGGGTCGACGCCACGGAGGACGACTCGGGCAGCTTCCCGTCGGACTCCGACGACGGTGCGAGCACCGCCGGCCGGCTCGGCGGCGGCGCGGGGCGCGGAACCCCGCTGAGCTTCCCCGCGGGCGAGGGCCGCGAACAGGTGACCGACCAGCCGCTGGTGCTCCACAGCGTTCCGACCACGGACGGCGAGCTGCTGAGCTTCTCGACCACCGTCGTCTACTCCGTCACCTACGCCTGAATCCGGGCCGGACCGGCCCGCGCCGTTCCCGGGCCGTCAAACCGTCGAACCGTCGAATCGCCGATACCGAACAAGCGAGGACACCATGGTCAGATTGATTCCGGACCGCACGGCGGCCATCGCCCTCGCCGGCGGCGCGGTCTTCCACCTCGACGCGAGCGACTCGGTCGGCGGGCAGACCAACCTGGAGCTCTGGGAACGGACGCTCCCCTTCACCCCGGCCGGGGTACCGGCAACGGCCCCGTTACCGCCTTTCACCCTGCGCCCCGGCCCGGTGTCCGAGAGCCCCACCAGCCCGACCGTCCAGGCCGTTCCACTCGGCAGCATCTACCAGCTGCGCCTGTTCAACCGAGGGCACGGCAGCGCCGAACTCGCGGAGAACCCGCAGCCGAGGCGGCTCACCCTCGGCGCCCTGGACTTCCCCTCCATCGGACGCGGTCACGCCACCTTCCTGACCGGATGCGGCGACAAGCCCCGGGTCATGGTGACCCCGGGCGGGACGTTCGTCTCGATGGCGTTCGTCACCCAGAGCCGGACCATGGCCCGTGTCCAGCTCCTGGGCAGCACGCCCCAGACCGAGAGCTTCGGCCACCCGGTCTTCCTCGCGCCGGACGTGATCGCCGACGCCGTCTCCCCCCGGCCCGCGATCGTGCACCGGGTCTCCGTGGTGGACCGGATCTCTGCGGCGACCCCGGGCCACATCCCCCTGCGGACCAACCAGGAACTGTGGTTCACGATCCTGGCCTGGAACGAAGCGGGCGACTACGACATCGTCTGGAACACCACCGGCCTCGCCCCCGCCACGCCCCCGGAGGTTGTCAGGACCAAACAGCGCGTCGTTCGCGCCCGACTGGCCCGGCTCCACTGCCACGAGGACAGCGACAAGATCGGCAGCGGATCCGGCGAGTTCACCTTCGGGATCACCGGCGGCTCCGCGACGGCGATGTCGCCTCCGGTCTCGTGGAAGCCGATGACCACCGGCGACATGCTCGAAGTCCCGGCAGGGCCGGACCTCACGATCTCGCCGCCGGACGCCGCCACGACGGTCCGCGTCTGGGTCGACGGCACCGAGGACGACTCGGGCAGCGTCCCCCAGGACGACGACGACCGGGCGAGCACCGCCGACTACCTCGGCGGCGGCCCCGGCCGGGGGACGTCGCTCCCGTTCCCGGCCGGCCAGGGGAAGGAACCGGTCACCGACGCCGTGCTCACGCTCGCCAGCGCCCCGGTCACGCTCGGCGACAGGTTCGAGTTCTCGGCCGACGTCGTCTACAGCGTCGACTACGTCTGACCCATGGGACGGCCGCGGGAAGCCGGCGGGGCGACGTCCGTCGAACGCCGAACCGTCGCCCAACCGCCGGCGATCCGTTGGCGACCCGTCAGACACGACAGCCCCGTGCTGCGGGCGATCACGGCCGCCGCCTCCACGCCGAGGATGTGAGGCGGAACCTCTCGTGCCCGGCGGGTCGGGCCCCCGGCTCGCGCACCGTGTTCCGGCACCACTGGCACCACCGGCACCACCGGCACCACCGGCCGGCACGTGCAGAGTCGTTACGGACCGCACGGAGGGGGCCGAGGGGGCGCTGTTAGCCTGTTCGACATGATCATGAAGAGTGTCGGGGTGAAGATATCCGGCGCGCCGGCGCAAACCGGTCCGCAGCGCGCCCTCATCGCGGCAAGCTTCGTCAGCCGGGTGGGCAACGGGCTGTTCAACACTGCCGCGGTGCTCTACTTCACGCTGGTGGTGCACCTGCCCGCCGCGCAGGTCGGTCTCGGCCTCACGATCGCCGGGCTGGTCGGGCTGCTCGCCGGGATCCCGGCCGGGAACCTGGCCGACCGGTACGGGCCGCGCACGGTCTGGCTGGCGGCCCTCGCGATGCAGGCCGTGACGATGGCCTCGTTCGTCCTCATCCACAGCTGGCTCACGTTCACGCTCATCGCCACCCTGGACCGGCTGGCGGCCACGGCGGGCGGCGCCGCAGGTGGTGCGCTCATCGCCCGTACCGGCGGTGAACGACCGGCCGCCTTCAGGGCGAAGCTCCGCACGTTCGTCAACCTCGGCGTGGTCCTGGGCACCCTCGGTGCCGCCTTCGCGGTCTCGGTCAACAGCCGCCCGGCGTACACCGCGCTCATCCTCGCCAACGCCGCCAGCTTCGCCTGTGCCGGCCTGATCGCCCTGATCGGCATCCCCGACTACCGGCCCCTGCCCCGGCCGAAGGAGCACCACCGCTGGGCCGTCCTGTCCGACCGGCCGTACGTGTGCTTCACCGCGCTCTACGGCGCCATGGGCCTGCAGTACCAGACCGTCTCCCTGCTCCTGCCGATCTGGCTCTCCGCCCACACCGATGCGCCCCGGTGGACCGTGGCGGCCGTCTACGCGGTCAACAGCGGGGTGTGCGTGCTGCTCCAGAGCAGGATCGGCTCGCGGGTGGAGACACCGCGCCAGGGCGGCCGGGCGTTCCGCGTCGCCGGGCTGCTCTTCCTGGTCAGCTGTCCCTTGATGGCCCTGACCGCGGACGTTCCGACCTGGATCGCGCCGGCGCTCGCCGTCCTCGCCGTCTGCGTGCACAGCCTCGGAGAGGTGTGGGAGTCCTCGGGCGGCTTCGCCCTCGGTTTCGGCCTCGCCCCCGACCACGCCCAAGGGCAGTACCAGGGCTTCTTCGGCCTCGGTTTCAACGCCGGGCAGGCCCTGGCTCCGGTGGTCCTGACGACGGCGGTCCTCGGACTCGGGCACGCGGGCTGGCTGCTCCTCGGCGTGTTCTTCGCGGCCCTGGGCGCGGCGGGCCCGCCGGTGGCGGCCTGGGCGGAGCGCACCCGCCGCCCGATCCACGACACGACCGGCACGGCACCTGCCCGGCCCGGCGAAGCCCCGCTTCCCGACACCGTCCAGGGCTGATGCCGGGGTCCGGGCGCTCCCGGCGGCAGTGCGACGGTCCCGGACGGTCGTGCGGTCACGGCGACCAAGGAGAGTGGAACGGACCTGCGTCACGAACTGACGGAGGGTCCGGTCCAACCGCCCTGTGCTGATTCTCGAACGCCGCCGCAACCGCTCCGGGTACGGACCGGGCTCGCCGACCGGCACGTCCGGTCCGACGAACCCTCCGTTCAGCGGCGGAGTTCGGCGAGGAGGGGCTCGATCGCGGCGACGAGGTCGTCGGCCGTCGCGGAGCCGTTCCCCTCGAACTCGGCGATCTCGGCGCCGACGGGCGCACTCACGGCAAGGACCTTCGCGCAGGCGTGGAGGTCGTCGAGGCTGAGGCCGCCCGGGACGGTGTAGTCGGTCGTGAACAGCCCCGGCTCCATGACGCCGCAGTCGTTCTCCCGGCCTGCCACGGAGGCCCTCCACCGAGTCCTCGGCCCGAGGTTCGGTGAGGGTCCGGGGTGACGGCGGCGAATGACGACGGCGAGTGACGACGACGGCTTCACATCCTTGTCATGCCGCATGCATGGGTATCCGGCCGGCCGCTCAGGAGGATGGACGCACCGGCACAGGCGGCGTCCCCCGCCCGCCGTCGCATCCGCCGTTCCCGCCGTCCGCCCCTTCGCCTCCAGGAGCACCCGATGTCCAGTCGTCGCCGGTTCCTCACCGGGTCCGCCGCGGCCCTCGGCCTCACCGCGCTGCCGGCCCCGCCGGCCGGGGCCGCGGCCACGGGCAGCACGTCCCCGGGCGATGCTGCCCCGGGCAGTGCGGCCACCGGTGGCCGGGCCCCGAACCTCGTCGTGGTCCTCGCCGACGACCTCGGCTACGGGGACCTCGGGTCCTACGGCCAGAAGCTGATCGACACCCCGAGGATCGACCGACTGGCCGCGGAGGGCCTCAGGTTCACGGACGCCTACTCGCTCGCCGCCGTCTGCGCGCCCTCGCGCGCCTCCCTGCTCACCGGCCTGCACACCGGACACTCCGCCGTCCGCGCCAACCCCAACGGCGCCCAGGGGTCGCTGGGTGACGGTGACACCACCTTCGCCGAGGTCCTGCGCAGCCGGGGCTACCGCACCGCGCTGATCGGCAAGTGGGGCTTCGGGCCCGAGCAGGGCGACCAGCCCAGCCACCCCAACTCCCGTGGTTTCGAGGAGTTCTACGGCTACATCGACCACGGGCACGCGCACCAGTACTACCCGCAGTACCTGTGGCACAACGGGGTGAAGGAGACCGTCCCCGCGAACGCCGGCGGCGCCAGGGGCCGGTACGCCCCCGATCTCATCGAGCAGCACGCGCTGGAGTTCATCGACGCGCACGCCGCCGAGCCCTTCGCACTGTTCCTCACCCCCAACGTCCCGCACGCGCCGAGTGACATCCCCGACAGCAGCGCCTACGCCGCACGCGCCTGGTCGCAGGAGAACAAGGGGCATGCCGCGCAGATCAGTTACTTCGACGCGCTCGTCGGCAGGGTCGCCGACCGGCTGCGCGCGCGGGGCATCGCCGAGGACACCGTGCTCCTCGTCACCAGCGACAACGGCCCGCACGAGGAGGGCGGCGTCGACCCCGACCTGTTCGACGCCAACGGCCCGCTGCGCGGCTACAAGCGCAACCTCTACGAGGGCGGCATCCGGGTCCCGCTGATCGCCTGGGCGCCCGGCCGGATCGGCGCGGGCGTCAGTGACCGCCCCACCCCGCTCACCGACGTACTGCCCACCCTCGCGGAACTCGCCGGCGCGCCCGCCCCCGCCGACCTCGACGGCCTGTCCGCCGCCCCGCTGCTCGGCGGCAGCACGGACGCGGCCCGTCACACGCACCTCTACTGGTACCGCGACGAACGCGGTGTCACCAGCCGGGCCAACAGTCAGGACAAGGGTCGCGGTACCTGGCTCGCGGAGGCCGTCCGCAAGGGCGACTGGAAGGCCGTGCGGTTCGCGCCCGTCCGGGACCGCACCCTCCCCGACACCCAGTGGCAGGTCGAGCTGTACGACCTGGCGAGCGACCTCGGCGAGCAGCGGGACGTCGCGGGCCTCAACCCCTCCGTCGTCACCGACCTCGTCGCCCTGATGCGCGCCTCCTGGCGCGACACCTACCCGCGCAAGCCGTTCGGGCTCTCCGTGACCGTCCCCGCGTACGCCGCGCCGGGCGTGCCGTTCACGGTCTCGGCCACCCTCGGCAACGCGTCCGCCCGGTCCTGGAGCGACGCGCTCCTCACGCTCGGCGCCCCGGCGGGCTGGGTCGTTCGGCCGACCGGGCCGACCGGCCGGACCGAGCTCGCCGCAGGCACCGTCCTGACCGTGACGTGGGAGGTCACCGCGCCGACCGGCGCCGCCCCGGGCACGGACGGGTCCCTGGCCGTCACCGCGGGCGCCCGCTCCACCGGCGGTCCGCTGGCCTTCTCCGCGACCGGACGGACACCTCTCCTCCCGGCCCCGCCGACCGCGAACGCCTACCTCAGCGACCTCACCTGGGTGTCGGCCACCAACGGCTGGGGCCCGGTCGAACGCGACACCTCCAACGGCCGCAAGGAGGCCGGCGACGGCACGCCGATCACCTTCGCCGGCACGACGTACGCCAAGGGCCTGGGCGTCCACGCACCGTCCGAGATCGTCTACCACCTCGGCGCCCGGGGGAACCGGTTCACGGCGCTCGTCGGCATCGACGACTTCTCCACCCGGCAGTCCGCGCTCGGTGCGACGAAGGCGTCGGTCCACGGCGACGGCAAGGTGCTCTTCACCACCGGAAAGCTCACCGGCGCCTCCGGTCCGGTCGAGGTCGACGTCGACGTCCGGGGCGTGCGTCTGCTGCGCCTGGTCGTCGAGGACGCCAACGGCAACACAGCCTTCGACCACACCTCCTGGGCCCGGGCCCGGGTGACCGTGCTCTGACCCTTCTCCGGGCCTTCTCCGAGCCGGGCCGCCGCGGCAGCCCGGCCGGCTAGGTCTTCTCGTCGTCGGGCCAGGTGCGGGTGTCGCGGGGCCGCACGTAGGGCTCCTCCTTCTCGGGCAGACCGCCCTCGATGGCGCGTTCCCGGGAGAGCTCGGCGTCGAACTCCAGGCCGAGGAGGATGGCGAGGTTGGAGATCCACAGCCAGACCAGGAAGACGATCACACCGGCCAGCGTGCCGTAGGTCTTGTTGTAGGAGGAGAAGTTCGCGACGTACAGGGCGAACCCGGCGGAGGCCGCCATCCAGAGGACGACCGCGAGCACGCTGCCCGGGGACACCCATCGGAAGCCCCGGTCCCGCACGTTGGGCGCGGCCCAGTACAGCACCGCGATCATCAGCACGACGAGGACCAGCAGGACCGGCCACTTGGCGACCGACCACACCGTCAGCGCGGTACCGCCCAGGCCGAGTGCGCGGCCCACCCGGTCCGCGAGCGGGCCGGTGAACACGACGATCACCGCGCTCGCCGCCAGCAGCACCATCAGCAGGAGCGTCAGGCCCAGGCGCAGCGGTGTGGTCTTCCACACCGGGCGGCCCTCACGGATGTCGTAGACGGCGTTCGAGGAGCGGATGAAGGCGGCCACGTAGCCGGACGCCGACCACAGGGCGCCCGCCAGGCCCACGACCAGCAGAACCGAGCTGACGCCGCCGCCGGAGTTCCGGAGCTGGTCGACGGCGTCGCGCAGGATGTCGCGGGCGGCGCCGGGTGCCAGGTTCTGCAGGTTGTCCAGCACGGCACCGGTCGCGGACTGCCCGATGACGCCGAGCACCGAGACGAGGACGAGCAGGGCCGGGAAGATCGCCAGGACGCCGTAGTACGTGAGGGCCGCAGCGCGGTCGGGCAGCTCGTCCTCCAGGAACTCCTTGCCGGTGCGGCGCAGTGCGGCCCACCACGAGCGCCGGGAGAGGTCGCCGGGCGAGTCCGGGGCCGCTTCCGTGACCCGTCGGCTCGGGCCCGGCCCGGCGTCGTTCTCCCGGCCGTCGGGCCCGTGTGCGTGTCTGAACCGAGGTGCCATGACGGGCGTCTGTCCGCACCGGCCGCGGTCAATCCCCTCGGTGTGAGCCCGACCTGCGGAACGCGGTCACCCGCCGGGCCGGCCGGCACCGGTTCCGGTGGCCTGCCGGTGTTCCTCGACCGCCACCCGGGCGAGGTTGCCGAGCAGCCTGCGGTTGCGCAGGTGCAGCACGAATTCGCTCGGTGGTCCCTCGAAGCGCGAGCCGGGGCCGGTCAGGGGGTGCTCGTCGAGGAGGACCAGCGTGTTGGCACCCCAGGGGATGAGGGTGAACGCGATGCGGGCGGTGCCGAACGGTGCGGCCTTCGCCTCCAGCTCCAGGCGGGTGCCGGGCTCGCAGATCCGGACCGTGCAGCTGTCGTCGATGGTGAGCGGGCCGAGACCGGCCCGGTAGCGCAGGGCCGCGCCCACCGCCGGCCAGCCGGGGTCGACGTGCTCGATGTCCTGCGTCCCGACCACCCACTCGGCGTAGCTGTGGCCGTCGGCCAGGACGCCCCAGACTGCTTCGGGCGGGCATGCGATGAACTGCTGGCGCCGTGCCATGCGACTCCTCCTCGGTGCTTGCCGTGTTGCCGTGGTGCCGTGTTGCCGTATCGCCGGGCTGTCGGGTTGCCGTACTGCCCGGCTGTCCGGTTGTCTGTTCGGCGCGTCGTCGGGCCCGGTCCGCCCGGTCCGCGCGCTCCGGCGGTCGTCAGTCGTGGGGGTGGGGGTGCTCGCGCGGGCCCGACAGCAGTCGCTGCGCCGCGGCGAGGCCCGGGGCGAGCACGCGGCCGGCCAGGAGCCGGTGCGCGCGCAGGGCCGCGCGGGCGGCGTTGGCCCCGCAGGCGCCGTGGACCCCGCCCCCGGGATGCGCGGACGAGGACGCCAGGTAGAGCCCGGCGACGGGCGTCTCCGGACGCCCGGTGCCCGGGACGGGGCGGAAGACGAGCTGCTGGTGCGGCGCGGCTGTGCCGCCGTTGATCGCGCCGCCGACCAGGTTGGGGTTCAGCTCCTGCAGCAGCATCGGGGTGAGGATCCGCCGGGCGACGATCCGCTCCTTGAACCCCGGGGCGAAGCGCTCCACCTGGTCCTCGATGCGGGCCGCCATCGCCTCCGCCTCCCGCGGGTCCCAGCTGCCCGTGATGCCGTCGGGCCCCAGGTCGTCCTTGATCGCCCGGGGGACGTGGGTGTAGGCCCAGGCGGACTCGGTGCCGGCCGGGGAGCGGACGGGATCGGCCGTCGTCATCTGCCCGAACAGCACGAACGGGCGACGCGGCAGGCGGTCCGTGCCCAGCTGCAGCGCGTAGTCGCTCAGCTCGTCCAGATCGGCCCCCAGGTGCACCGTCCCGGCGCCGGCCGTCGCGGGCGCCGTCCACGGCACGGCTCCGTTCAGGGCCCAGTCGACCTTCACGGTGGAGAGGTCCCACTGGAAGCGGCGGAGGTCCGCGCGCATCGAGGACGGCAGGTGCTCCCACCCGACCAGGCCGCCGTACAGGGCGGGGGCCGCGACGTCCGCGAGGACCGCGCGGCGGGCCCGGTACGCCTGGCCGTCGGCGGTCCGCACCCCCAGCGCGCGCCCGCCGCGTACGACCACCTCGACCACCGGGGCGTCGCAGTGCAGCCTTCCGCCCGAGGACTCCAGCCGCCGCACCAGCGCGTCCGTCAGCGCGGCGGCGCCGCCGACCGGGACGGGCCACCCGACCTGCTGGCCGAGCATCGCCATCAGCCAGCCGAACGCCCCACTGCCGGCTCCCTCCGGCAGCAGGTCGGCGTGCAGGGCGCACCCGGCGAGCAGCAGGCCGGCGCCGGGCTCGGTGAACTCCTCCTGTGCCAGACGGCGCACCGGAAGGGTCAGGAACCGCAGGGCCCGCAGTCCGCCCGCGGCCCGCAGCCGGGCGGCCATCGCCGCACCCGCCCTGACCGGGGGGAACGGTGTGAACAGCGTGCGCAGGAGATACGGGTCCAGGTCGTCCCAGAGCCGTGAGAGCCGCTGCCACGCCTCGGCGTCCGCCCCGCCGAACGCGCCCTCCAGGCCGGCGCAGGTCGCCGTGACGCCCCGGTGCAGCGTGGCGGCGCGCCCGTCGAGCAGGGGGTGGGCCAGCACGGTGGGTGCGTGGCTCCAGCGCAGGCCGAACGCGCCCAGGTCCAGCGCGCCGATGGCGGGCGAGGCGACGGCGAGGGGGTGGAAGGAGCTGAACACGTCGTGGACGTAGTCGGGGTGGACACCTCGGTCGCTGCGGACGGCGCCACCGGGCTCGGACCGGCCCTCCAGGACGTCGACCTGCCAGCCGGCGTCGGCGAGGATGTTGGCGGCCACCAGCCCGTTGGGGCCGGCGCCGATGACGATGGCGTCAGGCATGACCCTCCTTGCGCCGCTCCCCCTCGCAGCACGCTACCCGCGCCGGTGCCGCACGGCCCGCCGAGGATCCGGCGACCCGTTCCGGACCTTCCGGAGGACGGACGACCGCGACCGTCCCCCACGACTTCTCGGCCGCGCCCTGCGGCGAACCGGTTGGGCGGGCGGGGTGGACGGGAAGGCTGCCCCCGACCGCTTCGTCGTGTGGGGAGTGCCATGGTGCGCAGGAATGTGGGGACGACCGCCCAGAAGGGTCACCCGTTCGGACGGCGGCCTGCCGGTGGGCTGGCCGACGTGCTGTGGGACTGGTCGAAGTCCGGCACCCGGAACGCGGTGCGCAACCGGCTGCTGCGGCGGCTGCCCGGAGTCGGTTCGGCGCCGGCGTACCGGTTCGGGCTGGTCGAGCGGCCCCACTACGCGTACGGGGTGCGTCGGGCCACCGAGTCGGCCGCGCGGCTGGGGCACCCGGGTGTCACCGTCGTCGAGTTCGGGGTGGCCGGGGGCAACGGGCTGCTGGCGCTCGCCGAGCACGCCCGGTACTACGCCGCCGCCACCGGTGTGGCGGTGCGGGTGGTCGGCTTCGACGGCGGCTCGGGCATGCCCCCCGCCAAGGACCCCCGGGACATGCCCTACCTGTTCGGTCCCGGCTTCTACACCATGGACCACGACCGGCTGCGGGCCCGTCTGGGCTCGTCCGAGCTGGTGATCGGCGACCTCGCCCGGACGCTGCCCGACTACCTCGACACCCACGCGGACGTGCTGCGCGATCATCCGGTGGGCTTCGTCTCCCTCGACCTGGACTACTACTCCTCGACGGCGACCGCCCTCGACCTGTTCCGCGGCTCCGCGCACGGGCACCTGCTGCCGCGGGTCACCTGCTACCTCGACGACCTTCCGGGGACCGTCGAGCAGATCGGCGAAGCCGCCGCGGTCGCCGACTTCAACGCCGAGCGGTCCGACCGGGTGGTCGGCCGCGTCCTGGGCCTGCGCGCGTTCACGCCGTTCGACCCGCCGTGGGCCGACCAGATCTACGTCCACCACCGGCTGGACCACCCGGACTACGCGCGCCTCGAAACCGGTGCCACCGGCGATCAGCTCCCCCTGGCCCCGGACCTGCGGCGGCGCGGGCGCTGACCCGGGACGGGTACGGCGGGGGCCCGCCCCGCCGCTGCGCGACGTACCACGACGGCCGGGGTACGACCGCCGGGGTACGACGCACCGGGCCGCCCCGGCGATGCCGGGGCGGCCCGGTGGAACGGTGTGACTCGCGCAGCGGACCCCGACGAGGAGCCAGGGCGGAGAGTCAGGGCAGGGCGTCAGGGCGAGGGCCGGGCGTGCCGGGGCCGGTACGCGTCGTCACCACGACCGACGACGGCGCGGGGGCCGCGGTGCCGGGACGCCGTGCGCGGGCCGGTGGCCGCCAGTACGGCAGCGAGGACGAGCGGCGCCACCAGCAACACCATGGTGGTGGACATGTGCACCTCCGAGCGTTTGGCCGGAACAGATGCTGTCCCTTCTGCCCCCGAGGAGTGAGGCCATGTCAGGCGTCACCCGATTCGCCCACCACCCGGCGGGACCGCGGGCTCCTCCAGGCCACCGTGCACCACCTCGGAGGACCGTTCGCGCCGGACTGCCCGGTGTCCTCGGAGCGCCCTGGGCGCGTGCCGGACCGATGTGGGCCCGACGACGCCGAGGCGGGAGGGCCCCGTCCCGAGCTCGCCCCGCGCACGGCCCCTCGGTCACCACGTCGCCCGGACGTCCTCCCGCACGCATTCGATGAGGTAGTCGCCGGTGCCGGGGTCGACGGACACGCCGTGCGCCTCGCTGTGGAAGCCCGGGAAGGAGCGGTCGAAGGCCTCCAGCGCGCCGAGGTAGCGCAGGACCGGGCCGTCGGGGGTCCCGAGTGCCTCCCCGGGCATCAGGACGGGGATCCCGGGCGGGGTCACGGTGACCATGGCGGCGGCCACCCTGCCGGCGGCCTCCGCGAGACGGAGGCGCTCGGTGCCGCCCCGGATCAGCTGCCGGTAGCAGTGCTGGGGCGGGACGACCGGCTCGGGCAGCTCCCGGAACGCGGTGTCCAGGGCGTCGATCAGCTCGTCCTCGTCCTCGGTCTCGCCGACGAGGGTCACGACGACGGTGTCCTGGTCCAGGTAGCCGCCGCCCCATTCCAGGTAGGTGCCGTCCGGGTCGTACCCGAAGGCGTCGACGGTGAGGGTGAACGCCACCTCGCCGTCGGGGTAGGTGTGGACGGCGAGGTCGGTCTGATCGTGGTGAACGGTCAGGAACCGGCGTCCGTCGGGCGACAGGTCGATCAGGCACCGGTCGTCCCACGGGTAGCGGACGAGGTCCATCCGGCCCTCGGTCAGCGACCCGCGGTAGACGACCGAACCGTCCTGCCCCTCCCCCACGTTCAGGAGGACCTGACCGCTCGTCCGGTGCGACAGCTGACGGCCGCCCTGCCCGACGGTCGACAGGTCCGCCCGGGCGACGAGTGCGCCCGTCCCGGCGTCCAGCACGACCCACTGGTCGGGGCGGTCGCGGCCGGCCATGACGTCGGGCCGGTAGACCCACACCGCCCGTCCGTCCGCCGACAGGGCGCAGCCGGACCAGTGCCCGAACCGCCGGTCCGACGGCGGCCCGAACGCGGACCGCCAGACCTCGTCCCCGTCCGACGTCACGCAGACGACCGCGTCGAGGGTCGTGTAGTAGGCGCGCCGAAGGTCGGCGGCGACGGCCCGGTCGACGACCTCGTCCCCGGGAACGGGCCGGAAGCTCAAGGCGGGTGACAGCACGTCCGCGGCACCGGCGGCCAGGTCGTAGGCGCAGACGTGCCCGTCGACGAGCCGCGTGACGATCCGGGGGTGAGGGGGCTGAGCCCTGCCCGGAGGGTAGCGTCCCGCGGTTGCGGACGGCGCCGCACCCCCTCTGCCCACGGCGCGGCGCCGGTGCGCGGACACGGGGCCGGTGGGCCCGACCTCGGGTCGGGCCCACCGGTCGTCCTACCGCGCGGAACGCCCCTCGGCGGGGCTCAGCGGCACAGGGCCGTGTCCACGGCGCGTTCGAGCTTCCTGCGGCTCGCCGCGTCGGTGAGCTGCACGGTGACCGCGACGGTGGCGGCGCGGCCGTCGTCGGTGACCCCGCTCCGGGTCTCGTACCCGGGGAAGCTGCCGCCGTGCCCCCAGGAGAGGCCGCCGCACGGCAGCGGCCTGCTGACGAGCCCCAGTCCGTAGCGGGCGCCGGGGCCGAAGGTCTCCTCGGCGGGGACGGTGGTCCGCATCTGCGCGAGCAGGGCCGGCGGCAGGAGGCGACCGGCCAGGAGCGCGCCGAAGAACCGGTTGAGGTCGGAGCCGGTGGAGACCATCTGCCCGGCGGCCCACCCCCAGGACGGGTCGATCTCGGTGACGTCGCGCAGCGGCGCGTCCGCCGATTCCCGGTAGTAGCCGTGGGGGTGGGGTTCCCGGATGCCCGCGTCGCGGGGGGCGGGGAAGTAGGTGTGGCGCAGCCCGGCGGGTCGGACGACGCGCCGGTCGATCTCCTCGGCGAGCGGGCGGCCGGTGACCTCCTGGACGAGAAGGCCGGCGAGCACGTAGTTGGTGTTGCTGTACTTCCACTTCTTGCCGGGGGCGAAGTCGGCGGGGTGCCGGAGGGCGAAGGCGAGCAGTTCGTTCGGGTCGTAGTACCGGGCGTCGTCCCCGAGGTCGCTGCTGTAGTCGGGGAGCCCGCTGGTCTGCTGGAGGAGCTGGCGGACGGTGATGTCGCGCCCGTCGATCCCCTCCCCCCGGACGAGGCCGGGCAGATGGGCGTCCACGAAGTCGTCCAGACCGATCCTCCCCTCGGCGACCAGCTGCAGGACCACGACCGCGACGAAGGACTTGGTGTTGCTGCCGACCCGGACCTGGCCGTCGACGGGCACCTTCGAGCCGGTGGCCAGGTCGGCGGTCCCCGCGGTGTAGGTGCGGGTGCGGCCGTGACGGTCCCGGACGCTCGCCAGCGCGGCGGGCATCCCGTCGTCACGCACCAGTGCGTTCAGGCTCCGTCGGACGGTGTCCGGCCCGGTGGCGGCGGCCTGGGGCGCCGTCAGGACACCCGGTACGGTGAGGCCGACGGCCAGCGCGGCCGCGGCCGACAGGGCGTGTCGCCGCCGGAGTCCTCGGCGTGTCTGGTCCTGCATGGGTCAACTCCTGGGGGATCGTCGGTTCGTCGGTCGGGGTTGCTCGGGCACGGCACGGCACGGCACGGCGCGGCACGTCCGGCCCGGGAGGTCGGCGGGTGTCAGCCGCACAGGGCCTTGTCCACGGCCTCCAGCACGTGCTTCGTGCCCGCGTCGGTCCACGGGACGCCGGTCACCGCGACGTTGGCGGCGCGGCCGTCGTCGGTGACGCCGCCCCGGGTCTCGTAGCCCGCGATGTCGCCGCCGTGGCCCCAGTAGACGCCGCCGCAGGACAGGGCCCTGCTGGTGAGCCCCAGCCCGTAGCGCAGGTCGGAGGGCCCGCCGACGGGGACGGTGGTGCGCATCTCGGCGAGCTGGGCGTCCGGGAGGAGTTCTCCGCCGAGGAGCGCGCCGAAGAACCGGTTGAGGTCGGAGTTGGTGGAGATCAACTGGCCCGCCGCCCAGCCCCATGACGGGTCCATCTCCGTGTACTCGCGCAACGGACCGTCGGTCGGGTTGCGGTGGTAGCCCTTGGGGTGCGGCTCGCGGATGGTCATGTCCCCGGGGGCGGGGAAGTAGGTGTGGCGCAGGCCGACGGGCTTGACGATGCGCCGGTCGATCTCCTCGGCGAGGGGCCGGCCGGTGACCTTCTGGACGATCAGGCCGGCCAGGACGTAGTTCGTGTTGCTGTACCCCCACACCTTCCCGGGGGCCGCGTCGGCCGGGTAGCGGAGCGCGATGTCGATCAGGTCGCGGGGCTCGACGTACCGGTACCTGATCTCGTCGTCGTCGAGGTGGTTGCCGTACTCGGGGAGTCCGCTGGTGTGCTGGAGGAGGTGGCGGACGGTGATGGTGCTCCCGTCGATCCCCTCGCCCCGGACGAGGCCGGGCAGGTGGGTGTCCACGAAGTCGTCCAGGCCGAGCTTCCCCTCGGCGACCAGTTGCAGGACCACGACCGCCGTGAACGTCTTGGTGTTGCTGCCGATCCGGACCTGGCCGTCCCTGGGCACCTTCGAGCCGGTGGCCAGGTCGCCGGTCCCGGCGGTGTAGGTACGGGTACGGCCGTCCCTTCCCTTGACGCTCGCCAGCGCGGCGGGCAGCCCGTCGTCACGCACCAGCGTGTTCAGGACCTGCTGGACGGCGTCCGGCCTCGCGCGGGCGGAGGCGGTGGCGGGGTCGGCGGCGAGGGCGGCGGGCGGGGCGAGGACGCCCGCCGTCATGACGCCGAAGGCTGCCGCGGCCACGGCCGACACGGCCCGTCGCCGCTTGCCGCCCCGCTGCCCGGTCGGAGAACTGGGGGCCTGCCGGATCTGCGTACGCATCGGTCAACTCCTGGAGATCGTTCGGTGTGGGCACGATCCTGGTTTCCGGGGGCCTCCCTCCGCATCGCGGGAAGGCGGGAAAGATCACTCCCCCGATCGGGGGAGGCCACCGACGGAGTTCCCGGCGATACTCGCGATCACGAGCCGTCGGGCCCGCCGGGGCTTGGCCCGCGACGCGGACGCCCCGCCGGCCCTGAGGTCGGCGGGGCGTCCGGAGCGCGTCCGGGCCGGTCAGAGGCCGGCGGTGTACAGCAGCTCGTTGGGGCTGCTCTTGCTGACGGTCAGGGCGCCCTTGGTGGTTTCGGTGGAGAGCCACAGGGCGAGGTCTTCGGGGGTCGCGCCGGTGTGTCCGGCGAGGTAGAGGGCCACGGTGCCGGTGACGTGCGGGGCGGCCATGGCGGTGCCGCCCCGGACGACGCTGCCGCCGCCGAGCTTGGCGGAGGTGATGTCCTCGCCGGGCGCGTACAGCGAGACGCACGTGCCGTAGTTGCTGAAGTCGGTCTCCTCGTCGTACTTGTTGGTCGCGCCGACGGTGATGACCCGTTGGGCGGAGGAGGGGGAGGAGAGGCAGGCGTCCCGGGCACCGTTGCCGCCGGAGACGACGGGCAGGATGCCCGCGTTGGAGAGCGCGTCGGCGGCCTTGTTGATCGCTTCGTTCGCGTCCCCGCCGACGGAGATGTTGGCGACGGCGGGCTTCCTGGCGTTGGCCGCCACCCAGTCGAGGCCGGCGATGAGCTGCTCGTTGGTGCCCTGGCCGTCACAGCCCACGACGCGGACGCCGACCAGGTTGACCTTGCGGGCGACGCCGTAGGTCTTGCCGCCGACGATGCCGGCGACGTGGGTGCCGACGCCCTGACAGTCGGCGCCGTTCTGCCCGTCACCGACGGCGTCGGTGCCGCGGACGGCGCGGCCCTCGAACTCGTCGTGGCCGAACTCGATGCCGGTGCCGATCAGGTAGGCGGTGACACCGGCTCCGTCACCCTCAACGGTGAACTGACCGTCACCGGTGGCCGCCGCCTTGTCCCAGTCCTGCTGGTCGATGCGGTCCAGACCCCAGCTGGAGGCGGCTCCCCGGGTCTTCGGGGCAGGCGCGGTGGCGCCTGCCGGGGTGCTCACGAAGGCGTTCTCCTCGACGGCCTCGACACCGGGCAAAGCCCGTACCTGCGCCAGCTGGGCCGGGTCGAGGCGGGCGGAGAAGCCGTTCAGGGCGTGGCGGTAGGTGTGCAGCGGCTCGACGCCGCGGACCTCGGCGGCCGTCGCGGCCGGGTCCAGGCCCTTGTGTACGGTGACGATGTACTGGCCCGGGACGGCCCGGGCCGCCTTGTGCAACGGGGCCGCATAGGCCCTCCCGGAGGTTTCGCCGACTGCGGTGCCCTGCGCGGCACACAACGGAACGAGCAGAACGAGTGCGGCGGACGCGCAGCGCGCGGACAATCGCATGGATGGCTCCATTCACGAAACCGACCGCCCCGGGGCCGGGACAGCCCCGTAGGTGACGATCATCTTGTGCATCGTCCGTCGGCGTACTGCCCTTGAGTCCCCGAGCCGACCGCTCGCTGTTCCTGGCCACTCCCGACCTGGACGTCCCACGACATTCCGTCGGCCGACGGTCCGCCGGTGCAACCCGGTGTACCCGTCCGGTCACAGCACCGGGAGGCATTCCCGCCGATTCCGGTCCCACCGGCGCACTCGCCCCGCCTGCCCGTGCACACCCGCGGATCGGAGCCTCGGTCGACGAACCGGGGCGGCGGGGTGCCCGCAGCCGGGCCACTGCCCGATGTCCGGGCCCGGCACCCTGCACCCGCCCCCCGGCACCCGAGGCCCCGAGAAGGCGCCGGACGGGCGGGTGGGAGACTGGTGGGCATGGATGTCGCACGCAGGAACAACATCAGGGTGACCGGGCGTGCCGACGGGCCGGTGGTCGTCCTCGCGCACGGGTTCGGGTGCGACCAGAACATGTGGCGCCTGGTCGTTCCGGCCCTGGCGGGCGACTACCGCGTGGTCCTGTTCGACTACGTCGGGTCCGGCCGGTCGGACGCGTCCGCGTGGACCGAGGACCGCTACAGCTCGCTGGACGGTTACGCCCGGGACGTGGTCGAGGTCGTCGAGGAGCTGGACCTGCGGGACGTGACGTTCGTGGGGCACTCGGTCAGCGCCATGGTGGGGGTGCTCGCGGCGGCCGCCGCCCCGGAGCGGTTCTCCCGGCTGGTGATGGTGGCGCCCTCCCCCTGCTACATAGACGAGGACGGCTACCGGGGCGGGTTCGACGCCGGGGACATCGACGAGCTGCTGGAGTCGCTGGAGTCCAACTACCTGGGCTGGTCCGCGGCGATGGCCCCGGTGATCATGGGCAACCCGGACCGGCCGGAGCTCGGCGAGGAGCTGACCACGTCGTTCTGCGCGACCGATCCGGACATGGCGCGGGTCTTCGCCCGGACCACGTTCCTGTCCGACAGCCGTGACGACCTGAAGTCGGTGACGGTGCCGACGCTGGTGCTGGAGTGCGCCCAGGACGTGATCGCCCCCCGTGAGGTGGGCGCCTACGTCCACGCCGCGATCCCCGGCAGCCAGCTGGTGACCCTGGACGCCACCGGCCACTGCCCGCAGCTCAGCGCGCCGGAGGCCACGGCCGAGGCGATCCTCGGCTTCGTCGGAGCCGCCCGATGACGGCTCGCGCCGGCGACCGGAGCCCCGGCGGCCCGAGACGGGAGGAGGGCCTGGACGCCCCCGACGCGACGTTCACCGCCCTCCTGGAGGACAGCGCCGAGGAACTGTACGAGCAGGCGCCCTGCGGCTACCTGTCCACCCTGATGGACGGCACCGTGGCGAAGATCAACACCACCCTGCTGGACTGGCTGGGCCTCGGCCGTGACCAGGTGGTGGGCCGGATGCGGTTCGCCGACCTCCTCACCGTCGGCGGCAGGCTCTACCACGAGACGCACTTCGCGCCCCTGCTGCACCTGAACGGCGAGATCAGCGGGATCGCCCTGGAGCTCAAGGCGGCCGGCGGCACGCGGCTGCCGGTCCTGGTCACCTCCCGGGTGAAGACCGGCGCCGGCGGCGAGCCGATGCTCATCCGCACCAGCGTCTTCGACGCCCGCGACCGCCGGGCCTACGAAACCGAGCTGCTACGCGCCCGGCGGGCGGCCGAGGAGGCCCGCCGGCAGGCGGAGGCGGACCGCGAGCGCCTCCAGGAGGCGCTGGCCGTGCTGCAGCAGAGCCTGCTGCCCTCCGCCCTGCCCGTCGTGCCGGGGCTGGAGGCCGCCTCGCACTACCACACCGCCTCGCCCGACCTGCTGGGCGGAGACTTCTACGACCTGTTCCCCCTGGACGGCGCCCGGTGGGCGTTCTTCCTGGGCGACGTCTGCGGCAAGGGCCCCCAGGCCGCCGCCGTGACCTCGCTGACCCGCCACACCCTGCGCGCCGCCGCCCTGCACGACCCCGACCCGGTCACGGTGCTCCACACGCTCAACACCGTGCTGAACGAGCGGTACACCAGCGGCGGCGACACCCGCTACTGCACTGCCGTCTTCGGTGTCCTGCACCCCCGGGGCGACACCTGCACGGTGCAGCTGGCCTCCGGCGGCCACCCCTCGACGCTGGTCCAGCGTGCGGACGGCACCGCCGAGTTCCTTCCCACTCCCGGCGGCATGCTCATCGGCGTGCTGCCCGACGCCCAGTTCACGCCCACCCGCACCGTCCTCTCCCGCGGGGACACACTACTGCTCTACACCGACGGCCTGACCGAGGCCCGGATCGGCCCGAACCGCGAGCTGTACGGCGAGGAGGCCCTGCTCGCCTTCGCGGCCACCCGCGCCCCGGCCGGGCCTCAGGCCCTGGTCACCGCCCTCACCGGGCTGCTCGCCGGCTTCGGCGACGGCCTGGACGACGACACCGCCCTACTCGCCCTCGGCATCCCCTCCCCGGCCCCTGCTACGAGTGAAGAGCACGGATGAACCCGCTGACGATCACCACCCGAGACGCCGCGACCGGTCCCGTACTGGAGATCGCCGGTGACCTCGACCACCACACCGCCCCCGGCCTCCGCGAGGCCGTCGACACCCTCCCCCTCGCCGGCGGACAGTTGCTGGTCCTCGACCTGGCCCGGCTGGACTTCTGCGACTCCAGCGGCATCACCGTCCTGCTGGCCGCCCGCAACGTCGCCGTGGGCCACGGCGCCCGCATCGCGCTGGCCTCCGTACCCTCCAACACCGCCCGCATCCTCGGCATCGTCGGCCTGGACCGGGTCTTCACCATCCACCCCGACACCGCCACCGCCGTGCTGCGTTCCTGACCGGGCGCCACCGGAGCCCGTCGCGCCGGTCCGGCTGGTCCGGCTGGTCCGGATGCCACCGTGCGGGTGCGACGGACCGCGCGGGCGGCCACGTTGAGAAGATGGACATCATCGTCGTACTGGAACTGGACATGCCCACCAACGTTCGGATCCTCGGACCCGACCACACGCCGGCGGACCCGGAGAACCCGGTGCGCCTCGCGCACGCCGCCCCCGCGGACGCGTCGGGCGTCTGCGGCCCCCTCACCCTGTGCGGTCTGGACACCGGCGAGATGACCCTCGCCCCGCACCGCTTCACCGACACCGACCGGTCGGGGGTCCGACCGCACTGGCACACGTGCAGCACCTGCCAGACCGCCCGGCAGCGCACCGCGCCCAGAGCCCCCGAACCGGCCACCACGGACCACTTCGAGGACAGCGCCCACCCCGCAGGAACCGCAGCACGCTGAACCGGCCCCCGGACGCGACGGCATCACCCCCGCCGCCCCGGGCCCGGCCGTCGCAGGCCCGGCCGTCGCCGCCCTGTCCGCACGGGCCCGCGGCGCCGGGCCTGCCGAGCGGCTCCGGACCGAGGCCGGACACGCGGTCGGAGGCACGGTCGGCGGCGCGGTCGGCGGTCAGCTCATGGCGAAGCGTGGGGCGAAGGCGGTGAACCAGAGGGCCCCGAAGGTGGCGACGGTCATCAGCGGCACGAAGAAGCGGGTCTCCCGACGGCTGCCGGTCCGCCGGATCAGGACCACCTCGAAGCGCCGCCGGTACGGCCACAGCAGCGGCGCGCCCTGCCGGGTCAGGCAGTCGCCGAGCAGATGGGTCAGGGCGCCCAGACCGACCGTGTAGGGCAGCCAGCCGGCGATGCCGTCGAACCAGGCGGCGACCGTCGCCGTGCCGACCCCGGCCAGACCGACCGAGGTCACCCACGCGGTCAGCCCGTGCCCGGGCGGATGCAGGTGCAGGGCGCGCGCCGCGAGGGCGAGGAGGAAGAAGGTGACACCGAGGGTGAAGCCGTCGCCGAGACGGGTGACGCCCCACCAGGTGCCGCCACTGACGAGTGCCACGAACAGCAGCGAGTGGGTGGCGTGGCGGTGTCCGCCACTCAGCTTGCCCACCAGGCGGCAGAGCCCCCTCGACAACGGGCCCAGCAGGTTCGCGGGTGTCGCGTCGTGGTGGTCGAGGTCGGGGAGCAGCGCGGCCCCGGCGCAGAGCAGCGTGCCCACCAGGATCTCGCCGGGGCGCAGTTCCTTGCCGAGCAGGGCCTCCGGCAGGAACGACGCCGTCGCGGCGAAGATCAGTGCCCCGCTGACCGCGTGTGACTGGCCCAGCATGCCGGATCGCACCTGTCCCTTCTGCCCCTCGGGCGCCGTCCGCTCCCCCGCCGGCCGACCGTGCGGCGGGGCCGTCGTGGGGAGGAGTCCGTCTGCTACCCGCCGTTCCCTCTCCCACTCCCGGCCGTGCCGCGGCGGCGGGCGATCCGCCGGTCCGGTCCGGGGAGTTCCTGACGCTCGGACGGGTTGCTGACACTCGGAGGACCTGCCACCCCGGATCCTGACGCCCATGGGCCCGATGCACCGGGCCTGACCCGCCGGGCCTGACGCGCCGGGCCTGACGCACCGGGCCTGACGCACCGGGCCCTGCTCCGCCCGGGGCCGGCCGGGAACGCGTGAAGCGGCCGGTTCGGGGCACACGGCCCGCATGATGACACCAGGGGGCATACGCTCCGTCAGGCGGATCGTCCTGGCACTGCCGGCCCAGACCGTCGTGCTGGTGCTGGCCGGACTCCTCGTCACGCATCCGCCGTTCGGCCTCTGGGACCAGCGGGAGCCGACGGTCGTGACCTGGCTGGCGGAGCACCGGAACCCGTCGCTCGACCGGGCCTCCGGGTGGGTCTCGGCGATCGGCTTCACCCCCGCCATCGTCGCCGCGACCGCCGCGGTGATGCTGGCGCTCGTGCTCGCGGGGCGGCCGCGCCGGTGGCGGGAGGCGTTGTTCGTCGGCGGCGCGGTCCTCGCCCAGGCCGTCGTGTTCGTGACGGCGGCGGCGCTGGTGGGCCGCTCCCGGCCCGACGTGGTCCGACTGGACGGGGCCCTGGCCACCTCCAGTTTCCCGTCCGGGCACGTGGGCGCCGCGACGGCCCTGTACGGAGCGCTGGCGGTGCTCGCGCTGCGGTCGGCGAAGGGCCGGCGCCGGTACCTCCCGGTCGTCGCGCTGCTCTGCCTGGTGCCGCTGCTGGTCGCGGCGAGTCGGCTCTACCGGGGGATGCACCACCCGACGGACGTGGTGGCCGGGCTGCTGAACGGCGCCGTCGCCCTCTGGGTCCTGAGCACGCTCCTGCGGCCCGAACGACGCCCCGCGGCACGGCGGGCCGTGCCGCCCACGCAGGCCGCGCCCGGGTCGGCCACCGTGGGCGCGGCCACCGGGAGCCGGGAAGCCGCCGGCCCCGCAGGCCGACGCGCGATGGTGGTGTCCAACCCCGTGGTGACCGATCCCGCCGTTCTCGACGACGTCCTCGCGGTGCTCGCGGCGCACGGGTACCGGGAGCCCCGGCTCGCCGAGACCGACCCCGACGACCTCGGGCGGTCGGCCGCCGCCCGGGCGGTCGCGGACGGCTTCCCGCTGCTGGTCGTCTGCGGCGGCGACGGCACCGTGACCGCCTGCGCCCAGGCCCTCGCCGGGACCCGGACCGCGCTGGCCGTCGTCCCGTGCGGCACCGGCAACCTGCTCGCCCGCAACCTCGGCCTGCCGACCTCGCCGGCCCGGGCGCTGGCCGCCGCGCTCGACGGCGCACCGCGCCGCATCGACCTGGCCCTGGCGGAGGGCGACGGCATCGAACCGACCCTCGTCGGGGCGATGGCCGGGATCGGCCTGGACGCCGCCGTCATGGCGGACACCGGGCGCGGCCTCAAGCGCCGCCTCGGCTGGGCCGCCTACCTGGTGGGGATCGCCCGGCACCTCGGGGACCGGCGGATGCGGCTCGCCGTCACGCTCGACGACGGCGCCACCTTCCACCGCCGCGCCGCCATGGCCGTCGTGGGCAACGTCGGCTCGCTC
Source organism: Streptomyces sp. BE303 (assembly GCF_036290945.1). NCBI lineage: Bacteria > Bacillati > Actinomycetota > Actinomycetes > Kitasatosporales > Streptomycetaceae > Streptomyces > Streptomyces sp. BE303. Next base: position 35,112 of record NZ_JAQYWZ010000779.1, read on the forward strand.
CAGGGCGGCGTGCGCCTGCTGCCGCAGGCCGAACCGGACGACGGTGTGCTCGACCTGGTCCTGTTCCAGCCCCGGGGGCTCGCCGGCTGGTGCACGGCGACGCTCCGGCTGGTGACCGGTCGGCACGGCCGGCAGGAGCACGACCCGCGGCGCGGCGGGACCGGGCAGGCCGACCGGGACGCGCAACCCACGCAGGCCGAGCGCTCCGCGCGCGGGAACGGGAGCAGCCTGGAACACTTCCGTGGCCGCCGGATCACGCTCGTCACGGAGCACGGAAGCCCGCGCGAGCTGGACGGCGAGCCGGTGGGCGACGGCCGGCGGCTGCGCCTGACCGTGCGGCCGGGCGCGCTGCTGGTGCACGCCCCGGTCCCCGCGGGCGACCGTCCCGGCCGGAGGCGGGCCACCGTGCCCCCGCCGCGCCCGGCGACGGAGCCGACGGGACCCTCTCCGGCGGGACCACCGACCGAAGCGGGTCCCCGGACCGTCGGGGCGGCGGGCTGATGGGCACCGCGAGGAGGGTGCGGGGCCGGGGCGGCGACCTCTCCGCCGACGAGGCGGTCGCGACCCTGCGGGAGCACGGCCGCTGGCCGCTCTTCCGCGACGCCGTGGTCCGCTTCCGGTACGCCGACGGGTTCAGTCACGCCCGCGCCCTGGCCTTCCAGACCGTCCTGGCCGTCGTCCCGTTCGCCATCGCCGTCATCGGCCTCTCCGAGGTCATGCACACCGAGCGGATCGGGATGGTCGCCGAGCTCACCATCGAACGGCTGACCGCCGGGCCGAGCGCGGACATGGTCCGCGACGTGCTGGACCGCAGCCGGACGCGGGCCGGCTCGGGCGGCACGGTCGCACTCTGGTTCGGCCTGGTGTTCTCGATGGTCAACCTGGTCACGGCGATGAGCCAGATCGAACGCGGCGCCAATCGCATCTACGGCATCGAGCGGGACCGCCCCGCCCACCGCAAGTACGGCCGGGGCCTGGTGATGGCCGTCCTGGCGGGACTCCCGATGGGAGCGGGCCTCGTCGTCCTGGTCGCGGGCCCGGAGATCGCCGCCTCCGTGGCCGACGTCTACCGGCCGAACAGCGTCTTCGTGACCGTCTGGTCGGTGCTCCACCGGCCCCTGGGGTTCAGCCTGGCCCTGCTCTCCTCCGTCGTGATCTTCCGGCGCGCGCCGCGGCGCAAGCAGCCCGGCTACAGCTGGCTCGCCTTCGGCGCCGCCGTCCACCTGGTGCTCTGGCTGGCGGCGACCTGGCTGCTCCGCACCTACCTGAAGATCAGCGGGTCCTTCGACGCCGTGTACGGGCCGCTCAGCGCGGGCGTCTCGCTGCTCGTCTGGGCCTACCTCACGGCGATCGCGCTGCTCCTCGGCATCTCGTTCGCCGCCCAGCTGGAGGCGGACCGGGCCGGCCGGCGCTCGCCGATCGAGCCGGATCCGGGGCCTGACCAGCCCGAACGTGGGTAGCCGTCGAAGGATGAACACCGATTCCCGATCCCTCCGCCGGCGCCCCCCGCGCCGACCGCTGCGCGCCGCCGACCGCCGCTTCGGCCGGCGGCTGCTGGCCGCCGCCGGCGCGTTCACGCTCGCCTCGGTACCGGCCGGCGTCCTGCTGGTGCTGATCGAGGCACGCTGGACGCCGCTGGCCGAGCTCGACCGCGGCGCCGCCGACCGCCTGCACACCGCCGTCCTCGGGCACCCCGCGCTGCTGTCCGTGATCCGCGTGCTGAGCGACCGCGTGTGGGACCCGGTCACGCTGCGCCTGCTGGTCGCGGCGGCCGTGGGCTGGCTGCTGTACCGGCGAGCGTGGAGGCTGGCCGCGTGGGCCGCCGCCACGGAGACCGCGGCAGGACTCACCGGATTCCTGGTCAAGGCGGCCGTCGGCCGGGTCCGCCCAAGCCTGCCCGACCCGGTGGCCCTGGCACCCGGATACTCCTTCCCCTCCGGGCACGCGATGACGGCCGCCGTCTCCTGCGCGGTCCTGCTGCTCGTCCTGGAGCCGGTGGTACCGAGGGCGCTGCGGCCGGCCGCCTGGGCCGTGGCCGCGGTGTCCGTGCTCGGCGTGGGCTTCACCCGCGTCGCGCTGGGCGTGCACTGGGCCAGTGACGTGCTCGGCGGCTGGCTGCTCGGGGCGGGGCTGGTCGTGGCGACGGCGTGGGCGTTCGACGCGTGGCGGCTGGAGACCGGCCGCGGCGTGCCGCCGGTGACGGACGGTCTGGAGCCGGAGCTCGCGACGGCGGGACCGGAAGGGCCGGAGGAGTCGGCCCCCGCCGGGCGGTGAGCGCCCCGCGTGCCCGGTGACGGCACCGGCCCGGCGCCGGGTGCTCGACCGAACCCGGCGCCGTCACGCCCAGGCAGCGGCTGTCCGCCGTGACCCTCCGTGGGAGCGCCCGCAGCTTCAGCGCCGGCTCAGCAACTCGGGCGCGTACGACGCGCTGGTGTTCTGGCGGTTCGACCGCGTCATCCGGTCCATGGGACACATGTACGCCCTGGAGCGGCCGAGCGCCTGGCCACATCACGCGCACGGAATCCGAAGCTGATGAGGACCACGCGCTCTCCGGCGCCGAGTGGCGTCCTTCCGTGTGGGGTGATCGCCCCATCGAACACAACGCACTCGCCCGCTGCGAGATCGCACGCACGGTAACCGTCAGCGCCGATGAAGACGGTAGTGCTCACGGTGAGACCTGCGACGGAACGCTCGTGCTTGAGACACAGGATCAGGTTGGCCTCACCGAACCCGAACTCGTCAACGTGGAAGTCGAGGAACTGGCCCTCCTCCAGATAGGCGATATAGACGCCGTTGTGCGGCTGCTCGACCTCCAGTCCGGTGGACTCCGTGACGACTGCAGCGAGATCGACTTGCCCGGCGAAGCGGTTCGCTGCGTCGCCCACGGCCGCGTTCCACTTGCCGTTGTGAAGGTAGCCGTCGGCAGTCAGGGCCGCCTCGGCCTCCTGCGCCATAGCGGTGATCAGCTCGGCCGGGAACAGCTGGTCGCGCAGGTGTCGCGGGTGCACCCGCTGATGCGCGGTCAGCCCGCGTACGGCGCCCCGGATGGCGGGGAAGTCCTCTGCCCACCGGTCCGGGGTACGGGCCGTGGTGTGGGACCGGAGCCACGAGGTCCACTGACCGCTCCACTGGCGAGGCGCAGTGTCGCCCGCCCCCGGCGCGGCGGCGTGGTCGATCAGCAGTTCCACCCGCGAGAGTGCTGCCTGTGTGGACCCGATCAGCTCGGTGTCACCCTTGGCGATCCGCAGCCGCAGCGCTTCCCGGAGATGGGCCTCGGCGCCTGCGAGATCGCCGCGCTCCATCAGGTACTTACCGGTGTGCTGGAGCGCGAAGTCCACCAGTTCCGGGTGTTGGCTCCGCGCGGTGCCCAGGGCGCTGCGGTAAAGCGCCTCCGCTGCCCGCATGTCACCGGCGTAGCGGTGGGCGTCGCCGAGGTTGAGGCTGGTGGCGACGACCGCTCGGGTGTTGCCGCTCGCTGCGGCCAAGTCGAGCGACTGCCGCAGGAACGTCAGGGCCGCCTCGTGTTGGCCCAAACACATCTGCCCGACGCCGATCCACCGGGTGAGGGCCCGGGTGCGGACGGGATCGGCCTCCTCGGGCAAAGCCCGTAGATCGTCCTGAAGTCGGCCAACCGCAGTGGCCAACTTGCCCCGGTCCGTCGGGACCATTCGCAGGCCGGCGTCCTGTGTGATGAGGTGCTGGAGCACCGGACCCTCCTCGTTCGGTTCTGCTCAGGGTGGCACTACAGGTGGTCGGTCTGCTGGCGCAGATCGGCCAGCAACTCCACCCCGTGCGGGGTGAAGTGCACACTCAGGAGTTCGAGTTCGCGCATGAGGTAGCGGGCAGCGGGCAGGCCCTCGTCGTAGGCGGACTGGAAGCGCGCACGCGCGCATCCCCCAGGGGGTTGCGGGTGGATCGGCAGAACTTCCTCCGTGCCTCCCACCGCCCCGGGCCGAACCCGAGGTGACCGCCGCTCAGACTTTCACGACCCACCCGCCCCCGGGCGAGAAGCGTCGGGCGGACCCGGCCTGCGCGTCGCTGGTCCTGTTGTGAACGAAGCCGATGCCGGAACGAGACCGCCGACCTCCCGACCGGCCGGTGGTCGTCCGGCGCGCACTAGGCTGCGTGCCCATGGGACTTTCGATATCGGTCGGCCTCCTCCACGACCAGGCGCGCAACGACCCCGAGGGGCTCGACTACCACCGGCGCGCCTTCGCCCGCCTCGGCCGGGCGCTCGCGGCACAGGGAGTCGACTGGCACGAGCCGCCGATCGCCGGCCCGCCGCACTCCCCCACCTTCTCCGGCGGCTTCCCGTACGGCTACCTGACCCAGCTGCGCCGCATCGTGGTGCTCGTCGGGCGCGGTGAGCCCGTCACGCCCGCCGCGTCGATCGGCGAGCAGGAGTGGGACCGCGACTGCGAGAAGATCCAGGACGAGACGTCGATGTTCTCGTCCCACCTGCTCTGTCACGCCGACAACGCGGGCTACTACGTGCCGGTCGACTTCGCCGACCCGCTCTTCCTCCCTCCCGAGGCGGAGGTCGCGGGCGCCGGGATGGTCGGCTCCGCCCAGCGTCTCCTCGCGGAGCTCTCGGCCGTCGCGCCTGCCCTCGGCATCGGCGTCGACGCCGGGGGCCTCGCCCTCGGCCCGCAGGAGACCGGGCCGGCCGGGAGGGACGCGGCCGACGAACCGTTCGAATCGGAGCGCTTCGCCTGGCACCAGCTCCACCGGGCGTGCCTGGCGAGTGTCACGGGCGGCTACGCCGTCGTGTTCCACTGAGTTCGTTCCGCCGAGCTCCGGGGAGACATGCGCGCTCCCCGGACACGTCGTCACGAGGGCGTCGGCCGCGGAGCCCGGTCGGCCGGCACCCGCTACTGGGTTCGCCGGGGCCTGCGTAGGCGGCCCCGCCCCGGCCGCGCGCTGACGCGGCCGGGGCGGGGAAGGCGGAGGAGAAGGGGCTCAGGCCGGGCGGACCGTGACGGTGTGCTGGGAACGGACCAGTTGCAGCATCGGGCACCGCGCGTCCGCGGCGGCCAGCAGCTCTGCCAACTCCTCGGGCGAGGCGGCTCCCCGCAGCTCCACCACCGCCGTCAGGTCGTACGGCACGGCGGGCGCCTCGGTCGGCACACCGAAGAACCGGGCATCGTTGTTGCGCGCGTTCACCCGGACCTCGGCCCGGTCGAGCGAGACGTCCGACAGTGCCGCGATGCACAGGACGGTGTGCGTCAGGCAGGTGCTGATCACCGCGCAGAGCAGTTCCGGAGAGGACGGGCCGAGGCCGAAGCCGCCGATGTCGGGGCCGCCGTCACCGACGAACGACCAGTCCCCCACCCGGACCTTGCGGACCCCGGTCGCGTCGTCGGCCACGCAGACCGCGCCGATCTCCTCGTCCCAGTCCGAACTCTCGGGCCGCCGGCGGGCGGCGTCGCGCATCGCCGCGCCCTTGTCACGCAGGTGCTCGGCCAGGCCCGGCCGCCGCGCTGCAGGTATGTGCGTCATGGCCGGTAGCGTACGGGCCGCAGCCGGCGGACCCGACCAAGGTCCACCGGAAGGCGTGCAGTTGGGCGACCGCCTCACCCGCTGCGGGACGCGCCCACCGCCGGCCCCCGACACCGCGACAAACCCGGCGACACGGGGCACGGGGCACGGGGCACGGGGCACGGGGCAGGGGGCAGGGGCACGGGGCACGCCGGGTTGCCCCTTCGGGCGGTTCCGGCCCGGATTCGGGGCGCTCTGGCGACGCGCCGTTGACCCGGCACCGGCGGGGCGGCAGGGTGACTGTGCGGTCGCGGTCCGGACGGCCGACCCTGCGCGCAAGAGCGCCACATACGGCCCCGAGCAGGCTCTGCGGACGTCCGGTCATTCGTCGACGAATGGATGATCACCGACGATCCGGGCGAATTCGACCGCACCGCCGGGTACGCGAGCCATGACGAATACAGCTACTCCCGAACGCCCCTAGGCCGGGCCGGTGACGAGCGGAGTGCCCCAGCGCCCCGAAAGGTGACGGGGCACCCGGGACGGCCTCCGAAACTTCCGGACGTGCGCAACCTTTCACCCCGCCCACGGCATCTAGTGGGTATCAGGGTCACGGGACGAGAGGGGCACGCAAGGCGAAGCCACGGGGCGCACGGGCGGAGGAGGAGTCGGCGGGCAACCCGCCGACGACGGCCGCCTCCACTGAATCCTTTCGGCTCCGCACCACGGGCGGGGGCCTGTCGAATTCCTTGCAGGAATCCTGAATTTCCCTTTCACGGCCATTTAGTGCGCATACGATTTGATATGAATAAGTCGAATCCGATACCTGTTACAGAGCCGTGACAGCCGTGCACGGTGAATTGTTCGATCAGCGAGGGACCGCGGCTAGTATTCCCGCATGGCATCGAACCTCCCTCCGATATGGAATTCCCCCGACGGCGAAGCCCCCCTCCGGCCTCGCAGTTCTCCGCTTCGGCTGGCCCGCCACGGTGCGACCTTCCTCGGCGTGAGCGTCGTGTCCGGGGCACTGCTCGCCGGCCTCGCCCTGCCCGCCGCCGGGGCGCTCGGGCTGACCGCGAAGGACACGGCGGAGGGCTTCGACGACATCCCCGACGACTTCGACACCCCTCCGCTCTCCCAGGTCACCCAGATCTTCGATGCCAAGGGCGGGCTGATCGCCAAGGTGTACGAGCGCGACCGCACCGTCCTCGCCGCCGACCAGATGTCGCCGTACATGCGGCAGGCCCAGGTCGACATCGAGGACGCCCGCTTCTACGAGCACGGCGCCGTCGACCTCAAG